>JAJRQT010000079.1 GCA_024280115.1 Bacteroidota bacterium | reverse complement strand
CAATTGACACTTTCTTCTTGGCTTAAAAAAGATTTTCTACCCCAAATTGACAATACAGCCTGTCAGGCTCCTTGGCGTAAAAAGACACATTATCAGTTAGTTAATGAAATATTAAAGCCCTAAGGTTAACGACTATGGTGTTCCCACAAACTATTATCATATAATTCATGGGTTTTTAATGCTTTTTATGAGCGCCCAGTAACCAGTGCCCAGTCCCCAGCCTTCTACTCAATCACCTTAAAATACCTCGCCATCCAGTAGGGTAATAGGTATTCATCTCCTGCCAGCCTGCTTCTTCGACTGCCTCCCTGATCCAGGGTAAACGGATTGGTATTGTGGCGGTGCATTTCACGTTCACCGGGGTAAAGCAGCTTTTTCGTTGTCTGTCCACGATAATTTTCCGGTAATAATTCGAGGTCCTTTCGCTGCGAGTTTTTTGTAGAATACCTATCCAGATCGGTATTAAATTCCCTCAGAAAAAATAAGGTGGATTCCAGATCAATATCTCCGCTTGTTCCATAAGTCAGCATTTCCCACAGCCCATCTTTTTCCGGTCGTTCCATCTCCCAATGTTCCCGGATGACGCCCACATATTTTTGTTTCAAATCATCGTTGAATGCATGATGATACAATACCCAGTAGGTAATAAACGACATTTCATCATCGGAATGATTCCAGGCATCGCCCATCACATCGCCCATATGGACATAATCGAGCGTCTTTCGCATTTCACTCATCGGCGCCAGGATATTCTCCAGGTACCCGTGCTCATCCATCATTTTAAACGCTTCTGTTTTATATATTTCCTTTCCCGTCAGGTCATAAGCCAATTGCAAACCTGCAATTAGGTGAGCGCTGTTCAGCTTTCTATCAGAGACATACAAAGGATACCAGTTGACATATTCGGGATTCCAACGACCCCAGCGTGTTGGCTTTCCATCCACATCTACAAAATAATAGTTGTTTTCGATGATGTGTGTCATGATGGCATCGATGAAATTGACAACCCGCGCTTTCTCTTCTGTGGTTTCCACTATAAATTCATCCATGATCGAAGCGATAAACAGGTAGGCGATGTACTCATCGGTACTCGTGGTGCCTTTCCAGTCCCACTCTTCTTCCTGTGAAGGCCTCCAGGCATCACCATATTCCAGAATACCCCGCCGCTCAAACGTTCTTGCCGGAAAACCTTTCAATGGGTTTACAGTCAATAATCGCTCAAAGGACTCGAACGACTCCCATACATATCGCTTCGCAATCGCTTCTCCTGTGGTGGCGTAGCGGAACACCTGGCTGCCGAGATAGAGTGAAGTCCACAAACCGTCATTATCATTGTCGGCAGAATTGGCAGATTTCAAATCGCCTGGCACTTTATATCGTATCTCATTGACCCACCCAAAACGCATGTGGTATTTCCTGATGTCGTCCTGAATTTTTTCGGTTTTATCCGCCAGGGTTTGTGTAAGGTATTTTACTTTATTCAGGCCAGTTGGTGTCAGAAAATAAATATCCCCTTTGCTGTCGGTAGCGATATCGGTCACATTGTTTTCATTTAGCCAACGCCCACCTGCAAAATATCTGAAGCGATCAGACTCTTTCAGAAATGCGCCGTTGTCTGAGGCAAACCATAACTCTGTTCCTACCAGTTTAATATCCGTAATAGCTGGAACGGGAAGCTTACTGTCAATGTCTAATATCTTCTCCCCATTATAAATATCAATGGAATAATACCCATTGGAAGTACCGACAAATATTTCATTTGGCTTAAAGGTGATTGCCGTTAGGTTATTGCCTTCATGGATTTTTTGCCATTTCTCTCCTTCCAATTTGTAAATGGCATCAGCCGTCAAATAATAAAACTGCTTATTATACACGTAAGCTTCCACAAGCGTTCCTTTAGGCAATTTATGTTCGGAAATTTTTTCAGTTCGCTGGTACAATGTCGCTTTTTTATCTCCTAATAGCAGCGCCTGATCATCCGCATTGACCAATATGCGCTGGTACGCATCTTTTGGGAAATACTCATAAATGGTCCCGGCATGGGCATTGGTCAGAAATTCATCAGCATATAAATAATACAAATATCCGGTACTTTCCTGAACGGTAATATCGACAGGTTTCTTCGTAGCCAATAGCCGGTAAAACAAATCTTTCGAGATTTCATTTTCATAATAATCCCTGTACAGCCCTTTGTCGGTAAGCACATACACAATGTCGTTGTAATCGACCACTACTTTTTTCAATTCGGCCCCTTCGAGGTCATTCGAAAGGGTGTATTTAACAGATGTCGCCTGTTTGAACGGAACATCGATCACCTGGCCGATCAGGTTCATGGAAAATAAACTGATCAGTATGAAAACTTTCAAGGACTTCTTCATGATTTAATGATTTTGATTAAGGGATTCTCTTTATAGTTCTACTTTCTATTTAAATAAAATGACTATCTGGATAAAGGATTTAATACGGAATTAAAAACTTTTACCATGACACAAAGAAATCAATTTAATGGATTTTCAATACCTTTTCATTGCTTTGGCAACTGGGAGGCCAATACCCTGGGGGTTGCAAATCTCTATATGGTACGTATTGCAAACCTGCACTTATAGGTGGGTGTTGATGTAAAAAGTGTTCTAAATCCTGAAAGGATTAAAGGTATTAGCTCCGGGCGAAGAGAATCGAAGCCCGGAGTATTCTATATGCATCTTTAGCAAGGGCTGAAAGTCCGAGAGGTAAACATTATCCATATTAGTATAAAAAAAATGATTTTGGTAAACAATACGTTTGAGATAGATATTTTTATAGCAGTAACCATGTGTCACCCTTTCAGGGTTCATTTACATAAAGGGGATATCTAAAATTAACTTATTGAAATTCAGATAGATGTGTTATCTTAGCATCAAAGAATATTAGATGGCACAAATATACAAACCCACTGGCACAAACAGTTTATTTCCCGAAGAATT
>JAJRQT010000078.1 GCA_024280115.1 Bacteroidota bacterium | reverse complement strand
CGTTAATAGCCTGAATATCTGCATTTTAACTGAAAAAACCTAATAAATAGCGAAAAGATTCACATAAAAAATTGACCTTAATTTATTGATAATCTTTTAGTTACATGATTTAAAAGAGACACTAGTTATGGAAACTCAATAAAATCTCATTTTAAAAATGCCAAAATCACTCAAATAAATTCAAGATTAGATTTTAACAATATAAATGCAGATACAGTTGAGCTAACTATGAAAAATTCGAATGCTCAATTTGGTGACGATGTAAATAGCTTAAAAGCATCTGTTGATTCTAAGTCGGAATTAAATTTGAAGTATGTATCAAAACTTGAACTTGTAAGAGAAAAAAACAGCCGGATTTATATTAGGTAGAGTGATGGAAATTTATGATTTTCCTCCATAATTATATCTGGTTTAAGAAAGGAGGTTATAAACCAGAAAAGATGACAAATAGGCCAACCCCGTCATGTAAACAAGCTGAAGCAGAGGCCATTTCCAGCTATTTGTTTCTTTTTTCACGATGGCCATGGTACTTACGCATTGCATGGCAAAGGCATAGAAAACCAATAAAGACATGGCCACAGCAGAAGTGTACATCGGACCGCCGGTATCCGGATTTATTTCCGCTTTCATCCTGCTTTTTATTGTGGATTCTTCTTCTGAGCCAATGCTATAGATCGTTGCCATGGTACCGACAAACACTTCCCTTGCTGCAAAGGAGGTCACCAGCGCGATTCCGATTTTCCAGTCATAACCCAGAGGTTTTATTGCGGGCTCAAGCGTTTTACCGAATATACCGGCAAATGAATTCTCAAGTTTAAAAGCGTCAACTTTAGCATCGAAGTCCTTCGGACTGATCTTATCTCCATTTAGTGATTGTGTTACATATGCCTCGGCGTTTTTCAGTTTGTCACCGGGACCATAGGAAGCGGCTACCCAAAGAATAATGGAGATAGCGAGGATTATTCTTCCTGCTTCGAATATAAATGTCTTTGATTTTTCGAATATGGTAATACCCACATTTTTCCATCGGGGAAATTTATACAGTGGTAGTTCCATTATGAAATAGCCCTTATCCTTTATTTTCACAATTGCACTTATTATCGCGGCAGAAATAATTGACATAAGAAATCCCAGTAGATACATACCCATCAGTGCCAAACCCTGCATATTTAATAATCCAAATACTTTTGTATCAGGTACAACCAGTGCGATTAAAATTGTATAAACAGGAAGGCGCGCAGAGCAACTCATAAAAGGTGTCACAAAAATCGTTATAAGCCTCTCCTTCCAGTTATCGATGGTTCTTGTCGCCATAATGGCTGGGATAGCGCATGCAACTCCAGAGATGAGCGGAACCACACTTTTCCCATTTAATCCAAAATTTCGCATGATTTTGTCCATCAAAAATACGACTCTCGACATATATCCTGTTTCTTCAAGTATGGATATAAAGGCAAAAAGTATGGCTATTTGAGGTATGAATATGACAACCCCACCAATTCCGGGAATTACTCCTTCCGATATTAAATCAGTCAGCACTCCAGGGGGAAGGTTGGTTTTTAGATAAATCCCCAGTTCTGAAAAGGTAAAATCAATAAAATCCATAGGCGCCTGGGCCCATGCAAATATTGCCTGGAACATCAGAAATAGTAAACCAAGAAAAATGAAATAACCATAAATTTTATGTGTAAATACCTTATCTAATCTTTCCGTGAGATTCTTGTTTTGCTCAAGATTATAGATGACGGCTTCATTGATAACTTTATCAATAACCTTGTAACGCTCCAGAATTTCCTTTGATTGAGAAAGTTCGGGGTTGAATTTATATTTCCTGATCAAATTTTTAACAAAAAGCTTATCATCATCCGACAAGCCCGGAAAATTTTGATATTGTATTAATAGAATATGGGAAGTGTAATTGTTATTAATTGTAAACTTATTACTGATCTCAGCCTCCAGCTCGTTCTCAAAAGTTGAAGAAATAAAAATTGGATGTGTCTTTGTTATTTCGTTGTCTGTAATGGTTTTCTTTAATAACTCAACGCCCTGACCTGTGCGGGCATTCAATGAAATAGTCGGTACTAAAAAAACTTTGCTATCGATGTCGGGCTGACCCGTTGGCCACGATTGGTGGCAACATCCAACATATTCAACACTAAAATTACAGGAATATCCAAATCTACCACCTGAGTGAAAAGCAATAGATTACGTTTTATATTAGAGGCGTCAATGATCAGTATGGCAATATCCGGGTATTCAGGATTATTTTTATCTATAAGTGTATCGAAAACCACCTTTTCATCCAGAGATTTTGGGTATAGACTATAGGTGCCCGGCAGATCAATAATTTTCAACTTTTCCCCGTTGTCAAGCTGACAAAAACCAGTCTTTTTTTCAACGGTAACTCCTGGGAAATTACCTACCTTTTGATTGAGGCCTGTCAATTGATTGAAAAGGGAGGATTTCCCACAATTAGGATTACCGAGTAATGCAATTTTCTTAATGCTCCCTTCCTTCATAAAAATCTATTCGATCAAAATAGTTGACGCTTCCGAAATCCTCAAAGTGAGGTTGTAGCCAGCTACATCGTATGAAATGGGATCTCCAAATGGAGCTGAATAATTCATTTTAATAGAACTCCCGGGAAGACAGCCCATCTCCATAAGCTTCAGTGAAATCACACCATCAGAAAAACCGTTGATAACACCAGATTCACCAGGTTTTAGATCCGCCACACTTCTTTTCTTCATCCGGCTTATTTAGAATTATTTTAAACAGCGCAATTTACATCTATACTTTTTAATATTCAAAAGTATAAATGGTAATGTTTAGCGACCTATATCTATTATGAAAGAGTGAAAGAAGCGCAAAGATTAAAGGTAGAATAATAAGATTTAATGAATTTTGAATCGCAATGGATTCACTTCGTTTCGCTGTACGATTGTATCGGAGATTATAAAAGGCGATTAAGCTTACAGTTTGATTTGATAAATCAGAAATATCCACACCAATAGGCCACTTCCAGCCATTTGATTATGTCGCGCTTGCGCCATCTCCACTATAAAACACAAAAAACTGGCAATATTCTGTAACAAGAAGTCGTATTTTTAGTAGAGATAAATAGATGGAAGATTAAGGTATAAGAATAAATAGTAAAAGTAACAATAGTGTTATGAACGTAAATATTAAGGTACTCATTCCTACGCTATAGGTTGTTGGGTTGTTTGTTTGGTAGGTTTAGCCCGATTTGCTTAAATCGGGCTATTTTTTTATAAATACTGAATTGATTGTCTCTAAGAATTACGTTTAAATTCCTTATATCTTCTGACAATCGCTATTGTAAAACCAAACATTAAAACCAAAGTTCCTAACCAAAGTAAATTTATAAATGGCATTTCAATAGCTTTCATGATGATGTAATCGGGCTGAGAAGTTTCAATAGTCAATTCAAATTTTCCATCCTCCGGTTTGATATTCATGAATGAGATTTTCACTCCCAAATCATCCTCGACAGCAGGAAGATTACCCATCATTTTTCCTCTAATAATGAAAACGGGCTTTAAGGTATATGTCTTATTTTTCGCCTGGACTTCAATGATGGCTTCGGCAGCAATGTCATTTTGATTGAGTGTCACACCTTCTATTTCCTCAATTTTTTGTACTTTTTTCAGTACAGCCACAAAATCATTTACAAAAAACCGCTCCTCAATTTCTACAATATTTGTTACAGGATCACTCCATTCTGTATTTGTATCAGGGTCAGGAATAGAAGAAATGTGTGTATAGAGATCTCTATCAAATTGTCGTTTAATATCCGGAGAAACAATGAGCCCCATATTGGGATTCACTTGTGCCCGGGGATATAGCGAAAATGCTTTTTCTCCATCCTTTTTATACTCCACCTCATAATAAGTATTTTCTGGTAGAATTGTAAGGGTATCGCCTGTGGCAAACACCAACTTTTCATTGTGGATGTAATCCGAATTCGCCACTACAGTATGCTCATCAATTGTTTTTCTGATCAGCTTTCTTGAAGGGAGCCCCGGCACACCAGCCAACTCAACACGTTGCCCTTTGTAGGTGATCTGGTACTCGTTCATTGTTTTTGTTTCATTTGTGAAAAGGATCACATTTTCCTGGTTCATCTCATCAGACAAATTGCGTGAAAACATCATACCGGATTTATTGAGAGAGATCACCTTTGAGAAGCCCGATGAAAATAAAATCCCTAATAGCATCATGGCAATTCCAATATGTGCAACTGATCCACCTGCCAGCTTGAAGCTTTTCTTTTTCAATAATCGTATTAGAATGGTGCTGTTTGCAACTACAGAATATACTCCCGCTGTCAATAATAATATGTAGGATAATTGTGTGATATTATAAACTAAAAATATAACCGTAGAAACTGCCAAACTTATCAATATTGGAATGGATAGTTCATTCCAAAGCTTGGATTTATCCATACTCTTCCAGAAAAAGAATTGTCCGGTACCTGAGAAAATAGCGATTAATATCGCGCCCCAAATCTGGAATTTAGAATAAAAAATAGCCTGCTCTGCCGGAGGAGCCAGATTAGAAGTAATGCCAAACTGTTCCAATATGGTATTATAAACTGGTATGGAAGTTCCGGCAAAGACCTGAAATCCCATTAGTCCAAGCACTGTTGCGCCCATGAAAATCCAAAATTCCCTTGAATAGGTAGAAACTTCCTTATCAGATGTCGGGATTTCTTTCCAACGGTATATGCACAGACCGATGGCCACTGCAACGAAGGCCAGCAAATAAATCAACAATTGCCCGGAGAGTCCAAGATCAGTAAATGAATGCACAGAGGCATTGCCCAAAATTCCACTCCTGGTAAGGAAAGTAGCATAGAGAATCAATATAAATGTCGTGATGACAAGTACAATTGAAGTCTTAAGCGCTGTATTATTTTTCTTGAAAATAATCATGGTATGTATGCTCGCCACCTGAAAGATCCACGGCACATATACTGCATTTTCCACCGGATCCCAGCTCCAGTATCCCCCAAAACTCAAAGTTTCATAGGCCCAGTAGGCGCCCATTAATTGTCCCAATGCCAGTAGGGCCGTAGAGAAAATTGCCCAAGGCAGAGCAGGCTTGATCCAGTTTTTATATTCCTTTTTCCACAAGCCGGCAATCATAAAAGAAAACGGAATTAAAGTTGTTGCATATCCAAGGAAAAGCGTTGGTGGGTGAATGACCATCCAATAGTTCTGTAAAAGTGGATTTAGTCCGGTACCATCTTTAGGTATAAAATCCGGATTGATCGCAAAGATCGGATCAGAGATGACATCTCTTAAAAGCATGAATGGAGAGCTTCCGATTTTTACATCCATTACTGAAAGACCAAGAATCATTGATACCTGAAAGGCTTGTACAACTGCAAAAACCACCATGATAGGCGCTTCCCATTTTTTATTGGTTTTAATGAGGATAATCCCTAATACGGAATTCCAAAAAATCCATAAAAGAAAACTGCCCTCCTGGCCTTCCCAGAAACAAGATATAATATAATGCACGGGGAGGTGCTTTGAGGCATGTGACCACGCATAATGATATTCGAAATAGTTGTTGTAGATGATAAGGAACAAGACGACAATAATTCCCACAACAAAAAAACTGTGGATATAAAAGAGTATTCGCCCGTTGAACGTCCATTCCTTTTGCGCAGAGATATCTTCTTTTTTCGTTGCTCGAAAATAAGCATAGGCAGAAGCTACAGATAACACAAACGAAAGTATGACAAATAAATGCCCTAAATTTCCAATAAAAAGGTTGATCATTTTATTAATTTACCGCACTAACCTGCAACGACTCTTCCTCATATTTTGATGGACATTTTAGCAATATGCTCTTTGCATAAAAGATATCACCTTTGTAATGTCCGACTACGACTACCTGCTCCGACTGCTTTAAATCCGGAGGCATGGGCTTATTGTAAAATACTTTATTGGTTTCCTTATTATTGTCCTCCATTAGAAATGTCACGGTAAGTTTATCTTCTCCTGGCTCTACACCTATAATTTCACCATCAGCATCCTTTTTTAACTGGCCTACTACATGCACTTTTTTATCACTCCCGGATTCAGAAAGTGCTTTTGCTTCCTCAAAATTCACGTAAGTGCTGGCATCTCCGGCTGTGGAAATGATCACGAATACTGCGATTGCGATCACCACTATTCCAATAATATGTGATTTTTTCATTGGTTAAAATAATTTCAAATAAAACGATACAACAACAATAAAGTTTAAGAATTCCGGGTGGATTTTAATTCTTTAACTTCCTTTTCAAGTCTTGACACTTTACGATCCGTGTTAATTGCATAGATCAATAAACCGGTAATGACTATGGTTACTACTACTACAACTACATAAATTTTACCTTCAGATCGCATTTTATCAGCCATTTCAACATTAGATCCGGTTTCACTCTGTGCGATAACGTTTGGGATAAAAGCCGCAAAGCTCAACATGAAATAAACCGATAATGATAATAATATTTTTTTCATTGACTAAATCAATTTAGTTGATATTCATCAACTACCAACGATAGTTTTTTTATTCTGATTCTCAAATTCGCAAACCATACACCCAACAGTGTCCATCCTATAACCGCAGGATAGAATACAGTTCTAAGATTATTATCTAGATCGTAGCTACTAAATCCTGGATTTCCTCCATTTCCGGGATGCAGCGAATCAGTCAGCCTTGGTAGAATAAAGATAAGTGGAACGGCTGCGGCAAAAGCAAATATATTATAAACAGCGCTTATCCGGCCCTTTTGCTGAGCATCCTCAATAGACGACCTCAAGACGAAATAAGCCATGTAAATAAGTAATGCAATTGTCGTAGCATTGAGTTTCGGGTCATTGACCCACCAATCGCCCCATGTAAATCTTGCCCAGACAGAACCGGTGGTAATTCCCAATAAACCAAAGACAATGCCCATTGTGGCAAACTCGCTGGCTATAATATCCATTTTTACATTTGAGGTTTTGAGATACTTTATAGAATATACCACAGATACAATCAATAAAATGAACATGGCAAACCAGATCGCTACGTGAAAAAACAAGTTTCTGACAGTCTCATTTAAAATTGGAAGGTGGGGAACCTCTATCAGAAATCCATAAATCATTACGTAATAAATCATTATGATTCCCAATATCTTCCACCAATTATTCTTTAAAGAGAGCTGCATCGGTTGTTCTTTGATCTTTAATATTAATTCGATCTCCAAAGATACGGAAACAATATGATTGAGGTAGTAATTGCAATAATAATTATAGCTGACAGTGTAAGAATTTCGTCATAAGCTGTTGTTCTATCCAATCCTTCAATGGCATTTTTAGAAACCTTAATCAACAATAAAAGCATCGGAATGATAATGGGAAATCCGAGAATTGCCATGAGTATTCCACTATTAGACGCTTTGGAAGCAATGCTCGAAATCATTGTAAATGATGCAGAAAAACCAATTGCGCCCAACAACAGGTTAAAAATAAATAAGGGAATATCCTGCACGGGATTTCCCAAAAGAAGGATGTAAATGATAAATCCGGTCAGCACCAAAAAAAGCATTAATATACCATTGAATATGATTTTTGATATAATTATCGATTGGGGATTTGCAATGGTATAATAATATAATAATTGTTCCTTACTCTCCTGAATAAAGCTTTTTGCAATAGAACTGGTCGCTACAAAAAGCATGATGATCCAGAATAATACGTTCCATGTGGGAATATTTAAAGAAGCTTTCCCGAGACTAAAAGTGATGTATCCTAAAAATATTGTACTCACCAAATAAAGAAGCATTCCACTTAAGGCGTATTTCAGTCTCAACTCAAGAAGCACCTCTTTTTTTACTAACGTCCAAATTTCATTCATTATCGTCACCATAACTGCGGTAAATGTAAGTTTAATTAAAAAATAAATAATGTTATAACAGCCTAATTCTGATCGAATGCTTAATTTTGGGTCAATGCCGTTTAGTTAAGCACCTTTTATCCCTCTCTATAGAGGGTGAAGGGAGAGGTAAAACAATAATTTTCTTAACTAAACGACATTGAATTTTGAGTTCTATTTTTTTAATCATACCAATAAGATTTTGAACAAAATTTTAGTAACAGGCACCGCAGGTTTTATCGGTTTCCATCTGGCTAATCGATTGATAAAGGAAGGTTGGACAGTTGTTGGTTTAGACAATCTCAATGAATACTATGACGTAAATCTAAAAAAAGCACGTCTTGATATTCTTCGAAAATCTGAAAAATTCAAATTCTATAAAGCTTCACTGGAAGACCAGGACACGATTACAAACATATTTAAAGTCGAGAAAACAGATTATGTTGTAAATCTCGCTGCACAGGCAGGCGTACGATATTCCATTGAAAATCCCCACGCATATACGAGCAGTAATATTGAAGGATTTTTAAATATTTTAGAGGGCTGTAGGCATAATGAAGTGAAACACTTAATATATGCATCCTCCAGCTCGGTTTATGGAGCCAATAAAAAAATACCATTTTCTGTTGAGAACAACGTTGATCATCCGGTCTCCCTATATGCTGCGACAAAAAAAGCAAATGAATTGATGGCCCATGCCTATTCAAATTTGTATAATATACCAACCACAGGACTGAGGTTTTTCACCGTTTATGGACCGTGGGGAAGGCCTGATATGGCATTATTTCTATTTACGAAGGCTATCCTCAAAGGTGAAGCGATTGACGTTTTCAATCGTGGTAAGATGAAAAGGGATTTTACTTATGTCAACGATATTGTTGAAGGCATATACCGGTTGATTACGCACATACCAAAACCTGATAATTCATGGGATGCCCTAAATCCAGACCCTTCTTTTAGTAAATCACCTTATAGGGTTTTTAATATTGGAAATAATCAACCTGTTGAATTGAACTTTTTTATTGAATCAATAGAAAAAGCGCTCAATAAAAAAGCAATTAAAAATCTTTTGCCTTTACAACCCGGAGATGTGGTAGAAACCTACGCCAATGTAGATCAACTACAAAATGAAATAGGTTTTAAACCTGATACTAAAATAGAAGATGGCATTCAATCGTTTGTCGATTGGTACAGGGACTACTATAAAATTAGATTGTGAAAAATAAGAGAAATTTTAGGCTGACCTTATAATGAAAACAGGGGTTCTATATTAGATCCCGATTTCGGCCTAAATTCTATAAATCAAAATCCAAAAACTAAAAAACTTCCATTCAACAGGTTTTCCTTGTTATAACCAAATCTCGTTCCTGTTAAAAAATTATCAACTTTTCCTCCCGAAGCTTCTACAATGGCCTGCCCTGCGCCGGTATCCCATTCCATGGTAGGTCCATGTCGATAATATATGTCTGCTTTTCCTTCAGCCACCATGCAAAACTTCAGAGAGCTGCCAACCGAAATAGTCTCGACTACACCATACTTATTCAACAAATCTACCTCTTCAAGTGATGAATGAGACCTGCTCCCGACTGCAACTCTATCGGTTTGCTTATTATTAACCACTAATGGGATTTCTTTTTCGCCAGCAACAATTTTATATGCTCTTTTTTTGAGGACATCTCCTATGTAAAGGGTTTCTGTAACAGGGGCATATATAATTCCAAAAACGGGAAACCCGTTGTCGATTAAGGCTATATTGACGGTAAATTCACCATTTCTCTTGATAAATTCCTTAGTTCCATCCAAAGGATCAACCAACCAAAATTTTTTCCACTGCTTTCTTTCTACATATTCCACATGCTTTTCCTCCTCAGATAAAATAGGAATATCCGGAAAATTATCCTTTAATTTTTTGACAATTACTTTATTACTTGCTTTGTCAGCAAGAGTCAGAGGAGAATTATCTGATTTTTGCTCTACTTCCTTTGATAAAGTTTCATCATTATAAATTTTAAGTATCTCATTCCCGGCCTCTATGCTAATTTTCTTTAATAAGTCTATATTAATATTCATCTTTTTAGATTAATTATAACAAAATAAAGAACAAAAATAATACTTTGATTATATTATTCAGCTAAATAATGCTATTTTTGCCAAAATTTTTATTTTGTGAGCAACATATTTCCAATCTTTGATACCATTTTATCCGCAGAGGATAAAGAGAAACTTCTCAAGCAGAAATCGTTGGTTGTTTGGGTGGTCGGTCTTTCCGGATCAGGTAAAAGTACGCTTGCCAGAGGATTAGAAAATGCACTTCATCAAAAAGGGTATTTAACTCAAATTTTAGATGGTGATAACCTAAGGACCGGTATAAATAAAAATTTATCCTTTTCCGATGAAGATAGAACAGAAAATATAAGGAGGGCAGCAGAAGTCTCAAAGTTGTTTACAAGCTGTGGAATAATAACCATTTGCTCATTGATAAGTCCTACTGAAGAAATCAGGAAGATGGCGAAAACCATTATTGGTTCAGATAAGTATTTTGAAGTTTATGTGAATTGCCCGATCGAAGTTTGCGAATCACGGGATGTTAAAGGGCTTTACAAACTGGCGAGAAAAGGAGAAATTAAGAATTTTACCGGAATAGATGCTCCATTTGAAGAACCCAAAAATCCTGATTTAGAAATTAAAACTGATATAAACTCAATTGAGGTATGTCATAACCAATTGGTAAAAAATATAATTGAAAAAATAAAATTTGAAGAATCGTAATGTTAAAATATCATTTATCACATTTAAATCAACTGGAAAACGAAGCCATTTATATAATGCGCGAAGTTGCTTCTCAGTTTGAAAAGCCCGTATTACTTTTTTCAGGCGGAAAAGATTCTATAGTTATGGTAAGGCTGGCCCAGAAAGCATTCTGGCCTGCAAAAATTCCATTCCCTCTAATGCACATTGATACTGGTCACAATTTTCCGGAGACTATTGAATTTAGAGATAAAATGGTGAAAGATTTGGGCGTAGAGCTAATTGTCGGATCTGTGCAGGAGTCTATAGACAGTGGAAAAGCGGTTGAAGAAAAAGGCCCTAACCCAAGTAGAAATATGATGCAGACCATCACGCTCTTGGATTCTATGGAAAAATATAAATTTGACGCCGCCTTTGGTGGAGGAAGAAGAGATGAAGAAAAAGCCAGGGCAAAAGAAAGATTTTTTTCGCACAGAGATGAGTTTGGCCAGTGGGACCCAAAAAATCAACGGCCTGAACTTTGGAACCTCTTTAATGGGAAAAAACATATAGGAGAGCATTTCAGAGTTTTTCCATTAAGCAACTGGACCGAAATGGATGTTTGGCAGTATATAGCTGCTGAAAATGTACCGATTCCTAATATTTATTATACCCATGAACGGGAAGTGGTAAACAGAGATGGTGTTTTTCTTGCAAATTCTCCTTTCATTTCACTTCTGGAAGGTGAAAAAATAGAAAAACGGAAAATCAGATTCAGAACAATCGGAGACATGACATGTACCGGAGCCGTCGTTTCGGGGGCTTCAAAAATTGAGGATATCATTCTTGAAGTCTCCGCAGCAAGAGAAACAGAAAGAGGCACACGGGCAGATGATAAGCGATCAGATGCCGCCATGGAGGATAGAAAAAAAGAAGGATACTTTTAGAAATTGATATTGAACTATGAATAATAATATAGAAAAAGAATTTTCTACTGAAGAATATTTAAATATGGACTTGCTGCGGTTTACCACTGCGGGTTCAGTTGATGATGGAAAAAGTACCCTTATTGGAAGGTTGCTTCATGATTCAAAATCGATTTTTGAAGACCAGTTGGCTGCTGTAGAGCAAGCAAGTAAAAAAATGGGAGACCATCAGGTAAACCTCGCATTGCTTACAGATGGTTTGCGAGCAGAACGTGAGCAGGGCATAACCATTGATGTTGCCTATAGATATTTTGCGACGCCAAAGCGCAAGTTTATTATTGCAGACACCCCTGGGCATATTCAGTACACCCGAAACATGGTCACCGGAGCATCTACAGCAAACCTGGCTATTGTGCTTATTGACGCCAGACATGGTGTTGTTGAGCAAACTTGTCGCCATGCCTTTATTGCTTCCCTACTACAGATAAAGCACATGATTCTTTGTGTGAACAAAATGGACTTAGTGGATTACAGCGAGGAGGTATTTAATAAAATTAAGTCAGATTTTGATGCTTTTAGCTCAAAGCTGGAAATTCAGGATATTCAATATATTCCTATCAGTGCGCTTAAAGGAGACAATGTTGTTGACAAAACTGACAAGACACCATGGTACAAAGGGTCAACTTTATTATATACACTAGAAAATGTTCATATCGCCAGTGATTATAATTTTGTCGATTGCAGGTTTCCTGTGCAAAAGGTAATACGGCCACAATCTGATGAATTTCACGATTTCCGAGGTTATGCAGGTAGAATAGAAGGTGGAATTTTCAAAGAGGGTGATGAAGTACTGGCGTTACCATCAGGTTTTACTTCAAAAATAAAATCTATTAATACTATGAATGGCCAGCTCGAAGAGGCCTATCCCCCAATGAATGTTGTAATACAACTGGAAGATGAGATAGATATTAGCAGGGGAGATATGATTGTGAAGGAGAATAATCAGCCTGAAACCGGACAGGATATTGAATTGATGATCTGTTGGTTAAATGATAGAGCACTTTTACTTGGAGGAAAATATGCCATAAAACAAACAACAAAAGACGCACGATGCATAATAAAAGATATCAGGTATAAAGTTGATATCAACACGCTCCATAAAATTGAAGATGACCTCAATATTGGCCTGAATGAAATTGGCAGGATACTAATCAGAACTACCCAGCCATTCTTCTATGACAGCTACAAAAAAAATCGTGGAACCGGTAGCATCATCCTAATAGATGAAAACACCAACGAAACAGTTGGGGCAGGAATGATTATTTAATTTATTTGGAGGATGAAGGAGAAGGTTGAAGCTTTAAAAGCTGAAATAACAGATTATGTCGCAGCAAAAAATGATGAGTTGGAAGCATTCAGGCTTAAGTTTATAAGTCGGAAAAGTGTCATCACTGATTTATTTGCGGATATGAAAAACATTGCCCCTGAAGATCGAAAAGAGATGGGGCAATTGCTCAATGAACTGAAAAATACGGCCCGGGATAAATTCAATAAACTAATTGCATCCGTAGAGAATACTAAAAAAGAAAGTACTGATGCACCAATAGATTTAACACTTCCTCCCATTCCGGATACTCTTGGCAGTCTTCACCCACTTTCGATCACCAAAAAAAGAATATTAGAAATTTTTGAGAGAATCGGTTTCAATGTCTCTTATGGACCTGAAATAGAAGATGACTGGCATAATTTCACGGCGCTTAATTTTCCGGAGAACCACCCTGCCCGCGAAATGCAGGATACTTTCTTCATTGAAAAAGACCCGGATATTGCATTAAGGACGCACACATCATCCGTTCAGGTACGTGTGATGGAAAAACAAAAACCGCCCATCAGGACATTATCACCAGGGCGTGTATTCAGAAATGAAGCTATATCGGTCAGAGCACATTGCATTTTCCATCAGGTGGAAGGTTTGTATGTTGATAAAAATGTAAGCTTTGCAGATCTTAAACAAACCATGCTTTATTTTGCAAGGGAGTTCTTTGGGAAAAATACTAAAATCAGACTCAGACCTTCCTATTTCCCTTTTACTGAACCAAGCGCCGAGTTGGACATATCATGCTTTATTTGTGGTCAAAAAGGATGTAAAATCTGTAAGCATACCGGTTGGGTTGAAATTGGAGGTTGTGGAATGGTAGATCCCAATGTATTGAAAAACTGTGATATCGATCCCGAGGAATACACAGGATTTGCTTTTGGCATGGGTATAGAAAGAATCACTATGCTAAAGTATCAGATCAATGATATCAGGTTGTTTACTGAAAATGACATTCGTTTCCTTCGTCAATTCAAGTCGGTTAATTAACAATACTTCTCCTATAATTTTCGTTGCTGGATAGATGAATAAAATCATTTTGTATATTATATTTTCAGTTTTCACATTTTCTTCCTGCGAGAAAGTAACCCCGGATGCGATCATTCCTTTTGCTTTCGTGAATCAGGATATTAACTTAAATCTGATTCAATATCAAAATTTGCGAAATATCGGGGGCTATATATTTATCCCGTCGGGAGATAATTCCGGATATAGGGGTATTATTGTTTATCATGAAGGGAATGGCATTTATCGCGCTTTTGAAAGCGCCTGTACTTACGATCCGGATTGTGATCATGTTGTCGTCGATGATTCAAGTCTTTTTATGCGACACGAATGCTGTAGCTCTACATTCAACTTCAATGGAAACCCTACGGGAGGTCCCGCCTCATTGGATCTACTTCAATACGATACTTTTGTTGATGGAATTTACCTGAAAATCAGAAATCGGTAAATTTACAATAGCTGTTCGATAATATAATCAACTGTGACGCTTTCTGCTTCCGCTTTAAAATTCCTGAGAATCCGGTGTCTTAATATCGGTTTTGCTATTACCTGAACATCCTCAATATCCGGGGAGAACTTTCCTGTGATCAAGGCATTGAATTTTGCCCCGGTGATCAAATACTGAGACCCCCTGGGGCCTGCACCCCATTCGAGATATTTGTTAGAAATCTCGGCGGCGGCATCGGTACCCGGTCTTGTTTTTTGAACAAGTTTCACAGCGTACTCAATCACATTATCAGCGACAGGTACTTCTTTTATCAATTTCTGAAATTCAACGATTTCTTCTTTCGAAATTACTGTATCAATTTTAGTTTGCTTTGCGCCCGTTGTTTTTTTTACGATGTCAATCTCTTGCTCATATGTTGGATAATCAAGCAAAATATTGAACATAAATCTATCCAATTGCGCCTCAGGCAAAGGATATGTCCCTTCCTGCTCTATTGGGTTCTGAGTTGCCAAAACAAAAAATGGCATGTCCAAATCATGATGCTCGCCTGCAATGGTAACTGCATATTCCTGCATGGCTTCCAGAAGCGCTGATTGTGTTTTTGGAGGTGTACGATTTATCTCATCGGCCAATATAATATTGGCAAACACCGGCCCTTTGATAAACTTAAAATTGCGTTCATTATCCAGTGTCTCAGCGCCTAAGATGTCAGATGGCATTAAATCCGGAGTAAACTGAATTCTATTAAATGATAGGTTCAGAGCATTTGAAATAGATTTTATAAGTAAAGTTTTTGCCAGACCGGGCACGCCAACCAGCAGACTATGACCCTGGCAAAAAATTGAAGTCAGCACAAGTTTCACAACCTCATCCTGGCCAATGATTACTTTTGAAATTTCAGCTTTTAACGTTTCATAAGCTGTCTTAAGAGCCTTCGCAGCTTCCACTTCATTTTTGAATTCTTTCATTCGTCACTGTAAAATTTTACAATCCTTATATTCCGGGTCAATTTCTACATAAACCTCATGTTTGGAAACCTCAAACCAATCGCTCATCACTTTTGATTTTTTCGCGTTTAAAGCTGCCATATATATTTTTTGATAATCTTTATCTAAATCTGCCTGATGCGGTTTTAATTTTGATTTATAATAAATAACCCTCATGGCTTCTTTACCATCTGCCATGGTAAATTTCATTGGTTCTGAAATGCTTCCCACCGTCATAGTATCAATTATAAAAAATAATCCAGGATCCAGCTCGCTAACAGATATTCTATTTGCCCCGGTCTGGTCTCTTATAAAACCACCATTTGAGGATGTTGCTTTATCATCAGAGTATTTTTTCGCCGCCCTATCGAATGATAAGGAATCAATCTCAACTAAATTTTTTATACTATCGAGAAATTCATAGGCCACATCGAAATCTTTGTCTGAATATTTAGGTTGGATTAGGATGTGTCTCGCATTATAAATATTCCCCCTTCTGTCAACCATTTGAATTATGTGAAAACCGAATTCCGTTTCAACCGGTAATGATATTTCGCCATTCTTAAGCTTCAATGCTGCCGCTTCAAACTCAGGGACCATTTGCCCACGCTCTACATCTCCAAGGTCTCCACCCCTTGGCCCCGAAGGGCCGTCCGAATGCCTCCCGGCCAACACCTGGAAACTCGTGGTACCGCTCAATGCTTCATCTCTTATTTTTATAAGAGAATTTTCAATCCGCTCCTTTTCTTCAGCACTAACAACTGGTTTCTTTACAATCTGCCCTATTTCTACTTCTGTAGAAAAATAAGGAAGACTATCCTTTGGGATATTTTTAAAAAATCTTTTTACCTCTGCTGGCGTCACTGTAATTGTTTCGGTAATGGTGCTCTGCATTTGTTCAACAAGCATTTGCTCCTTTACCTGATCTCTCAAATCTTCACGTATTTCCTCCATGGATTTCCCGAAGACCTCTTCCAGCTTTTTAGGATCGCCCCCTGCCTGGGCTATTACCCCTTTCATCCTCATATCTAGTGTCCTGTCAATCATATCCTCTTCCACAACTATTGAGTCTATCTCCGCTTTGGCAACCATCAGTTTATTTAATACCAAACCCTCCAATACCTGGCATTTGGTAGTTTTATAATCTCCTCCGGACTGTACTTGTAGGTATGATCTTTCAAGATCTGATTTCAAGACAATGTAGTTATCAACTTTGGCAATTATTTTATCGATTACGGTTAATTCAGGTGATTGAGCCACCAAATTTCCCATAACTAAAAAGGGAATTAAGATCAGTAGTTGACCTTTCTTACTATTTATATATTTTAAAATCTTCATTTTTTACAGCATTCTCGTAAATGTCTTCTTCCAGTTTTTTGGAAAGACTCACTTTTCTTCTATTTAAAATAATTTTTCGTATATCATCCCGGACAAATTCTAATGGGGAGGTATCATTGCGTATTCTATACTGAGTTATTTTAAGGAAATAAAGAAAATTTTCTCCTGGAATTTCGTAATACTTATTCCGTCTTAGAAAATCCGTCTTATTTGGGATATCCATCAAAGGTGTATTATTGATCACATCTTCAAAATTTACCCAGATGGAGTCATCTAAATGAACTTTAGTCCCATAGCTATAAGCATATGATTTCAATTCCTCATTGTCCTTTGTTCTATTAGATCTTAGCAAATACCTGAATCTACCCAGTTTTGGAGCATCTTTACTTAACTGTATAAAATAACCCCTGATTATATTTTGTTTAAGTTCAAAATTCTGAATATTATTTTTATAGTACTCGCTTATCTCTTCTTCAGTAATATTGGTGTCGATGTTTCTGGCAATATTAAATTTCTCAAATTCATGCATCATCAATGCATACCTGTAATCCAATACCCGGCGTTCCAGCTCAACCTCATCAAATGACAGTTGATTTTGCGCTTCAGAAATAAGTAATTGCTTTTTCACCCACCCCATTATATGCCTTTCTATCAAATCAGTACTATCTGCTTTTGACATGTTTGGGGGAACAATCCCTTCTACATCTTTAGGGTATAGATAAATATCTCCAACACTGGCAAGTGGCACTGTCTCTTCATCTTCTGCTCCATTGCTCCCTTTTTTGAATTTTAAAAAATCGCAAGAAGAAAGATAGAATATGCTTACCAGGAGTATAAAACTAATTTTTAAAAGATTTTTTAATTTTATCAAGTACTGTATAGTCAACTTCAATTGTATATTTATTTTTAAGTTCTTCGAGCCAGCTTTGCTCCAGATAGTCCTGATAATCTGAAATAACGGAACCTTTCACATCATTTAATTTTTTAGGCTGCTCCGGCAATATATCACTAATATATATCAGATGATGCGTTGTATTGCGCTTCAATCCATAAGCCCCTGTTTGCCAACCTACTGAGTCAATCATTTGATTGTCACCTTTTTCAAAAATCCCTTCAGTGACCTGCAAATTTAATGCAGATTCCTGATTGTACAGGTATTCTAACGATTTTTTTGATCTACTATTTAGTATAAGGTAAATTTTATTGCTTTTTGAGTTGTCGGATACGGCATATATAATATCCCTCTCTATATTGAGATCTCTAAAATATTGTTCCAGATCACGATATATCTTTGAATCTACCAGGTTTTTGTTTGATAATACCGTTATGGTAGAAAGCTCATAAAGTTTATAAATATTTACAATAGAATCTATCGACGGATTTTTCAATACATCCTGTGCCTCATCAATATCCAACTCTTTTTCCAACAGCTTATATTGCTCAATCTCCAGCGACTTTTTAATCTCATCAATAGTACTTTCATTCGTACTGGTGAAAATTATACCATTTACCCGCTCTCCCCATTTATAATTTTCCTGATGTTCTTTAAAGTATTTTTTTAACCCCAATGTATCTTCAACAGCTTTTCCCCAGACTTTCTGATTCATGATCTCAAAAAGCAAAATCCCTTCATAATACTCATTCAGAAGCATTCGAAACTCACGATTGCTTGCAATTAATTGTTTTTCTTCAAAGTCCATCAGACTTGAAGTAATGAAATTATCGATAAGTTCATGCATGTATTCCTTAGGGGAAAGCCCTGTTCTTCTCTTCTGATTAATTTCGATATCTCCAATTGCGAGCTCTGTTTTGAATACCTGATCATCGATGAAAAAAAGTGTGTCGGACAAAATATTAACAGGTTTAGGAACATTCCATTTCCCCAATAACAAAGTAGAATCAGCCAGCTCCAATAATCTTTCATTGCTTTTCTCAACAAGAATAAAATTGTTTTGTTTTTTAAGCTTTTTAACTACTGCCTTTTTGCTGAGCTTTGACCGATCGTCTTTAGCTACCTTTTGCTCAATATCCTCCTTTATTTCGTCAAATGGTCCAAGCCCTTTCTTTTCTTCCAATTTGATGATATGCCATCCAAAACTACTCCTGACAGGATCGCTGATATCTCCCGGATTTTCCAGGTTGAATGCCACATCCTCAAAAGCTTTATCATTAATTTGTTTCAAGCCGATAAAAGGCAATGTGCCTCCATTATTTTTAGTTCTCAAATCTTCTGAATATTGTTGACAAAGCTGATTCCAGTCAGCCCCCCCCACCAATTGGTCATGAATTTCAAATATTTTATTTTTTATACTATTTGAATTATCACCAGGTTTCGTTCTTAGCATTATATGCGAAACTTTTACTTTCCCTGTGGAAGGTCTTTTATCATGAACCTTTAGTATGTGATATCCAAACCTCGATCTGAAAATGTCAGAAATGGAATCCGCAGGTGTATTATAAGCAGCATTCTCAAAAGCGAATACCATTTGAAAGACGGAAAAATATCCCAATCTACCTTTATTTCTTTTAGCTGAGGGATCTTCGGAAAAGCGCATAGCGAGATCCCCAAAGTCTGCTCCTCCTTTCGCTTTTTCATTAATTTCAAATATTTTTTGGTGAGCCTTTAGCGTATCTTCCGGTGTGGCATCAGGATCTAACATCACCAAAATATGAGATGCATCGATTTCATATTTCATTCGTTCATAAGCCTCTTCAACCAGCTTTTCTTTCTCCCTGGCTTCAGATAAATATGGTTTGATTAATTGGTCCTTATAGTTCTCAAATTCTTCCAGAAAAGCTTTGGTTGTATCGATTCCCTCCGCTTTAGCTGCCTCCACTTTTAGCTTAAAATTCTTGAAAAGTTCAAAATATTCATCTACATCTTTATCAGAATATATTTTTTCATTGTTGAAATTGTTCTTTTCATATACATATAAAAACTCATCGGCAGAAGTAGGTTTACCATTGAGGGAAAACAAGGTTTTATCTGATAACTCAGTTTTATTAAAAACTGTGCACGAAAAAAATAAGAAGATTAAAAATTGAAAATAAAATAGCTTTCCGGCCATGTTGATTTCATGTTTTTCTCAAAATGAAATGCAATTTTAGTGAAAAAATGAGTGGGATAAGTAATTATGACGAAATATTGAAAATTGGATAGTATCAGATCTTTTTATGAAGGCGATAGACATTTTGCTTTTTCCCTTTGATGAGCTCAATTTCGTCCATAATCCGTCTTACCAACATCAGCCCGATTCCACCTTTTCTTTTTTGTTTGACAATGTCCGATATAGAAGGCTCTTCATATTCGCCAATGTTAAATCCTACACCATGATCAATGATGTCAAAAGTAATCTCTGATTGGCCGTTTACGCGCACATTCAATTCAATAAAATCATTAGGGTTGCAATGGTGCGAATGTATTATCAGGTTGGCACATACCTCATCTACGGCTAAAACTAGCGTATTGACGGTAACCTCAGGGATTGAATTTTCACTCAAAACCCGTTGAAGGAAATCCCGTATCTCCGCTAATTTGCTTTTACTACAAGGTACTTTAAACTTATACTCCATTAACAATTCCCTTTGCTTCCTCTTCGTTTTCAGTAATTTTAAGAAGTTGATCCAAACCCAATATCTGAAATACATGTCGTACTTTGTCACTCAGGCCATAAATCACCAGCTTAATTCCTTTCTCTTCCAGATCATTGATATAAGACATGAACACGCCCAATCCGGCAGAAGAAATATATTCCAGCTGCTCACAGTTCACCATAATTTTTGAGTATTTGCTGGTCGCTTCGCCAATGGATTCGTCTAAGTGGATTGATGAACTTGCGTCAACTTCTCCAATGACATGGATAGTGAAAATGTCTTTTACGAGAGAATTTTTAATCTCAACCATAATGTAATTACGAGTTTAGGGTATTTTAGTTTTTCTTTTTATTTAACTTTTACGATTAATGTAGTGATATCATCCTCTAAATTTGAGGACCCACAAAAATCATGTATTGTCTTCAAAATCTCATCTTTTATATAATCTGCACTATAAAAAGCATTCTTATTCAAAAATTGTTTTAAACGCTCATAACCATACTCTTCATTTTGAGAATTTTTAGCCTCAGTAATCCCGTCAGTATATAGAAATAGAATATCTCCTTGTTGGTATTTGATTTCGTTGACTTCCACAAAACTATCGAACTGATCATCGCGTAAAATACCTAATCCGAGGCCATTATCTTCTAAATATTTGACTTTTTTCTCTTTGGCAGAGTAATATAAGGTCGGACAGTGACCTGCCCGGGAAAACTCGAATATCCTTTTTTTGCTATCAATAATAAAATAGGTAGTGGTGATAAATGAAGTGCGATCCAGACAACTGCTCAATGCATTGTTAGCTTTTATGATGAATTCCTTCGCTGATAAATTAAGCTGTACAAGGCTCTGAAAAACTCCCTTCATTTGCGACATATGAAAGGCAGCCGATGTGCCTTTTCCCGAAACGTCTCCAACAATAATTGCAATGCGATCTTTATCCATTTTGAAGGTGTCGAAATAATCTCCTCCCACCTCTGCCGCAGGTTTAGAAAAAGCGCTGATCTGTAAATCCTCATTCGTTGCAAGTATGGTGGGAATCAAGCTGTCCTGAACTCTTTTTGCAATTTTCAGCTCTTCTTTATATCGCTCATTGACGATGGCCTCTTTCATCAATCGATAATTTTCAATTGATACGCTTGCCTGATTGACAAAAGTTCGGATTATTTCAATCATTTCTTTACTGAATCCATCTTTTACATCCTTCACCAAGGCCAGGGAGGCTATTTGCTTATCACCAATATATAGTGGAATTACAAGAATTGACTTAAATAATTCGTGTTTTAACTCCGCAGTGAACCGGCTGTTGACTTTATTCCTGGAGGCAACTGAGCTTTGAATATTTTTTATTTTATTGCTCTTTAGGCTCTTTAATGCTTCTTCCTTTTCATGCTTATTTAATTTATAAAATAGCGTCTTTTTGACATTTTCATCTTCATCTTTAATATCTATCCAGGCAGCATTGGCAATTACCACACTTACTGAACTCTCCAATAAGATGTCAAATACCTGGTTTTCATTTTGACCGGTATTCCTCGCTTGACTTAATTTCTGAAAATTGATTACTTCTACGAGTTTTTGCTCAAATACTGAAGATGTCGGTAAGTTGAAAAGAATGACTAATACTGAAAATATGCTATAAATAAGAATAAAAACATAGAGACCGTGTATGGTAATAACTCCGAGGGCATCAAAAATTGGTGTAAATCCATAGTCTTCTCCATAATTGTTCAGAATAGAATAAAAATATCCTATGTATAAACCAATTAGGATAATGAGTAAAATACTTTTCCACTTTTGCTTAAAATTAAGATAGGCTACCCACTTAAGATTTACACTGAGCACAAAACTCATCACCACCAGCATTCCCCAGATTAATGTGCTGAATACTCCACTGAAGATCTCATAGGCAGTGAAGAATAATAATGAACTGCCCAGCAAACCATATTCAAATACATTCCATATTCTGATAAGCCATTTACTTTTTTGGTAAAGAATAAGTCGTTTCCAAACCGTAAATGCAGCAATTAAAAATGTGATGATGAGCCCAACATTAATATGATATAGTAAATCTAAAAAATATGGATTTCTCCCGTGCTCATTTTCTTTGAGAACAGTCAATAAAAAATTAGAAAGTAGCGAAACGACCGTTGCAATTAATCCCGTCACAAACACTTTCCAGAGAAGATCAATGATATCAAAACTCTCCTGGTTGCCAATCTTTCTTTTATAAAAAAAGTAAATAGCTAATATTAAGGCAATCAAAAAACTTTTGGCAAAAAACAAATAAGTCTCTGAAGATGTGCTGTATGACTGCCCAAACCTATACAAGTATCCTGAGCCCATCATAGAAAGCCAAAAGAAAATACCCAGAAAAGCTAAGAATCTTAGGATATTTTTATGTGAGGGCATCCCATTTCAATTTAAGTCCTAAAAGCGAATATAATGTTTATAATTGACTATCAAAATATCAATATTGCTATCTCCAATCATTCCCTGATGAATGGCAAATATTAAATGATTCTAATTGTCTAAATGCTGCCTGGTCTTCATGTTGAAAATCAAACAACGATTTTGAAGTCTGTGTAATTTACAGTTAATGGACAACCTGCTTCATTGTTCTATTAAAGCGTACAGCCCTTCCGGAAATTAATGTACAATTTGTGGTTAATTGACCTGGCTACCGCGAATAATTTGGTGCCTCCCTGGTAATCTGGATATCATGAGGATGACTTTCTCTGACCCCTGCCGCAGTAATTTTAACAAATTTTGCGGTTTTCATATCAACAATTTTTTTTGCACCACAATATCCCATTCCCGCTTTCAGCCCACCGACCAATTGATATAAAACTTCAGAAACCAATCCTTTGTAGGGAACACGACCACTAATTCCTTCCGGAACTAATTTTTTAACGTCATCTTCCATATCCTGAAAATACCTGTCTTTGGATCCTTCTTCCATCGCCTCCATAGAACCCATGCCCCGGTAGGTTTTAAATTTTCTTCCTTCATAAATGATCATTTCTCCGGGAGCTTCATCTGTTCCAGCCAATAAGGAACCAATCATCACACTATCCGCTCCGCCTGCAATCGCTTTCACGATATCTCCGGAAAATCTAATCCCTCCATCGGCTATGACAGGAATATTTTTGTCTTTAACAGCCCTGACCGCCTCAGTTACAGCGGTTAATTGGGGAACTCCAACTCCGGCAATTACTCTCGTGGTACAAATACTACCCGGACCTACACCGACCTTCACTGCATCTGCCCCGGCATCTGCCAAAGCTTTAGCTGCATCATAAGTCGCAATATTTCCAACGATCACATCCAGGTCAGAAAATTCCTTTTTAACTTTTTTCAGACTGTCAATTACACCCTTTGAATGCCCATGGGCGGTATCGATGCTAATGAGGTCAACGCCTGATGTAACCAATGCTGAAATCCTATCTAAAATATCTGTTGTTACACCAACAGCCGCACCCACTCTCAATCTTCCAAATTCATCTTTACAGGCATTGGGTCTGTCAATATTTTTCAAAATATCCTTATAAGTAATCAGACCAGTTAATTTTCCGTCCTTATCAACAATTGGAAGCTTTTCAATTTTATGGATCTGGAGTATCTCTTCTGCCTGATTGAGTGAAACCTCATCTATAGCTGTGATAAGGTTATCTTTAGTCATAATATCCTGAATAGCTGTACTCATATTTTTCAGAAACCTGAGATCTCTATTGGTAATAATTCCTACAAGCCTTTTATCGCCGTCAATCACAGGAATCCCTCCAATTTTGAAATCCTTCATGATCTTTATGGCATCGGCAGCAGTAGAATCTACATGCAATGTTATGGGATCGAGGATAAGTCCGCTTTGAGAACGCTTAACTTTCCGAACCTGGATCGCCTGGCGTTCAATAGACATATTTTTATGAATAAATCCCAGGCCTCCCTCCAAAGCCATCGCAATGGCCAATTCAGCTTCGGTCACAGTATCCATGGCGGCAGACACCAATGGTATATTGAGCTTAATATGCTTTGTGAGAATTGTTTCTGTTTGTGTTTCCCTTGGAATAATTTCGGAATACCCCGGGACTAATAATACGTCATCGTATGTAAGGGCTTCGGAATTGAATCTATTGTTTTCAATCGACATGGCAAATAATTTTCTAATCTTATTTGCCGGCCAAAATTACATAGATGTATTGATTTAAAAAATCTTATTCCGAATATTTTAAGAATAAAGATAGTTTGCCAAAATTGATAACAATATATTTCGTTATGGAGTTTACATTATTAATTGATAACTTTGTGGTTCAGTTGTAATACTGAAATTTCTCATTTACATATGTCGAGAGTAACGGTCGTAATATTAGTATTAGTTCTTTTTATCGGAAGCCTAAAAGCACAGGATGATCCCCGTGAATTTTTTAAGTTCGCAAAATTTAAATATGATAAAGAAGAATATAAATCTTCACTTGATTTCCTTAATAGTGCTATTGACAAAGATATTAAATACGTAAGTGCCTATTATTTAAGGGCTAAAGTTTATTATGAATTGAATAAATATCAGAGTTCCATTCTAGATATTAATACAATTTTTAAAATCGAACCCATACAAACTACCTATGCGGGAAATTATTATTTAACCAGAGGCAAATCATATTTGGCTATAAATGATTTAAAAAGTGCAACTTTGGATTTTGATAAATCCATGGAATTTGACGATTCAAATTCTGAACTATTCTTCTACAAGGCCAAACTTGAACATTCTAAAAGAAACTATAAATACGCCCTAAGGGATATAGACAAAGCAATTCGACTAAAAACTGATGATGCCGCATATTATGCGTTGAGATCTAAGGTGAAAATAGAATATTTAAAACCTGTTAAAGGTTCTAATGATTATAAAAGCATACTTGGAGATATTAATGTGGCCATTGCACTCGAACCGGACTGCTATCAACATTATATGATCAGGAGTGAATTTTATAATTCCATGGATCAATTTGACGAGGCCATTACTGATTATAATAAAGTAATCGAAATATCTCCCCTAGAGGAAACAGCTTATATCGAAAGAGGCGTCATCAAAATGAATAATTACGAGTATAAAAGCGCCGCCAATGATTTCACTACCTCCATAAAAATTAACCCTAATAATGAACTCAACTATCGCTACCGTGGACTTTGTAATAACAATATGAGTAACTACAATGAAGCTTATAATGATTTTACAAAATCAATTGATTTGTTAAAAACTCAATTATCCGAATCGGAGGAAAAAGAACTTGTAAAAAGCACGCTCGCAGAAACTTATCTTTTAAGAGGGCATTGCCTGAATTTGATGGGTAATAATGCCCAGGCTTGCCGGGATTTTTTACAGGCGACCAATTTGGGAATTAAAAAAGCGCTCAACTATTATAGAAAGTACTGTGGCATTTATTAGCTTTCGAGCGTAGAATTACTTTTACTTCATGAGAAAACAATCCTTATTTTTTATATCTCTCGTATTGTTTCCATTTGTCTTATTTTCTCAGAGCGCAAATATCCCATTAAATCGTGATTATTATCATTTACTTGACAGGTATGAAATCATGAGTGGAAAGTTTTCTGAAAATTTTCACAGCAACGTTAAACCTATTCAGAGAGTTCAACTTGGAGGATTTATCGATAGTCTGTACAGCAATGAATTATTTCAAGAAAATCTAAGTGGGCGTGACCGGTTTAACCTCCAATACCTTGCTGATGACAATTGGGAATGGAGTAAAAATGATGAAAGCGATAGCAGGAACCCATTTCTAAAATACATTTACCGGAAGAAATCTGATTTTCTAAATGTTGATCAGGGAGATTTTGACCTGCATGTAAATCCGGTCATCTACTTTAGCGGAGGAAAAGAATCTGAAAGTGATGTTACAACATACATCAATACCCGTGGTGTTGACATAAGAGGCTCTATTTCCAAGAGGCTGGGGTTTTATTCATTTATATCCACAACTCAGGCGGTCTATCCAAACTATGTGAGGGAATGGACAGCGCGAAATGGGGTCGTCCCCAGCGAAGGATTCTGGAAAGAATTTAAAACTAATGGCGTAGATTATTTTACTGCCAGGGGATATGTTTCTTTCGATCTGGTAAAAAAATACGTGAATGCCCAATTTGGTTTCGATCAGTCATTTACCGGTACGGGATACAGGTCGATGATTCTTTCTGACTTCAGCCCGGGTTATACATACCTTAAATTTAATACCAAGATTTGGAGAATTAATTACACAAATCTTTTTGCGCAAACATTTGCCGATGCTTTTTTTACACCGACAGGATCTCAAGATGGCAAATATCCAAAAAAGTTCATCGCCGCCCATCATCTAAGCATCAATATCACCGATAATATTAACATAGGCCTTTTTGAATCTGTAGTCATAGGTGATTCTACCGAACGGTTTGACATCAGCTATCTAAATCCGGTAATATTTTACAGGGCGCTTGAGCATCAGGGAGGTAGCAGCGAAAATGTAATCGTGGGCATGGATGCAAAATGGAATATCGGTCATTCTGTTTCAATCTATGGACAGGTTGTTTTAGATGAATTTTTCCTCAAAGAAATCAAAGCCGGAGACGGATGGTGGGCAAATAAAGTTGGTGGACAGCTCGGGATGAAATACATAAATGTGATCGGAATAAATAATCTTGATCTTCAGTTGGAATACAATGTCGCAAGACCATATATGTATGCGCACAAAGATACTTACACAAATTATGCAAATTACCGTCAATCTCTCGGGCATCCTTTGGGAGGAAATTTTCATGAAATTGTAAGCATAATAAGGTACCAACCACTCAATAGATTATTCCTCACAGCCCAGATGAATATTGCCAATTATGGAGATGATACTAAGAATACCAATTGGGGTAAGGATGTAATGAAGAGCTATAATTCCCGGGAGCAGGAATACAATAATAAAATTGGCCAGGGGGTTGCAACAGATTTGTTTTATGGAGATTTAACAGCTTCGTATATGTGGAAACACAACCTGTTTTTTGATGTGAGGATTGTTTACAGAAATTTAAGTAGCGAAATTGATGAAATGAGCAGCAACACTACCTATTTTTCCGGGAGCATGAGGTGGAATATTGCTAAAAAAATACACGATTTTTAAGCTCATCGAACTACAATCATTTTTTAATTAGGTTAAATCTTCCGTTTTTTGCCGTGGTTTTTTGAAATCAATCAATGAATACATATTTACGAATACTTTCCTATGCCAAACCCTGGAGAAGATTTATTCCGGGATATTTGATATTTTCTATTCTTGCAGTAGCTTTTGGGTTGATGAATATGGCTATGCTGGCGCCATTACTCGATGTCATTTTCGATCAAAAAGGAGTTGAAGAAATATCGCAATTTACCACAAAGCCTGATTTTGCTTTTTCCAAAGATTATTTTGTAGGCACTTTCAACTTTTATATGCAGGAGTCTGTTGCGAGATATGGAAAATTCGGTTCCTTGATCTACGTTTGCATCATCATTATTTTTTCTTTTCTGATGTCCAACATATTCAAATATTTATCAGCAATAATCATGGCCAAAGCGAAAGCCGAGACCATCAAAAATATGCGGATCGATATTTACAAAAGTGTGAGCCAGTTGCATGTTGGATATTTTACCGAACAAAGAAAAGGAGACATCATCTCAAGGATTACCAACGATATACAGCAAATAGAGAGCTCGATTACGCACAATCTGAAAATAGTTTTTCGGGAACCGTTGACGGTTATTGTGTATTTCTGGCTATTAATTGTGACGTCTCCCAGCCTGACATTATTCACATTAATTCTACTTCCTGTTGCCGGAGGGATCATATCTGAAATCGCAAAAAGACTTAAAAAAAGAGCTATACAAAGCCAGGAATCCCTTGGAAGGCAATTAAATATTCTTGACGAAACAATCAGCGGGATGAGGGTGATTAAGGCCTTCAATGCCGTTGGATATATCAATAAAATATTTTCGAAAGAGGTAACTAAATATGCCAATATCGATTATGGATTTTCAAAAAGATATGAATTATCCAGTCCGGTTTCAGAAATCCTGGGCGCCGTATCGATATCGGGAATACTGATTTACGGAGGAGATTTGGTATTGAATAAAGGCACGCTTGATGCGAGTGCATTCATCATGTTCATGGCGGTATTTACTCAAATCCTTCAACCAACAAAAGCAATTGCAGGTGCTATCACACATTTCCAACGGGGAATAGCATCCGGAGAACGGGTATTTGAAATAATGGACATTAAGCCGGGTATAGTAAACAAGCCAAACCCAACAGAATTGGTAAAATTTGAAAGAGAAATTGAATTTAAAAATGTTTCATTCTCTTACGAGTCGAAAAAGGTGTTGGATGATGTTAGTTTCGTTGTAGAAAAAGGCAAGACCATTGCCCTGGTTGGTCCATCAGGTGGTGGAAAATCTACGCTTGCAAATTTGATCCCACGCTTTTATGATCCCGATGAAGGTGAGATCTTAATTGACGGAGTTCCATTAAAAGATTATGATTACAAGTCCATAAGACATCAGATGGGCATCGTAACCCAGGAATCCATCCTTTTTAATGATACCATTATCAACAACATTGCATTCGGATTGGAAAAATTTGATGTTGAAGATGTATATAAAGCTGCCAGGATTGCCAATGCCGATGAATTTATCATCCAGGAACCAGAAGGTTATCAGAGAATTATCGGGGACAGGGGATCAAAACTATCCGGAGGTCAAAAGCAACGATTGACAATCGCAAGGGCATTATTAAAAAATCCTTCTATTTTGATTCTGGATGAAGCAACCTCCGCTTTAGATTCAGAATCAGAGATGCTGGTTCAGGATGCGATCAATACCCTGATGAAAAACAGAACGTCTGTTGTCATTGCCCACAGGTTGAGTACAATCCAAAATGCCGATGAAATATTGGTCATTAATGAAGGAAAAGTTGTTGAGCGGGGCACTCATGTAGAACTAATGAAAAAGGATGGAATCTATCAAAAACTTACAGCCATGCAAGGTTTGTAATTTGTTTTTGTGATTAAGAATTATATATAACGATTATTTTTATATCTTGAAATCCGGCAGTAGTTTACTTCATACAGCCTGAAATGAAAAGACTCAGAATCATACTTTATATTGTATTTCTTGCCTATATGGGCATAACCCTCTACATGGGGCTCAATATAAATAAAATGATTAGCCAATTTGGTTTGTTGAGTTTTTTCTCGTTTTTCCAGAAATGGTTAGCCTATGGGAATTCATTTTTTATAGTGCTCCTTATTTTTGAAAATATCAATATATGGTTTTTGAAAAGGAGGTTAACCTACGCGGAAAAAGAAAGAGAAGATTTGATTGTCAGGGCGAATGATTTGCGAAGACAGATTAAGGACATGAAGGAATCAAAAGAATAGGATTAACTGATCTCATTCAATGTCGTTTACTTAAGCACCTATTATCCCTCTCTGGAGAGGGTTAAGGCCTGTTCACCGGATTAGGCGGGGAGAGGTAAGACAATAATTTTCTTAAATAAACGACATCGAATCGAAACGTAAAATATAAAAATCATGATTCCGGTTATTGGAAATAAAGGCCAAATTCAGAACAATTATTTTTTGATTATTCACATAGAACAAAAATTAACAAAATAATGCTTTCCAAAACTTTTGGGAGTGCAGTGTATGGCATAGATGCGACCACCATTACTGTGGAAGTAAATGTGCTTCAGGGCACAAAATTTTTTTAGTCGGGTTACCCGATAACGCCATAAAAGAAAGCGAACAAAGAGTTGAATCTTCTGTGAAACATTTTGGTTATAATTTTCCCCGGCAAAAAGTTGTGGTTAACCTGGCTCCTGCAGACATCAGGAAAGAAGGTTCTGCCTACGACCTCCCGATAGGCCTTTGCATCCTGAAAGCCTCCGGTCAGATACTGGCTGAAGACTTAGAGCGATATGTGATTATGGGCGAACTCTCACTGGATGGTATTGTCAGGCCGATAAAAGGGGCATTGCCCATCGCTATTGAAGCGAGAGCACAGGGGTTTAAGGGATTTATTCTACCAAAGGAAAATGCAATCGAGGCCGCAATAGTTAACAACCTGGACATCATCGGGGTTGAGACACTTGATGATGCCATTAAATTTTTTGAAGATAAATCATCCATAACACCGACATTTGTTGATACACGGGACATCTTTTATCATGAACAAAATGAATTTGATCAGGACTTTGCAGATGTCCAGGGCCAGGAAAATACCAAAAGAGCTCTTGAGATAGCTGCTGCCGGCGGTCATAATATCATAATGGTAGGCCCTCCAGGCTCAGGCAAGACCATGCTGGCCAAAAGGTTGCCGAGCATATTGCCTCCATTGACTTTGCAGGAAGCACTGGAAACGACCAAAATTCATTCCGTTGCCGGAAAGCTTGGTCCACATGCGAATTTGATTTCAAAAAGACCATACAGAAGCCCCCATCACACGATTTCTGATGTCGCCCTGGTCGGTGGCGGTGGAGTTCCACAGCCTGGAGAGATCTCTCTGTCTCACAATGGCGTACTATTTCTTGATGAGCTCCCAGAATTTAAAAGAACTGTATTAGAAGTGATGAGGCAACCATTGGAAGAAAGATTCGTCAATATCGCCAGGGCAAAGGCATCTGTCCGGTTTCCTGCCAATTTTATGCTTGTAGCCAGTATGAATCCAAGCCCTTCAGGAGAGTTTTATACTGATGATGGAAATCACCCTGATTCGCTTCAGGATGTGAGGCGATATTTGAAGAAGATCAGTGGGCCATTGTTGGATAGAATAGATATACATATCGAAGTTACCCCTGTCTCCTTTGATCAGATGACTGCTGATCGAAAGTCAGAAAAAAGCTGTGTTATCCGGGAGCGGGTCATCAAAGCCCGGGAAATTCAATCCGTCCGCTTCAATGATATAAATGACGTTCATTCCAATGCCATGATGCCTGCTCAGATGGTAAAAAAGATTTGCAAAATCAATGAAGCCGGGAAAACCCTGCTCAAAACAGCCATGGAAAAACTTGGATTATCGGCACGAGCCTACGATCGCATTCTGAAAGTCTCCAGGACGATCGCCGACCTTTCCGGAGCGGAAGACATCAAAATCGAGCACCTCGCCGAAGCCATTCAATATCGCAGTCTGGACCGTGAAAGTTGGTTGGGGTAGAAGGATGAGAACAAAGGCACGAGCTACAAGCGCGCGCCAGCAGGGGGCAAAACAAGGCAAGCTTAAAACTACTCCGGTTAAAGATTTTATGAATGAATTATAAAGTCGAACTTTCAGACAACTTCAAAAAAGAAGCCAAAAGCGATGGCGCTCGTGTATTGTCTTTTGTGAAAGTTTTTAATAATTCAGTCCTACTTTTCTCGATCTACAATAAAGGAGACAAAGACTCTATATCTGATAAAGAAATTAAGGATCTCATTAAAAATTTGTAGAATAATCATGAAGTCCGTTATCTTCATTTTGATACCGGGTAAGGACACGAGCTATAAGCTTGACCGGCAAAGGCAAGCTCACGATGGGATTTAACATATTTAGCTGAATAAAAACTACAATGGAAAAGGATAAGATATTTATTAGCGGTAAAACTATATTTGGTTTAAGTATCGGTGTCTTAATATATCTATCTTTCTTATTCTTGAATTCAAATACTTTTAAATTAGACTATGTCATAATTGGGGTATTACAAGAAATATTAACAATACCAATAATTATTGGCCAACTAATACTATTAATTTTTGCATACTTGAATTTCAGAAAAGACAATTACTCTCTGAGATCATATGGGTTTCTATCATTGATTGTATTAATCATCACAAATGTTTTTATATGGGGGAGTTTTATTTTAAAGTAATTGCTAAATGGTAGCATTTTGAATGATTTATAGTTTGTATGCGCCTGTCGTGCGAAGAGGTAATGGAACGAGCTATATCGCGCCAGTGGAGTTGGCTGGGGTAGTGAGGCGACCATGCGCTACAAACCTGTTTGACAGCATGAGCAGGTTCGCGCCATGGGGGGTTTGGGATTATTGAGTTTTAGTTAAACTTTTTAAATTGTTAAGTAATTCAATTTCAATATTAACCAAATTTTGTGCTAAATGTGCTTTTAGATTAGAAGAAGCAGAATCGTAATATTCAATACCCATTTTGTTTTTTTCGGCATCATATTTCTTAAAGTCCTTAGTAGCAGATTCAGCATGGATATAATCCATATCTATTTTTTGAAGGTTAAATATGAGCTCATTCAACTTATTCGCCAATTCTAAATATTCTGCTCTTAAATTAACTATTAGATTTGCAACATTATTTTTACTATTAATAAAAATTCTAAGCAAGCCAAATGATTTCTTTTCTTGGTACAATAAATTGGATATTCTTTCCCTTAAAGGGTTATAAAAATCTTTCATTTGCTCAATAGTCTCAATATGACTTATAGTAATTCCATTTTGTAAAAATTCGCTCCAAGCGAAAAAATCCTTATACCACTGAATAGTTGCTTCAATTTCCAAATGTGACAGTGAATTATGGATATTAATCTCTTTCGAAATCTGCTGATTTATGTTAGAAAGTTTTTCACTAAACTCAATTTTGACTGATTCTACCTTTTTGGTCAAATTTTGAATATCTTGACTTTGTGCTTTGTTTTTCCCCTTTTGAGTTAAATAAGCAGATGCATAAATTGAAATAATATTAATAAGAGCAACAATTAAAAGTATCTGGATTTCCATGTTAAAAAATTAAAGAGTAGACAATTACGAATTTTACTTATTACAAACAAACAATCTTTTCCTGCTGGTGAGAGCTTTCTTTGTTGGCAGACAGGCTTGCAACTCCTACCAAAAGTAAAGCAATTATAGTCAATTTCTAAAATCTCTTTTTTCTCTACTTTAATGTATAGAGCTTCTTTATTTCCGAATAACTACGAAAAATCTATTTAAATAGACGATACCTATTCACAGGTTTATTACATAGAAAATGTATAAATTGATACCTTCAAATTATATCTAAATAAAATGCTCAATACAACAAAATCATCTTCAATGAAAGTAGCCTTCACTTTCGTTTTAGGAATTGCCTTTCTCAATATAGTACCTGGAAATACACTGGCTCAGGAAATTAAAAATGTTCCCACGTTTGAATGTCTCAGTATTTATTTTCCATCTGAGCCCGAAGGGGCATGCAGTGTTTTTTACAAGGAGGTTGCCAATGATTCCTGGAACCAGGCGCTCGATTTAGTTTATGATTCCATAGATAGTGAATATCGCGGCAGCATAGTGGCTTTAAATCCGGGTACACAGTACGAAATTCAATTAAAGACTGAAAGTGGAAGCTATTCGGCTAAAGCGAATACTTTACAGGAGCATTTTCCTACTGAAAAAACAACATTTATTTCAAATCGGTCAGAGCCATTAACAATCACCACGTCTGGCTCAGCAAACGGCTACCATTTGGTGACACCAAATCCCAAATCCCGGTCCACCATCGATGTGAGAAACAGCGCCGATTACACGCTAATAATCGACGCCGATTATGTGATTATTCGCGATCTGGAATTGAAAAACGCAGCGATACATGGAATACTGATTAAAAGTGGACGGCATCACATTGTGGTCGAATCATGCCATATCACGTTCTGGGGACGCAGTGGAGGCCCTGTCTCGTATGGAAATGAAGGTGGTTACGATAGCGGAATTTATGCGGAACAGGGCGCAGGCAACCTGGTTATTCAACGAAATTTAATTGAAATCCCACGGGGCTGTGCGAACAATTGGGAAACTGGTCATCCTTCCGGTCCCCAGGCAATCTCCCTTTTCAATAGTACCGGAGGCAATATCATTCGATACAATGATCTGATTACAACTTTTGATCACAGCTATAACGATATTTTCGGAGGAGGCAGCAACTATAGTGATCAGGGCAGTCCCAACAGGGATTCTGATATTTATGGCAATATCTTTCGCGGATGTCATGACGATGCCATTGAGAGTGAAGGAGCAAATATGAATGTGAGAATTTGGGGCAATTATATCACGGACACTTTTCAACATATTGCTACGGCATCGACCACGAAGGGGCCGCTGTACATTTTTCGCAATATATTTGGAGAGACCCGAAGCAATAAAAAATTTTTAGGCGGATCTATGATCAAGACCGGTTCGCGGGATGAATTTGGAGGAGGTAGCAAATTTATTTTTCACAATACTGCATTGCAACCCAATGGCCCTCTCAATGTCTTTACCAATCATCCGGACCAAAACACAATGACTCGAAACAACATCTTCCATTGCGCCGGCCGTTTAGCCAGCTCAAAATCAGACGCATCCGGAGACTATGATTATGATCTCTTTACGGGAATGGATCGGGGCATTGCCAAAGAACAGCATGGTAAGCACGAAATTCCAGCCTTTATAAAATCATTCTATCTTGAATATTATCCCACATCCACAGTGGAGGCAGTAAAATGGGGAAAGGTGCCTGTGATGATCGGGGGGCAGGAAAAAATATTGACAGATCCGGTGATTACAATTGCGAATCCAGCAATCGATTCAGGAATACGTTTAAACAATTTCAATGACAACTTCACTGGAAACGCACCTGATTTGGGCGCATTTGAAGTTGGGCGCCCTCCATTAAAATTTGGACGGCATGCCAATAGTACCAAGTGGGCGGCATGGGAACTGTATCAATAATTAAATCGGTCTCCGTGAGTTGCTATAACCAAGGAAGTATATTACTAGAAAACTCACCTTTCTTCGTATTACTAACTCATAGTCCGAAATGACGATTTAATTTCTAAAAAGTATAATTTAGGATAAAATAGGCCCTGCTCATTTTCGAGGAGAGTAGTACATATTTTGACATACCATCACTAAATTCAAAAACAAGTTTGGCTGAATAATGGTCACCCATTTTTAGCCCGGCTCCGAATACAAAACCAACTTCAGTATTTTTGTACTTTTCAATTGCAATCTCTTCGTAGGTACGGGTGTAGTCATAATTATGAATTTCCCTATTCAATTCACTACTAAATTCAGCTAAATATGAATAGGAAACACCAGCATTAATAAATGGTCTCACCGGCCCGGTGGAAAAACAATACTGAATACTTGTCAACAATTTGACATACGACCCTGAGATTTTATAATCAACATTCTCATAAATACTAGTTGAGAAAGTTGGCATAAATACTGAAGACTGATAATTAAATGTATTGTAGATTAGTAAATTATTCAGGGACAACCGCCGTTGATTCATCGGGAAAATAATATCAATTGATGCGCCAAATGTTGGATTAATCGAAGGGTTTAATTCATTTGCGGTTATTTCTTCAAATGATTTACCCTTACTCTCCAATTTGAGCGACTGTGACACTACTCCTGCGACAACACCAAATTGAACCTTTACTTTTTCTTCCTTCAGCTTAAAGTCAATTCCATTCCCGGTACACGTGTTATATTCCACAATGGCCTTTTTTAAATCAGGCAATTTTAATGTCAATTTATTCATTTTTTCAACTACCGAAGGGCACGATTTTAGGTAAAAACTTAGCTGATTCTTGTACTTATTGTTCACTATAAGTTTCCTCTCATAAGTATTGGTTTCCTTATCAAAAACATCAGCGTAATATTTATGCTTAATAAGTTCGATGATTTCACCCGTTTCACTTTCTATAAAAAATCGTTCCCTATATTCCCTGTCTTTGTGATACAATAAGCTAATCGAACTTTTTACCTTTAACTCCAGGAACAGCGTATCAATTCTAACTTTTCTACTATCAATATAGTCTGTTTTGTGTATTCCCTGAGGCGTGATATCAACTTCCACAATACTACTTACATATCTCTTGCCATTAACTTCAAAAGAATTCAGTTGAATGGGCTTGTATTTTTGACTAACTCCATCTTTTGAGCTTATAAATTCAATTTCTTCAGGCGTCCGAGATTTATCCTTAATATGAAATTTACCCTCGATAATTTGTCCGTCTTTGGTTTCAATCTTGCCTGGTAAGAAATTTTGCTGGGCAATGGCTAAACCATGGACCAAAATCGAACACAGAATTAATATACTTTTCATCTTTTAAATTTTCTTTACATACTGAGTCAACAAGTAAAAATAAATTTAAACGAGATAAAGCGGAATATTTCTATTTATGTCTCTATGTGATTTTATGTGGATATTTATATTAAAATATGCCCTGACCAAAGCTTGTAGCTCATATCTCTGGCGTTTTTTCCGAAAAGGAAACTACTCAACTGGCAGCCTTATTTTGAAACTATATTCTTTATGATCTCTTTTTTCCATGGGTCCTGATCGAGGTGTTCCCATGACCAGAAGACCACACCTTTGGAAGGTGGTAAAAGAGCAGATACCAGGTTTTCCTCAAATTCCCGGCTGCTCAGCGTATCGGTGAGGTAAGCCTCCTTGACCTGAATGCTTGGCAATATGCTACTTTGAGTTTGCTTGAATAAATCCTCTGTGACCGAGTGCACCCATCCGGCATTTTGCTTTACCATATGGGAATAGGTCATGGGTGAAAGAAAATCCATAAAACCGGAAATCGTTTTCACATCCTGTCCGGCTATTTTTTTAATGCCATTTTCAAAATCATCTTTCCTCCAGGGAACAATATGTGCATTTATTAATATTCCCGGATTGATCTCTCTTGCTTTAGTTACGATTTCTTCCACCATTCCTGTGATCAAATCACATTTCCATGCTGTCCATTCCTGCCGGTGGTATTCCAGTATCCATGATGATATTTGCTGGGTTTTAATCAAAGAATCCGGAACCACTACTCCGGAATGCTCTTGAAACTTGCTGACACATGAGGGATCAAAGCATGTGTTTGGAAGATCGACGGTCTGGGTATTGGGAAATACCATCTCCCAATAAACAAAATGCCGGATAAAATCTATGCTTAAACCATCGGGGTTATAATCTCTGACAAGCTTTAAAATTCCATCTATTTTCCTTTTTCTAAAATCAGGATTTGAAGGGCAGACAAATTTTACCCAATCATCAACAGCCCGTTCGCCATTGGATTTTATGGCATATAAGTCTGGATTTTGACTCAATGCGTCTTCATCAAAAAATATGGGTAATATGACAAAGATAAGGATGTGTTTATCGGTAGCGCCTTTGCGAAAAGCTTTGTTGGCCAAAAGTTCCTCACTCACAAAAGCCGTATTTATTCCAATAGATTGCCACTCTCGAAATAATGGATTAAAGCTTCCCTGGTGATTATAAATTTTTACTCCGATGATCCTGCTATTTTCGGCCGTATTGAATTGATTACAACTATAAAATAAAATTGAAGTAAGAATCGCAGAGACAATAATTCTCATGGAGTTCATTTGATTGCAGCCAGTTCAAGTACTATAATACTATCTACTTCCTTCTTGTCAATACCCGATATATCAAGTTCGATTCCATTTTTGTTTTGAGTGAAATTCACTACTCCACCATGAAGTTTTCGGCAATTTTTAATTTGATTTGGCAGCGGCGGGAGTTCTATCTTATTTCCTTTCGGATCCAAAATATGCAAATAAATCTTATCTTCCTTCGATGTTGAAACGCCCCACTTTCCGGGTTTAAAAGGACCTCCACGTGTTCCGTAAATAGATTCCCCATTTAGTTCAAACCAATCGCCAATTTCCCTCAGCCTTTCAACTTGCCTGGGTTCTATCCTTCCATCCGGCATCGGGCCTACGTTCAGCAATAAATTCCCATCGCCACCAACAGTTTCCACCAATATCCGGATGGTCTCATCAAAGGACTTCAACTTATCCCCAGGTTTCCAAGACCATTGCTGGCAAATGGTCATACAAGTTTCCCATGGTCGATCAGTTTGAAATTTCCCGACTTCCTGCTCCGGGGTATCGAAATCTCCTGCATAACTTTTATCTGTAAGTGTCACGCCTTCCATGCCTTTCCTCCCTTTGTCAACCCGGTTGTTGATAATGATATCATCCTGAAGGCCCCGCACATAATCATAAAGCTTCAGACCTCTTTCGTGAGTCCACGGATCTTCCCATTCTCCATCGTACCACATGATGCCCAGCGGTCCATAGTTTTGAATCAGCTCTTTCATATGTGCATAGATATATTTTGTGTATCGATCCATATCCGGTTTTTCGCCATCCGGAAGCCGATAACCCGGTCCTCCACGCGAATTGATGTTGTAGTCCGGTTGATACCAATCGAGGATGGAATAATACGTACAAAAAACGATGCCCTGCTTTTTACATTCTTCCGAAAGCTCTTTCACCACATCCCTTCCAAATGGGTATTCATTATATTATAATCTGTGGTTTTTGTATCCCAAAGACAGAATCCATCGTGGTGTTTTGATGTGAGTACGATATATTTCATGTCCGCATCTTTAGCAACCTGAACCCATTCTTTAGCAGAAAAATTTATTGGGTTGAAAGATTTGTACAGTTGGTCATATTCTTCAATGGGAACCTTATCGCCACGTGACCAGCCGATTTCTGTGCCTTTCAGGCTCACCGGCCCCCAATGAATAAACATGCCATATCTAGCCTCTTTCCACCAGTCAAGCCGGTTGTTGGGATTGGATTGTGAATAAATTGATGAGGAAGCGCTAAAAAAAATGCAGAATACGATCAGGAAATACTTCATAAAAAAACAGGTTTAGATTCATTGTACAATTTAATAGAATCTAAACCTGAAGACAAATAATATATTTTAAGTTTTATTTCCCTGCTGCCAGAAAAATAACCATTTGCAAAGTTTCCTGCTGATTACTTATCAGGAATAACTTTTCCTCTTCTTCTTGAGGCAACTTTTAACTTTGGATCAATAATAAAATCCCCCTGCTTATCAGAAGTTGATTTCCCTCCTTGAGCAGCACTTGTTTCTTGCTTTTTCATGATTAATTATGGTTCGTTTGTTGAAAAGTAATCCTTTTTTAAATGAAATCAAAACTATTAGACCAGTTCAATCCATAGGATATCAAGTATTTATATTAATAAATAAAGGGTAAATCAGAATTCCCCGGTTACTGCGGTATATTATCGCTAAACTTCAAAATGCATTTCCCTAGTTGCTTTATATTTTAATCTATTTCATTTGAAAAATACAATTATCACTATATCATTGAATATTCTATTTAGAATCAGTACTTTGAACGTCCACAAACCAAAACTCAGTTGACTAATAACCCTAAAGTACATTAATGCACAGAGGCTTATACTTTACTTTTCTTTTTATTTTAATACAAGAACTGGCATTGAGTCAAAATTTGTATGTAAATAATTATACACAAAAGGAATACGGATCCTCCGATTATACAACAAGCCCTCAAAACTGGGACATCGAGCAAGATGCGATCGGGCGATTATACATAGCAAATACCTCCGGGGTAATGCTCTTTGACGGATTAACCTGGTGTATGATTCCCGGAACGGAGAATTTGCATTCACTCTCCCGGTCAAATGAAGAAATAATCTATGGCGGAGGAGGTAATGAATTTGGGTTTTTCAAATCAGATTCATTGGGCAGTGTGATTTTTGAGTCCCTTGCTCATCAAATGAAAAAAGATGGTTTCGAGGCAGAAATGATCAGTTCTGTGTGTGCCCTGGGAAAATCAGTATATTTTAAGAGCAAAAATGGTATAATAGAATTTAGGGATAACTCATTTTCATTTTATCCTATTCAGACCAAATACGAAGAGATCGAAATTGTTGAAGGAAGCATTACAATTCAGGATGACTTTGGCAATTTATTAGAACTGAAAAATCAACAATTTGACACCTTGTATTCCTTTGGCCGTGAGCTTAATTCTGGAATAGTCTCTTTATTCGACATCTCTGAAGACCAAAAATTACTGTTCACCGAAGATTCAGGGATTTTTAATATTTCCGATGGTAGTCTTTTTAAATGGAAACTCAATCTTGATTTTCAAATGTCATCAAGTCAAATAAAAAAGGTCATCCATTATCCAGCATTAAAATTGTTTGGAATTGCCACGAAAACCAAGGGGATTCTTTTTATAAATTATGAAGGATTATTAATTAAATCTTTAGGAACAAACCTCGGATTGATAAGCAATATATGCTACAACTTATTTCAAGACAGAAACAATGAATTATGGGCTTGCTTTGACAATGGTTTTGCAAAGATTGAATACCCTTCAGCTTTAAGTTATTACGATTATACCAATGGTTTGCACGGCGTTTTACAAAGTGCAATTGAGGACCGGAACACACTTTATGTAGGCACTACAAGCGGACTTTACTTTTTGAACAATGAAAATCAATTTCATAAAATGTCGATAAAAAGTGAGGTTTGGGATTTGAAATTAATTGATGGAATTGTTTGGGTTGCGGCTTCAACAGGGCTTTATCAAATTGCGAATAAGAAGATAAAATTAATTAAAGATATAGATGCTCGGACAATTACCCCTTCCGGTAATAAAAACCAATTATGGGTAGGTACTTCTGATGGTTTTGGAAGCGTAGTAAATAGAAATGGAAAGTGGATTTGGAAAAGTAAGATCAAAGGAATAGATCATGAAGTTCGAACTATTGCCGCAGAATCAGATTCCATCATTTGGGCATCGTATGAAAATGTTTCCCGAATCGTTTTTAATTCTAATTTATCAGAAATAGTTGCAGCAGCAACTATGGATGAGGAAAATGGATTTTCTGAAAATTTTGGCGTTATAGAGAGCTATAAACTCAGAAATCACATCTACTTCGGCACTGAGATTGGACTATTAACTTATGATATAAATGTGCGACAATTCCTGCCGGATGCTTCATTTGGAACGCGTTTCATCGATTCGAATCATGAAGCTCTTGCGATGGCTGAAGACGCTGATCACAATATATGGCTGACATCAAACCGGACCATTGGTAAGCTTATTTTTGAAAATGGCCAGGTTCAATCATGGGATACCGTAGCATTCGCCCGCTTAAAATCTACAGACGTCTGGCGTATCGTACCTATAGAAGACAAGCAGATAGTTTACTTTTGCACTACAGACGGCCTATTTCGATTAGATCAAAAAGTGTCTAAAAACTATGAAATCGAATATAGCACCTTGATTAATAAAATTGAGATTAACCAGGATTCAGTAATTTCTTATATGGAAGTTGATAAATCTGATGGGAATAAAAAAAACCAGCTCCATTTCGATTTTAATGACTTACGTTTCAGCTTCACGGCTACCTCTTATAATTATGATGAGAAAATTCGGTTTAGCTTCTTTTTAGAAGGTTATGATGAAGAATGGTCAAGCTGGGATACAAAAACATTTAAAGATTATACCAACCTGGCTCATGGGGATTATATTTTTAATGTAAAGGCAAAGAACCTCTATGGTGTCGAAGCAAAACCAGCCCGGTATGCATTTACAATTCTCGCTCCATGGTATAAAACATACTGGGCATATGGTCTATGGTTTTTAGTATTTATATCAGCCATTTTCACCGCAGATCGCGTCCAACGAAAAAGACTTTTCAAGAAGCAACAGGAGAAAATCAAAGTTCAGGAGTTGAAGCTTGAACAAGAGCGTCAAATTTCCAATAAACTCAGAAAAGTTGATAAGCTCAAGGACGAATTTCTTGCGAATACATCCCACGAATTAAGAACTCCCTTAAACGGAATTATTGGAATATCAGAATCACTTTATGAAGAATCGCAAAATATTGATGAGGCGGAAATAAAGAAAAATCTGGCTATGGTAATCGCCTCAGGAAAAAGACTGACAAGTATGGTTGACGGCATCCTGGATTATTCAAAACTAAAGACTAAAAATCTTGAACTCATTAAAAAACCAGTAGATCTGAAATCGATTGTGAAGGTAGTTCTGGCGATGAGCAGACCTTTGATTTCGCAGCAAAATCTTATCCTTGTAGATGAGGTGCCCGAAGATTTGCCATTATTAGATGCTGATGAAAACAGGCTGCAACAGATCCTCTACAATCTCATTGGCAATGCCATAAAATTCACTGAAAAAGGTAAAATATCTGTCAGGGCAATTCTTCTGGGAGAGTTCGTTGAGATCGAGATACTGGATGAAGGTGAAGGTATTCCCAAAGATAAGATCGAAAAAATATTTAATTCATACGAACAAGTGAGTTCAGAGGTAAATAGAGATTATATCGGTACCGGTCTTGGGCTTACAATTACTAAAAAACTCGTCGAGCTTCACAAGGGTACCATCAGGGTTGATTCAAAACTGAATGAAGGATCTTCATTTAAATTTACAATTCCAATAAGTATGCAGGAATCGCCTACATGGAGTGAAACTCCTGCCGTCCATATGGATGAAACTAATTTACCTCAATCTTCTAAATTGGCGGAAAATGCTCAATTCGATATATTAATTGTAGATGATGAACCGATAAACAGGCAGGTATTAGCCAATCATTTAAAACATGAACCCTACAATGTAGAAATGGCTTCAAATGGAACCCAGGCATTGGCACTATTAGAAAATAAAAAATTCGATTTGGTGCTTTTAGATGTCATGATGCCTAAAATATCTGGTTTTGAAGTCTGCCTGAAAATCCGCGAGAAATATATGCTGAGTGAACTTCCGGTAATTTTCATAACAGCAAAGGACCAGGTGATTGACTTGGTTGATGGGCTGAAGTACGGAGGTAATGACTATATCACAAAGCCATTTTCGCGGCAGGAATTTCTGGCAAGAATAAAAACACACCTCAATCTGTTTAAAATAAATGACTCATATTCCAGGTTTATTCCATTTGAAATATTGCAATCTCTTGGAAAGGAAAGCATCCTTGATGTCAATCTCGGTGATCAGATTGAAAAGGAGGTCACCATACTTTTTTCTGATATCCGGGATTATACAACGCTTTCTGAGGGAATGAAGCCCAAAGAGAACTTTGAATTTCTGAATTCATTCCTGAATAAAATGGGGCCGGTGATAAGGGATAATAACGGATTTGTTATGCAATATCTCGGCGATGGGGTAATGTCTTTATTTCTTCACGAACCTTCAGATGCAGTAAATGCCTCTATTTCAATGCTGAGTCAGATTGAAGCTTATAATATTTCCAGGGAGAATAAGTCGAGAAAAGCGATTAAGGTTGGTATCGGATTGCATACCGGTAAATTGGTCATGGGCATACTTGGTGATGAAAAACGTATGGATGTAAATGTAGTTTCAGATTCCGTGAACACAGCATCAAGAATGGAAGGTCTGACCAAACACTATGGGGCCTCAATTATTATGAGTGAACATACACTCTTGGGTTTGAAAGAAGACAATGCTGTTCATTATAGATTTTTGGGTTTGGTAAAAGTTAAAGGGAAATCAAAACCAATAAAAATATTTGAAATATTGCACGAAATGGTCAATGAGCAGAATAGGATTAAGATTGAGACAAAGGAAGTGTTCGAAGCCGGTTTAACTCACTATTTTAATAAAGACTTTATCAATGCTGCCACTAAGTTCAAAGAGGTGACAACACTAAACACCCAGGACGTAAGCGCTCAACTGTATTTGAAATTATCTGCAAAATTTATGGTGGAAAGTGTACCTAAAGATTGGAGTGGTGTAGAAACAATGTTACTCAAATAACATTGTTCCATTTGATGAACATCCAACTCGTAAAACACAGGGAAAAATAATCCGATTAACATTGGGGAATCATTTGGCACCCATTAATAAAAGTGACTGGTTGCCAGTTGCCAGTTGCCAGGTGTTGTAACGCAATTCGATTAATTAACATAGCTTGTCCTTTTTTCAGAGTCTCAAAAATAGTAACTTATTCGTCTAATAATCGTGTTTTGCCCTGCCGAAAAATGTGGGTTTATTCCAGTAATCTCCACCGTGCTGAACCCACCATGCTGCACCTTTGATCATATCTTCACAATTATCCTGATATGCTCCGAATGTATCGGTGCAAAGGGAATCGTTGGCTAGTAAAGCAAGTTCCGCCTCATCATTGAGCAAAATGGCATTTTTACCAAGATGCTTCTCAAGACGATGAACTATTTCCTGCACCGGCCAAACGGGACCAGCAACATTTACAGTCCAGGGAGAGTTTTTACAATGGTCAAAAGAACAAATCGCTATTTCATTGGCGTCCCGCTGAGAAACCAAATTTACAGCAGGCATCGCCAGGGAGACCGGCTCATTATTCATTATCATTCTCGCCAAATCTACTAAAACTCCGTAACTCATATGCTGGGCGTACATCAACCGGTAGAAAGCAATTTTTTGATTTTTATTTTGCTGAGCCGTAATTCTAAACGAACTTTCGCGTGCTACAATGCTCCACCCGTAAATACCCACAGGATCGAGCTGAGCATCTTCGCCGCACCCCTTTCCATTTTTGGATGTATGCGGGTAAGGATTGCCACTGGAAAAAACAACAATTTTTGAATTAGAATATTTCTTTCCCACCAAAAAAGGGGTGATAGAATTTAAATGGAAAGACCTCTGCCAGTCATTGCTGCTGCCAAATTTAAATCCCATCATATAAACGACATTTGGGGCATCCGGCAGTGAATATAAAAACTGTTCGTTGGAGAGATCTCCTTTATAGCAGGTTACTCCAGAACGTTCGAAAAGCTCAATGTCCTTTCCTGTGGGATCGCTGAATGTGGAAGCTACAGATATTTCTCTTTGCTGACCGATTTTCTTATCTGCATTTTGAATGAGACCTACCAGCTCTTTACCCATCTTTCCACTTCCGCCCAATATCATCACAGGACCATATAATCGCGATGCGCTTTCAATAAGTTTTTCTGAGGGGTCGGTCATGAACTCCCACAACTGTTCATTTGTCTTTATTTCAAAAAATTTCATATACCAGGATTTATTTAATTCCAACCTCTTTTTTCATCCAATCAATATTTTCTCTGACAAAAACATTATCGGTTAAAATGGGATAATCTCCGTAGATCTTATCAATAGCTTCTGCCTGACCGGGCCTACCATTTTCAGTTGAGCAGAAGGGGCCCGGGAGTAAGCCAAGAGAAGTCAATCGATATTTTACACCCCACACAGAATTCTCAAAATTTCCCAAGGCGTCAAATAGTTCCATATTGCAATGATTTACGGCATGAGCCAGGGTTTCTTTAGAAAGAGAAAATTCCCATGTATCTGAATCTCTCGATTTCAGTATTTCATCCACCCACTTGACAACTGCATGGGTATCGGTTGCAAAATGCCCCAGCAAGCCGCCATTGTATTGGACTTTCTTAAGACCCTGATCCCCATGAAACGCAAATTCCCCAAACAAATCAGCTACAATTCGATCATCATTCCCTGTCAATAAAACAAGTTGCTCGCGTCTTTTAGCATTAGCCGCTGAATTCAGCATATTGATAGAGCGGTAGGTATTGAACGAGGCGCCTTTTGAACCATAGTTTATTTCAAATATTTTGGACCAGAGGTCATAGGTAAAATTGTAACTGCCCGGAATGGCTCTCTGAAGCTCAAACCCAAATGTTGGAATAATAGAAGCAATTTCAGTTAATAAGCCGATCACGCCATCTTCATCCTTACCAACAAATGCAGTTGGAGCTACCAGGGCGATGTCATATTCATACTTTGCTGCCAACTCAGCTTGCTTTAAGACATCTTTACCTCCAACCGCTGCCATTAAAAGCATATTTTCTCCATAGCTTTGGGTCATCTCTTTCACCAGCCTGAGCCAGTATGTGAATACATTGATATCATTCAAGGCAAACTCACCTGTATGCGCTCCGGGGATTACGGCATTAGCTCCGGATTTAATGTAATAAAGTGTCAATAATCTTTGGTATGGTTCAAGCAATTGTTTTTGCTCGTCCATCGCCAGCGGACTTGGCACAAAAACGCTCCCGCTTTGAAGTATGCTTTTGGTAGAAGGTGAAAGTGAAATTAAGTTTGACATAAAATTTATTTTTAAATAAAGAAAATTTGCTAAACAGGTTTTATAGTTCAATTTTAACCATCCTGCAGCAGGTAGCCGCATCAATTTCTAACTTATAACAAGCATCAATAATTACCTCCTGCCATATGCAAACTAAGTTAAAAAAACAACCGCCATTTAGCTGTATTTCGCTTTTTTAGGCAGCATTGAAATTGCAATTGCACCAATTATAGCCAGCACGATCAGGGCCGTAAAACCATTTGTATAACTACCGCCACGGTCGCGCAACCAGCCAACCAGCAATGGGGCCAATGCCTCCCCAAATCCATCGGCCGTAAGAACAATACCCATTATCCTGCCCAATACCCTCACACCAAATAACTCAGCCGCCATCAAGGGAATAATCATATAATCACCACCTAATCCAACACCGAAAAAGAATGCAAAAATATAAATAACCCCGGGAACAGAAGCAAAATACAATAATGGTAACGAACCCGCCACAAGTAGGTAAATGAGGATCATTACATGTTTTTTAGGCCACCTGTCAGCCAGCCAACCCATAAACAAACGACCAACTAAACTGGATGCAAGTACTATAGAAATCAAATTTGCAGCAAGCTGTTGAGTATAATCCAAATCAAGGCTTAGAAAAAGTTTAAGATTCTGACTGGTCCCACTTACTGCCCCAATCGAACACATGCTTCCAATGATCAACAGATAAACATTCTTGTTTTTAAAAATAGTTTTTAGAGGTACTTTAGGTTCCTTCGCTTTTGCCTCAACAGGTTTACTGTCATCATTGTCTTTTACAAACCAAACTATTGGAAAAGCAATGACAATCATTAGAACACCCAACATCATCAAGGCAGTTTGCCATCCAAAAATATCAATTAAGACCTTATCGACCTGAGGAACCAGCATTCCTCCAATCCCTATACCTAGATAGGCTATGCCCATAGCTTTACCTCTTGATTTATCGAACCATCGTGAAATTAACACCTGATTGGGTAATGGGCCCGCAGTCATATAGGCCAAAGCAATAAGTATATAGTAAAAGTAAAATTGCCATATTGAAGTCACAGTGCTTAGCCCAATTACAGCGCCTCCTCCCAATAGCACTCCAACCAGCATTACTCTTCGGGGCCCGAATTTGTCAATTATCCATCCGGCAGCAAAGGCAAACAATCCCATCACAATTTTACCAACTGCATTTCCCGAAGTAACGGTAGCATGTGACCAACCAAATTCCTCAACCCAAAAATCATAGAAGAAAGGAAGTCCGTAAAACATAAAGCCAACCAGTGAAAACAGGCTGAAGAAGCTTGCTGCTCCCACCTTGTATTGCTCAAAACTAATTTTATCTTTCTTCATTTATTTAATTCAAGTAAATATCATTTTCATTTCAATTGCTAAAATATTAATTATTCCCGGCTAATATAAGCATAACTTTCGAAATGCATCTTTCTATTAAATTAACTATCTATAACTTAATAAATTTTTGTTTCCTTATACATGAAGACAATAGAAACAATTGAAATATATATTTCCTTATTTATGATGATATCCGGTTAAATATTTGTCACTAGGCACAGCCGAGCGACTGATTTAGAATAAAATTATCTTAATGGAAAAAATAAGAAGGATATATTCAGGAAGAAACTTGATAGGCGATTGCAAATTTACATTGCCGTGCTGGAAATCGATTTTGTAGCTCCATTTAATCGCTCAATAAAGAGCCTAATCTTTAATCCACTCCGATAAGTCAGAGTTCGTTGATTTTCAACTTTTCTACCCCTGCCCCCTAAAGGGGAAGTCGTTGAAAATCAATCAACTCGACAAAGGAGGATTTAGGGTTTTTATACTTTTCGGAGTGGACTCAATCTTTTATCACTAAATCTCCAATTGCTGGTTTATACTCTACATAACCAAAATATGCCAGCTTGGCCACAAGCCATATCTCACCTTTCTTCATGTTACGGCCGCTATCCGGCGTTACTTTGTAGTGGATAGTTTTCGTACCAAAAGCCGGAACCTCAAAAGCCTGTTTCCATGGCGATACTCCCAAAAGACTTATGGGATTTACTTCCTGCATACCCCATGTTTCAACTGGACCAATCATAGACACAGTGCCTTTGACAGGCTGTGCAAACGGGTTTGTAATAGTCAATTCCATTTTGCCATCAGCCTCACTGATAACCCAATCAAGTTTGGCAACCTCTTCGCTTTTATTAAAATCACGACCGAATTGCTTTTCCGGCAAATTGTATTCCAGAACATCATAAATGGTTGTTTCCCCGTGTTCTATGGTAGCGACAATAAACCCTGGGTCTGAACTTCCATTTTCACCTACGATGGCTATGGGATAGAAACTCTCACTATTGGCATTTACATGAAATTGGATCTCCGCTGGAACTGCCCTAAGGCCCGGAGGAGTTTTGATTCTTATCTTACCTGATGCTGGTAAATCTGTAAAATCATTGATTACCGCCACTTCAATTTGTTGTACATTTCTCCGAGATTTAGTTTCCGAAAAAGATTTCAAATTGTCCAAAATCTTAACACTCACCGGCAGATATCCGGTTGGCGCAGCGCCTTCATTGTGCTGCCAGAATTGAGCGTAAACTGCCGGTCTCTCTTTAGTTTGTTGAGGCTCATGTTTATTTATGGTTTCCAGTGAAAGAGAAAATGTTTCGATCGCATTTGGGCCAATATCCATTGTCAATGAATTCTCATTGTATGACACATTCCCAGGTTTTCGTTCCATCAGATTGACTTTTTTTGCATTGACTATTGGGAAATCCGATTGAAGAGTAACTGTGCCATTTTGTCCATTTGGTTCATATAAACGAATGATTACACCATTGGCTGCATCGGTTGCTGTTTTTGCTTTAAATGCCTCATTTCCATTGGTTTTGGGTTTTAATGCGGTGATAACTGTATTCCCACCACGAGTAGAAAAAAATGAATGTTCTGCCGGGAATCGCCCACTATGAACATCAGCCTGAACTGCGACCAATGGATTATTATATTCATACCCTTCTCTTACAAGATTTGCATCGCGCCAGTTTCCACGATGAGGTAAAATAGAATATTCAAAAACATGTGTCTTCCTTTCAGGGAAATCATGCGTCCAGTTGAGCAGAGGAGACTGCCAGGGAATGGTATGCATCAACGCCATCACCATGGTGCCGTCAGCTTCCACACTTACCGGCATATTGCCTTTGTTCATGATGGCCAGACCATAATCCGGTACAATGTTGTTAACTTTTGAATAACAGACTGAGGCAGGAAAATTGAGCTCTGCCTTATCGCTCAGCTCTTCAATGACCTTTCCTGTTGCGGTAATTAATGATTTTTCATCCACACCTATTATCATCAATACCGGCAAGTCAAACCAACTCCCTTCGATATCACTATCATATACAAAAACAAAAGTAAAGCCATTGTCCCTAAGCTGCTCATTATATTGCTTTGTCTGCTCTTTAGATAGCCTACTGATGAGTTTGTTATTATATGCGTTTTCATCGGCGATACCGAGTGAAAAACTAAATCTTCGGTATTGAATATCATAATCACGGACTACATCATCAAATGATGGTGTGGCGGTAATTCCTTTTTTCGCCAGGGTTTCAACCAACTGAAATCCCAATTTCCTTAATTTTCCCATCCTGGTAGTTAGAACCTCAACCGGTCCCAGGGCAATACTTCCCGCTTCCCCGAAATTAATTTTTACTGAATTGCTGTAGTCTATCCACTGGTTACACGAATTCATAGCATGATGGGATGTCCATTCTGTGGAGGTACTGGTGAAAGACAAATTTTCTTTGCTTTGAAAATAGGTTTTGGTAGCAAAGCGGTCTTCAAGCACAGGCACTCCCCCATTTAGGTTTGCAGGGAAACCAATACAGTAAAAATCACGGTCATCACTTCTTTCCCGGTCATCGTTCTCTATGATATTCTTTCCTCCAAGCCCTTTATACCCTACCAATGATGTTCGGAAGTCTATTCTTTGAAGATCATTGTAAACGATTATTTCCTGTACCCGTTTTTCCATACGATCCATCTCTCCGGTGATTACTATTTTTTTATACACGGGGTTTTCATAAACTTCTATTTCGCATGCTTTATCATTTGAAAAACTTTTTTCTCCGGTGGTAAGGAATCGCCATGCCGGCTCAAAACCATTTCCTTCTTTCAGTAGGATTATTTCATTTCCGGGATGTCCAGTTTCTGAATTGATAAACTCTTTACCGGTTTTTTTATCAATCAGGCTGGTAATTCCTCCACCTGCTTTTTTATCTACCGCAAGTCTATAGAATTCATTTTCAACAACGTTTGTCTTAGATTTTTTTAGGAGAGCTACAGGTGGTTTACTCTTTGAAGGTGTAACCCAAAATACTTTATACCCAATAGAAGGCACATTTTCAGCAATGAAGGTAATATCGGTTTTATAAATTTTACCGTCTTTTTCATTCTGATTTTCAAGGATGCAATTTACTTCCTGTCCTTTCTGGTCAATAATTTTAAATCCTTCAATGCCACCTTCAAATTCGAGTCGTTTATTCACCACATCTGTTCGCTGCCAGTTTAGGGGATTGTACACAACTATTGGAATCCCTTTTTGTGCTTCGGTGGCAATTTCCAACGATATATTTTTCAACGATATCTGCAATGCGTTCCCGCTCAAGTCTAATGCTTCATGGTAAGCTTCTACTAAATCTAGATAGGGCACGTCAGCTCCGCAACCCGTAATACCATCGTGATGCTGACCGTATAATAATTGTCTCCATGCCTTGTCCAGATCTGCTGCCGGGTACTCATGACCGAGAATGTTGGCAATAGTGGAAAATTTTTCAGCGGAGATTATTGCATTTTCTGCCAACCTGTTCCCCATTTTCAAATCGAATCGCGACAACTCGCAACCTTCATTGTATTGAGATTCATCCCTGGAAACGATTGGAATGTCAAGGTTGTCGCTTTCTAATTGGTCTTGCACATCTCTGAAGTATTGTTCCGCCCCATCTGCCTGAGTTTTTACCTCTGGAATATATGATTTAAACTCACTCGTATGCCCAACAATCCAAGGTGTAGGCGCCTTCTCATCTGTGGCATTTATCAAAAAACCTGATTTTATTCCGGGAATTTGTTCTTGTTGAGCTTTAAGATCCTCTCCGATAAGTTGGCGCGTTTGTAAATCTAATTCATGATATTGCCCTGTTTGAGGCCCTTCAAAAGTATAACGCACTTTTCGGGTCAGAATAGTGGAACCATCGGGAGCCATGGCCCGGTAGAGATCAGGCACATCCGGTACACGTACAAAGGGTGACCGGTAATTTCCCCGTTCCCATGTAGTACCAATAAATTCTGATTTAGCGAGAATCTGTGGCAATTGTATTATATGACCAAAAACATCCCATGGGGCATATACTCGAGGATAATCTCCAAGCACATTTTCATGAAACAACCGGCCATAAAGGATATTCCTGATAAATGCTTCGCCGGAAATGGATGTTTCATTTGGTTGATTGTAACTTCCTCCGGTTTCTATCCTGCCCTCTTTTACGAATTGACGGATCAGAGCTCTGTCTCGTGGATATTCATCATAATATGGTTTGAGATAAGGGATTTCATTGATATATAAACCAAAGGAAGAATCAGCTTGTACAGCATTCAGGTGCTGGCTTAGGTTTGAAAAGGAGAGCGCCTGGTAGCCTGACTGGCTATCCCGCCATACAGGATCAACATGAAAACCCTGGATGAAATATACCTTTCCATCTATAATTTCCTTCCATTCAGTCTTGAGCTTAAAATCTTTGGATCCTTTATCCGTAGAGACGACCAGATCAACAGGTAGTGTTTTTTTTGTTTCGGAAACTTTCACAGGTGACTCGAGTGTTAGCCAAATGTATTCTTTAGATCCCAATACAGGTGAAGTCACCATTTGCTCGGGTCTGCTTTTATTTGCTTTTACCTTCATGGTCACAGGGCCTGATTGGATCGTAGAAGTATTGTACACCATAATGTTGAAAATGTCGGCTATATCCCCATTGTTTGTTTTCTTTGGCACGGCACTCACCAAAGGTTTCGTCATGAATACCTCACCATCTATGGATTCCAGTTGATCAAACCTGGCATAGAGCCACCAGTTACCTCCTTCATTATCTACTTTTGCCAGTAGTAAATTTTTCCCTTTTTGCAATTCAACAGGGAGCTGATCGGTATCAGGATCGCCTGCCCGTGGCTGCGAGAAAATATGAACAAGCTTACCATTGAGCCAAACTTTAAGTCGGTCATTGCTACCCAATTTCAAAATGGCAGGAGTAATTTCATCGCACTCAATAATTGATGCACAATACGCCACGTTTTTTTGATTTGGCGATAAATTTTTCTTTAAATCTAACTTCCCGGATTTGTCAGCTATGGCGGTTGTCCACCCTACCTTTCCTGAAGGTGATGATTCGCTGGGATGTGTCAGACCGGGTTTAAATACAATATTATTTTCGCCGCCCGCATTGACTAAAAAATCAGTATCAATGTTTTTTCCTTCTGCATTCGGGAATGGCCCACACACAGACCAATTCGTAATAAAAACATCATTTTGAAATTTGGTCAGGTTATCCTGAGCTTTTGTGACATTAGAAATAAAAAGTAGAATGATAACGCTGAATGTGAAATTGAGGGCTTGGATAGTTTTAAAACTCATAATTTTCAATATCTGATTTTTATGAAAAAGGTTAGATAAAAAGCGCTGGAAAAATTGTTTAATTCGATTAGGATTCCAATGATCGCAATCAGTTTATAATACTACTCTAAAAGGCCTGCAAGTGACTAATATATTTACTTAATTGGCTTCAAATGATCAGATAAAGAAATCATTAAAATCTTTTTTTATAGCCCTGGAAATAATCATCCGTTGAATTTCAGAGGTGCCTTCATAGATTTGAGTGATTTTTGCATCCCGCATCAACCGTTCTACATGATATTCTTTAACATACCCATATCCCCCAAGAATCTGAACGGCTTCCGTGGTGACTTTCATTGCTGTCTCTGAAGAAACTAATTTTGCCATCGCACTGGCTGTTCCAAATGGTATGCCCTGATCTTTTAGCCAGGCAGCTTTGAAACACAACAATCGTGCAGATTCAATTTGTGTTATCATATTGGCCAGTTTGAAAGCAATTGCCTGATGGTTAATAATTTCTGTACCGAAAGTCTTTCTTTTTTTAGCATATTTCACTGCGATCTCATAGGCGCCGCCCGCGATTCCCAATGCCTGTGCTGCAATACCTATTCTTCCACATTCCAACATTTTCATGGCTATATTAAACCCTTCCCCGGGACTACCCAATAAGTTTTTGCGTGGAACTTTTACATCCATAAAATTAACAGTATGAGTATCTGAACTACGCATCCCCATTTTTTGCTCGTGCGGTCCGAGTGTAATACCCGGACTATTTTTTTCTACAATAAAAGCATTGATACCTCTTGATTTCTTTTGTATATCAGTCTGGGCAAATACAATATAGGTAGAGCCGGAAGATGCATTTGTGATCCAATTCTTAACACCATTGATAAGAAAATGATCACCACAATCAAGGGTGATTGTTCTTTGAGAAGCTGCGTCAGAGCCAGCCTCTGGTTCTGAAATTAAAAATGCCCCGATCTTATCACCTGTTGCTAATGGCCTGAGGTATTTTTGTTTTTGATCTTCTGTTCCGAATTGTTCCAATCCATAGCAAATCAAGGAATTGTTGATTGAAATGATGGCTGCCACCGATGGATCTATTTTTGAAAATTCCTCGATTGCCATTACATACGAAATTGTATCTAGCCCGGAGCCCTGGTAAGCAGTCGGGGCCAGCATCCCCATAAAGCCCAGGTCAGCTAATTTTTTTATATGATCAGTAGGAAATTTACATGCTTCGTCACGTTCAATTGCATCAATGATCAACTCGCGTTGAGTATAATCTCGTGCAGACTGACGTATCATCAATTGTTCTTCAGTGAGGGCGAAATCCATATTTATTTTGTTTCCACTAATAACCTATGACCGTTTGCCGGCAAATCTAACAACAGTTGTGTTGTTCTTACTGCATTCTTCAATACATTTTGGGAATTTCTCTCAAAATCAGCTATTAAATATATTGGTTAAATGGACCGAACAAGTGGTGAAACCCCAGTTTTATAACCTGGTTTACATCCTCCTCACTCCGAACGACTTGCTGCTCAAGCAATTTGTCACCGGTATTTTTATAAAATTGAAGATATTCTCCGGCAAGCTCTGCGCCCATATTTTGCTGATTAAATAGAGCCTTGAAATGATTGCTTAGTTTTAAATGTGCCTCTGCATCTCTTTTCAGGATTTTCCAATCCGGAAAAGCATCTCTATCCCCAAGCATTTTCGTTACCCAGGCTTCTATTTTTAAAGGAATATATTCATCTGTTTCAGGATTATAAACGGCAACTTGTTTATTTTTTTCATACTTGAATATCCCATTTTTTTGAAATCCATTGGCAAATTGTCCGCCGGACACTTTTTTTTCTACCAACATTTCGAGCATCCGAACATCTAACTTTTCATGTAATCGCTCCTGCATAATATGGGCAATACTTATACAAATATCCAGTCCGACATAATCAATAAGTTGAAAAATCCCCATAGGACGAATCAGGTAATCTCTTGATATCAGATCCATTGTAAGTACTGCTTCTTCCCAAGAAACCTGTGATTGAAGCTCTGATACTTTTTTTAATGCAAAAACAACTTCTCTGATAAAAATACCATTCCCGGCAAATCCGGCTATATCATTTGCGTTAACGGTTGTTTTGCCCAATTCCCTGGCAAGCCATGAAGAAAATTCAATCAACTCACGACTCGATTGTCTCGAAGGTATTATTTCCAGAAGTTTCTGAATAGCCGGTGGGTTATAAAAGTGGAATCCAATTATGTTTCCACCTAATCCTGCCTTTTTATCTAATTCCGTTATTGGTATGGAACTTGTATTCGACATTATCCATGGATTTTTTGATGTTAATTCGTGGATATTTGATAAAAGTTCAGTTTTTAATAACGGATCTTCAGGGGTGGCCTCAAAGATCAATCCCGAATCAACTGCAGATTGTGGGTTCGTTGATACTGTTACAATTGAGATTATATCATGGATAAAATTATCTATTTTTTCATTTGTATTCTCTGTGGTTTTAGTCTTACCGGTGGATGCAATTATTCGAATTATATTTTTTTCAGCATATTTTCGGAGATGTGTAGTTAAAAAAGAAATAAGATGTTGCAATCCTTCTTCTGACTGATCAATAGCCTGAATTGTTGGTATGGTAATAAAGTTATTCCCGGAAAGGGTTCTGTTAGAAATATATTGTAAAAGACAAAGCACGATACCACTACCCATTTTCCCGGCGGCACCAAAAACAGAGATATTTGAAAATCTTTTATCGTATGATCTCAAACGTTCTGATATAATTAAATTATTAGAAGTTCCCATATAAATCTAAACGGTAATACTAGTTTGGGTGTTAATTTTTAATCTCAGTTACTTGATAATAACCAAAATGGAAATATTGATTTGCCCAGAATCAGATCCTTTGAAATATAACCTTTTAACATCCACATCGCATGAATATATCTTGTTTGATGATGCGAACGCATGGATTACTATTTCTGATTATTTTAACAATAATGGATTTAAGGATGAATCTCAGCATCGACATCATTCGTATCATCCCTGTTAGATACGTATCCTTCAGGTGCTGAACATACCTGAAGTGGTTTGGTGAGATCGCCAAATCCATCTCCGTCTTCGTCCTTGTAAAAAGTTGTCACATCGCAATCCCCAGCCTTTATAGTCTGATTCATTGCCCGAAGTAAGGACATTTCATTATTTACATCATAGGCAATTTCCCATATCATCACGCCTCCCAATTTTTTCTTCGCCAGCTCAGTCTTCCGGACAATAGTCGGTATCCCGTTAAAATATTTCAGATTTACCGAATCCAGGTAAGCATTGGATGGATTTTCTTCAATTATTTTTTCATAAGAAATATATTGGGCGGGTGGGGTAAAATCAAACCCATAGAATGGCACGCCCAGCG
>JAJRQT010000077.1 GCA_024280115.1 Bacteroidota bacterium | reverse complement strand
GGCACATAATACATCTATTTCAATTGGTGAGCATTTCCAAAGCTTTATTGGGACGCAAGTTCAAACCGGAAGATATGGTTCAGCGAGTGATGTTGTGCGGGCCGGGTTGCGACTGCTTGAAGAACACCATAGGAAAAGGTATCGTAAATCCGGAAATCTACAGTCATGATAACGATGATGATGAGTATACTAGTCCCGATCCAGATAAGCTGTTTCCCGGAATTTACACTAAAATCAACTATGCTTTTATTAACCTCCTCATCATACACTGCCGCATAGATATTTAACCAGCCCATGAAAACAAGCACGAAATAAATACCGATTACCGGCCAATCAATTTTGTTTATTATGGTTCCTTCCTGTCTCAATAGATAAAGTGTCCTTTTTTTAAGTAATCCTCAACCCAAACTTTCTTAGTCTCCTTAGTAAGGTATCTTTCCATCATCAGGCCTGCAATTGAAGCAGCAGCCCTGGCGCCCTGTCCCGCATTCTGAACATAAACTGCAATAGCAATTTTCGGATCATCCCTTGGCGCAAATGCGACGAATACAGAATGATCTTCTCCATGTGGGTTTTGGGATGTGCCGGTTTTTCCACATACTCTTATGCCCGGTATTTGCGCGCGTAAACCAGTTCCTGAATTTATGACGCTTTCCAGAGCGTCTATCACAGGTGTAAAATTCGCAGTGTCAATTCCTACGTAGTGTTTCTCCAGATATTTTTCTTTTGGTTTACCATTTTCACCTATTTCTTTAATAATATGTGGAGTTATGTAATAACCTCGATTTGCGATTGCAGCAATATAATTAGCCATTTGTAATGGGCTTATCAGAATTTCTCCCTGGCCTATACTGATAGAATTGATTGTTGACCATTTCCATCGGTCTTTTCCGTAAATTCTATTGTAAAGAGCAGGAGAAGGAACCTGACCACCTTTTTCATTCGGGATATCTATACCGAGCGGTTTTCCCAATCCGAATTTATACAGATAATTACTCCACTTTTCGAGGCCCAACCTGGAATCAATAAAGGTATTGTCAGACAAGTTCTGGTTGATGATCCTTTTAAAAACAATATAGAAGTAGTTGTTTGATGATTTTTTAATGCCTTTATAAATATCATAGTACCCCGGAGGGGCATGATCTCCTACCAGTGCGCCACTACAAAAAATCTGCTCCTTTGGAGTAATTACACCTTCCTGGAGTGCAATAAGCGCCTGCAGCGGTTTGAAAGTAGAACCCGGCGGGTAAACCGACATGATTGCTCTGTTGTATAATGGCTTTAAAGAATCGAGGACAAGCTCACTATAATTTTTACTGAAAAGCCTACCACTTAGAAATCCGGGACTATAAGAAGGACTGGATATTATACTTAATACTTCACCTGTTTTAGGTTCTAAAGCTACTGCTCCACCTGCCAAACCTTCAAATAGCCATTCTCCATATTGCTGTAGTTCCAGATCAATGGTAGATTTTAGATTAACCCCCGGCACAGAAATAGAATCTCTGCGGCCATTTTTAAATGATCCTTTTACAACCCCACGAACATTTACCATTTTGTACTTTACACCATTCTTCCCTTTTAATTCTTTCTCATATTCAAGCTCCATTCCACTAATCCCGGTATAATCTCCCTGCTTATAAGTGCCTGTAGTATCTTTATCGAGTCTCCTTTTGCTGATTTCACCTACATAACCCAAAGCATTTGCCAGGGAATTATGACTGTATCCTCTCATTGATCGTACTTGTGGATAAAACCCCGGGTAGTCCATGAGAAAAATTTGAAATCTCCCAAAATCTTCTATGGATAACATTTTTTGAAAAACTGAAGGTTGATAGGTATCAAAGTCAATGGCCGACTTCATTTTCTCAACGAACTCTTCCTCTGTAATTCCTAAAAGTTTACAAAATTTTACCGTATCCTTTACTTTCGCTTCTTTGGGAACGACCATCAGGTCAAATACCGGATCATTGTGGACTAATAGTTCACCATTTCGATCATAGATAATTCCTCTATAGGAGTAGTCCCTATCCTTTCTAAGAATATTATCTTCTGCTGCCGGGCCATATGTCTCATCTAAAAACTGGATATCAAATAGTTTTATACAATAGATAAACCCAACGAGTATAAAGACAAATTGAATGATATATTTTCTATTTTCTCCCATGATCAGATTGCTTTTCTGTAAAACAAAAACTGAGTTAAGATCACAACGAAAAATGTCAGCAATGTGCTAAAGAATACCTTGGATAGGGTAAAGAAGAATAAACTAAATCCTCCGGCCTCAAGGAAAAACAACACAAAATGATGTATAAATATTAATGGCAGGGTGTAGATAAAGAACCATCCGAAATCGATCGACTTTAAATTTGGGATGATTACTTCTTCATATCCTCCTCTGGGTGTGACAAGATTTAACCAATACGGACGCAGAAAGGCTATGAACACACTTGCAGCCGCATTTGTACCCAAACTATCATAAAATAAATCTGTACTGAAACCGATAACAAAAGCGAGTAACATCAATAATAACGGACCAATTTTTAATGGGAGCATTAATATAAATGCAACGTATAGAAAACAGAATGCAGTATCAAAAAGTATAAAGTTTTTGAGTAACAATACTTGAAAAAGTACATATAGGAAAAAGGAAATTACCACCGATATATATGTTCGGCTATTCATTTTCTTGTGTATTGGAAGATTCTAATTCAATTCTTTCTTCTTTCATCGGATTTTTAATGATATAAACATATGCCAAAGTGGAAAAATCATTTGAAAGATTTACATCAATGTCGTACCAGGAATCATTCTCTGCATGGGAGAAATCATCAACAAATCCTATCAATATATTTTCGGGGAATATTGAATTATATCCCGAAGTCACCACCTCTTCTCCTTTTTCCAATTGAATATGTCGGGGCACATAAAGCATTTTAGTCTTTAGTTTATCTTTTCCATCCCAATTGATACTGCTAAATGTATTGCTTCGCTTTAGGTATGCAGAAACAAAAACATCATTATTTAATAAGGTCGATACGGTAGCAAAATTTTCTGAAACAGCCATTACTTTTCCAACAATTCCATTTGCGCTGATGACACCCATATCTGGCTCCACACCGTTTGATCTACCTTTATTTATGGTAAGGAAGTTGTGTAGAAGCATCGTAGAATTATTGATCACTTTGGCAGATAGATATTCATAATCGTAATCTATATGAGACATTTTTATAGAATCAAACTTAGATTTTACAATTACAGGTACCTGGCTTTTTGATAATAATTCTCTCAATTGAGCATTGTCATTTGACAGCTCTTCATTGATAACAGGTAAATTGAAGTATTGGGAAATATTGTTTCTAGTCTGATAAATTCTGCCTATAATCACATTGCTCGAATGGAAGTATGCCGCGCTATGGTATGGATTATTGCGTACCAACAACCAAATACACACTAATTCAAAAAATAGAAGTACTAGAAATGCCCTGTAGCTATGTATTAATTGTAATAATCGGTACATGTGCTGTTTACGTCATCAACACGGGCTTCAACTTATTTAAATTTTTCAGCGCTGATCCTGTACCTCGCACGACTGCTCTCAATGGATCTTCAGCAATATGTAATGGCAATTTTGTTTTCAGTGCCAGCCTTTTGTCTAAGCCTCTCAACAAAGCTCCTCCACCTGTGAGGTGAATGCCATTGTCATAAATATCAGCGCTAAGCTCAGGAGGAGATATTTCCAATGCTTTTAAAACAGACTCTTCTATTTTGGAAACAGATTTGTCTATTGCAAATGCAATTTCAGAATAGGAAATTTTTATAATTTTTGGAATCCCCGTCATCAGGTCTCTGCCCCTGATTTCATAATCATCCGGTGCATCGTCCAGTTCTGTTAAAGCAGATCCAACTTCGATTTTAATTTTTTCTGCCGATCTCTCTCCAATGAGCAGGTTATGCTGCCGCCTCATATAATCAAGGATATCTTTATTAAAGGAATCTCCGGCAATTCTGATTGATTGATTACAGACAATACCGGAAAGTGCAATAATGGCTATCTCTGTTGTTCCTCCTCCGATATCAACAATCATTGATCCGACAGGGCGATCAATATCGATTCCTATTCCCAATGCTGCCGCAATAGGCTCGTGGATCATATAAACTTCCTTGGCACCCGCGTGTTCGGCGGAGTCCCGGACGGCCCTTTTCTCCACCTCTGTAATTCCGGAGGGAATGCATATAATCATCCTGTGAGAGGTAGGCAGCCAGCTCTTCTTATTATCGATCATCTTGATCATGCCACGAATCATGTGCTCGGCAGCATGAAAATCAGCAATAACACCATCCTTTAGAGGACGAATTGTTTTAATATTTTCGTGCGTTTTCTCATGCATCTGCATTGCCTTTGTACCTATGGCAAGCACCTTGTTGGTAGTTTTGTCAATAGCTATAATGGAAGGCTCGTCAACAACTATCTTATCCTTATTGATTATCAGCGTGTTGGCTGTGCCAAGATCAATGGCAATGTCACTAGTAAAAAAGTCAAATATACCCATACGTGTTCATTAATTTAAAAGGGATTCGAAGTTAGCAATACGATTGATATTTATAAATACAAAAAACGATATAAACTTACTTGTAAATTTTTAATGTTTAAAATGTCGTGTTCCGGTAAATACCATTACCATTTTGTGCTCTTCGCAGTACTCGATTGAATCTTTATCACGAATAGATCCTCCCGGTTGGATGACTGCTTTTATCCCCGATCCATTTGCAATTTCCACGCAATCTGGAAATGGGAAAAATGCATCCGAAGCCATAACCGCTCCTTCCAGGGAAAGACCAAATACCTTGGCTTTTTCAATCGCCTGATTCAATGCATCAACTCTAGAGGTCTGACCAACACCACTTGAAATCAGTTGACCATTTTTAGCGAGGACAATGGTATTCGATTTTGTGTGCTTACAAACTTTACTCGCAAACAATAATGCTTCATTTTCTTCATCGGTCGTGGCTCGGGAAGTAACTACTTCCAAATCTTCCAGTGCATCAGTTTTTAAATCCCTGTCTTGCGCTATAACACCGTTGAGAATGCTTTTAAATTGTTTTTTTGTCGAAAGCCTCGATTTTTTCTTTAAAACAATTCTGTTTTTCTTTTTCTTCAAAATCTCCAGCGCTTCTTCTGTATAACCCGGAGCGGCAATTATTTCAAAGAATAATTTATGCAGCTCAACCGCTGTATCGGCATCCACAACGGCATTTGTGATGAGCACACCTCCAAAAGCCGAAATAGTATCAGCCTCTAAAGCTTTCAAATACGCTTCCTTTACCGTCACACCTGTTGCGCATCCACAAGCATTTGTATGTTTTAAAATTGCAAAAGCTGTCTCATCATCAAATTCCTCAATCAGGCAAACCGCAGCATCGATATCAACAAGATTGTTGTAGGATAGCTCTTTCCCATTTAACTGATCAAACATTTCTGCGAGATTACCATAGAAGATACCCTCCTGATGTGGGTTTTCTCCATATCTCAATACTTTACTCTTTCTGGTGCTGTTTTTAAAGCTCTTAATTTCATCACCGGCATTTAGATATCCGAATATTGCAGTATCATAATGTGAGGAAATATCAAATGCTTTCGTTGCATATAGCTTTCTTTGTTCAAGAGTAGTTTCGCATTGCTGCTCGTTGAGTATTTTTTCTACATCCAAATATTGCTCCATAGAAGAGATAATCAATACATCTTTAAAATTTTTGGCTGCCGCCCTTATTAAAGAAATACCTCCAATATCAATTTTTTCAATAATTTCCTGCTCACCGGCCCCGGAGGCAACTGTAGCCTCAAAAGGATAAAGATCCACAATAACCATGTCAATTGACGGAATTTCATATTCCTTCATTTGATCAATATCACCATCATTTTCTCTTCTGGATAATATCCCACCAAACACTTTTGGATGAAGAGTTTTTACCCTTCCTCCGAGGATAGAAGGATAATTCGTCAATTCTTCAACGGCGGTTACAGGTATGCCTGATTCCTCAATAAATTTTTGTGTGCCACCGGTAGAATATAGCTGAACTCCACTATTATGAAGCAGTTTTATAATTGGTTCGAGATTGTCTTTATTATAAACAGATATAAGCGCTGAATTGATCTTCTTTACGGACATAGATTACTTATTAAATTTTTAAAAAATGCAAAGTTAATTCTTTAATGGTAGATATTCAATCAAAATCAGGATAGCTTAACCAATGATTATCAATTACTTTTCAATTCCCGGCATTCAGGTTGATTTTTACTCCAGACTATTGAAGTATTGCCTTTTCAATCACCTTGGGATAATGCTCATATTCTAATCTGTGCACTTTTTTAGCAACATCATCTGCTGTATCAGAAGGATTCAATTTACACTTTGCCTGGAAAATGATATTTCCTTCATCATATTTTTCATTTACCCAATGAATGGTAATACCGGATTCCTTTTCCTTATTTTTTATGACAGCCTCATGAACATAACTTCCGTACATGCCTTTCCCTCCATATTTAGGTAGTAACGCCGGATGAATATTTACGATTTTATTCGGATAATTTTTTACAAACCGTTCGGGAATGAGCCACATAAAACCTGCGAGTACGATAAAATTTATTCCATTTAAACTCAAGATTTCATCTATCAACCTCTCCTTATAAAACATGTTCCGGTTAAAAATAAAATGTGGGATTCTATGATTTTCTGCTCGCTGGAGAACGAATGCATTTGGGTTGTTGGAAAGTATGAGGGAGATTTTTATACTTTCGTGATTTTGAAAGTATTTTATAATTTCTTCGGCGTTGGTTCCATTGCCGGAGGCAAATATTGCTACTTTAATTTTCAAAGGTTTATGGATTAAATTAAAAAAAAGTCATGCTTGAAATTCCGGCCAGCATCAACAGTTTACAATAAACACTCAACTGGTGAAATCGCCTTTGGGAATCTGCCCTATAAAGTAAATAAATTAAATAAACGATCGGAACTATTAGTATAATAAAAAATATATTCAGCGTATGATTTTCAAGTTGATGCGATAAGTAAAAGAGGATGAATATAAAAAGGACTATCAAGCCAAAGAGAAAGTACTTTGTTTTTCGAAGCCCCCACACTATTGGAAGTGTCTTGCTCCCAAATCTCATATCACCCCTCAGATCTTCCATATCTTTGATTACCTCTCTGATCAAATTTATAGAAAATGCAAAGACAGCATAATTTGCCAACAGATAAATATTTCTTTGGTAATATACAGCGACAACAAAAATTGAAAGACCGGTCAGCAGTGCAATTGTGAAATTCCCGAGAAATGGCATTCTTTTCAGTCGATTGGAATAAATCCATAGCATGAACCCAGCCAAAAAATTAATAGCTCCGACATATTTGCTAAGATAAAATCCAATGGCAATTCCAGTGACATTTAGAATAACATGTGAAGCCAGGACGATCCTTCTTTTGATCAATTTTCCAACAACTACTTTATCTGGCTTATTTACATAATCAATTTTTATATCGTAATAATCATTGATGATATATCCTGCTGCGGCGATGAGCATTGTTGACGATGCTAGCAAAAATAAATTGAGGTCAAATATTTTATTGAACCAATTCTCCGGATATGCAACCAAAAAAATAACCGAAAGATACTGAGTGAACCCAATAATAAGCAGATTTGGAAACCTTGTGAGCTTCAAAAATCCTATGAATGAAAACTGCTTTTTTTTTGTTTTGGAATAAGCCATATTTCTGCACGGCAACGAATACAAATTAAAGTATTCAGGCAATAACAATGAATTTATTCTTTGAGTATTTTTTCGCTGATCAACCTGTACAGCTCCTGGTACTCACTCCCTGCAAGAAAAGCCATGTGTTTATCAAGTGTTTCGAGGTCACCGCGAACGGCTGGTCCGGTTTGGGATTCCGCCGGCCCGATGTCGAGAGTTTTGTTAATGGTTTCCGCAATGAGCGGCCTAAGTAAATCCAATCTGAAACCCTGCTGGTCGAGGATGTTTTCTGAGATTTCAAAAAGATGGTTGGTGAAGTTACAAGCAAAAACCGCTGCTACATGAATTGCCATCCGGTCTTTAGAGCTAACTTCAATGACGTTTTTACTTATGGATTTTCCAAGGTTCTTAAGTATTTTGCTGGTATAGTTGTTTTCAGCTTCAATTAAAATCGGTATTTCATCGAATGAAGCTTGTTTGCTTTTTGAGAAAGTTTGCAATGGATAAAGAACGCCAATATTCTCTGTGGCAGTATAACCAAGTTTGCTAATGGATTGACTACCGGATGTATGGACTACAATGGCATTTTCGGGCACGGTTAATTCGCGAGTCACTTCCTCAATGGCATCGTCAGAAATGGAAAGTATAAAGATTTCAGCGAGCGATTCGGAGAAATCCAGTGATAGGTTTATTTCCGCATTATATAACCGTTTCTGAAGTTTAATAGCATTTTTTGGGTTTCTGCTAAATATATCTACCACTCTTTGTCCGGCATTTTCAAGTTCCGGTGCAAGATGCCAGGCAACATTTCCGGATCCGATGATGGCAATATTATAATAGCTAGCCACAATAAATTTTTTCGTATTCCTCCTCGTCCGTAAAAACCTGTTTTCTTAATATCTTACCTTTACCGTCGTAATAAATAATTATAAAGAAGTCAGCTTCCAATATATATTTTTCCGCAAAATAAACTGGGGTTTCGGGGGTTCCAATGTTAATGATATCGTTGAATGAAGCGCCTACAACTTCGCCGTAACGGTTGCTCAATATACCACTTTGACTATTTTTAATAATTAACAAAATCTTTTCCTCATCGTCATCTCTCAATACTTTATATTCACTGATGCCCTCATACACATAGTCGTCATTTTTAATGTCATACAAGTTCCACTCACCATCTTTTTTTACAAGAGCAATGGAGTCGTTCCAATCAAGGATCTCCTCAAATTTATATCCGGTTACAGCTTGATTTTCCAGGTTAACGAGACCAAATGAAGATCCCCTGGTTCCAATAAAATAATAATTACCAAATGGTTTGAGCGCTTTCAAATACTTTGCGCTGAGGAATACATTTTTTTCATAGTTATAAATGCCAAACTTTCCATTAATGAGGGTGCTGACATATCCGTCAGAATAATTTCCAATGGCGCTATACCTGATTTTCAAAGCCACTTTCCCGCTGTTGTGAAACAATCCTTTTTTCCCTGATTTTTCAACGAGTAAATACTCCTTTCCCAGCGCTTCAACGGATTTATATCTACCGCTCAAAATCTGATAACCATTAATATTGAAAACCTTGTAACTGCCATTTTGCGTTTTTGTGAGTAAATACTGTGCATATTTTTCACCTTCTTCATCCTTTAAGTTTGACGCCTTTAATAATCTTGTCTCCCTGGAATACGAAATATCAATTAGGCTGTCATTGTCAAAAATCGCAAAAGTTTTACCTCCCTGGACGATAATTCCAATTTGTTCGCTTAAAAACTGAACTGAATCGTAATCAAATGTTGTGGGAAATTCTGTATTTGAATTGTAGATACCCCAGCCTTTTTGATACTTTATCGCCGCCCTTGATCTGTTGAAATCGACCCTTTCAAATTCCAAAATGGAAAGCGGGTAAAAGATCTGATCATATATCCTGTATTTACCGTTTTTTTTCACCATCCAGCCATCATACAATTCGTAAAAGTTCTGCTTATCCAGCGTTAGTTTTTCCTCCAGGCTCAAATCCATGACGGTTTCCTGATCATCTTTAAAAAGAAGAATTTGAGATGCATAGATCAGCTCGTAATCATCATATTTAAAATCTAACTTCGGATTTAACAAGTTGGCTGCTTTACTGAGATTTTCAACATTTTGCACAGCAAAAAGATCATTTTTTTCAATGAGTACAAACCTGCCTTCCGAATGAATATCATCATATTCGGGTGGAAGAATTTTCCTGCCACTAAATGATTGCAGTCCCCATTTCCCATTGAATTTATACTTTATAAAAGCATTGGAAACCAAATCGACATCCGTATATTTAAAATCGATTAGTGGAAATCCGGATTTGTGATAAACTCCATAATATCCATCAATTTCAATCTTTATTGCCCCACTACCCAGATCTTCTACAGAATCATAATCACCCTTAAAGATCATCCCTCCAAGCCTGGAAACAATCATTTTCTCATTGTCTAATTCTACCTCTAGGAAATCTTCTTTTATATTTCCGCAATAATAATTTTCGTTGATTTTTGTATAAGTAAAATCTATCAGCTTCTCACCATCCAACTTCGAAAAGCCATATTTATCCATATCAATAATCGGTATCAGGCAACCAATCTCGGCCTCCGCTATTTTCATCAAAGAATCCTGCTCGTTCAGAATATTGAATCTATTGGAAAAACCTTCTGCCGAAGAATTCTCCTTGTAGCAATGATATAACATATTCAACGCCCGCCGCTTCATTTTGCTTTCCGGATATTGCTCTATAAATGTCATATAGCTATCCAGATCATTATCTGCTGTGGAGATTTCAAAGATATTTTTTTCAGCGTCATAGCGATAGGGGGTATTGGTATTATTCTTTAAAAACCGAACATAGCTTTCCAGCTTTTTATCTTTTGTTTTGGTGAAATACAGCAGCTCTTCATATTTTACATTGGCATCCTCAATTTGAATTGCTTCCGGATATTTGTGTATAAAATATTGGAATGATTCATAGGTATCGAGTCGCACCGCATCATTGTAAGCGATTTCATTTCTGAAAGTAATTGCGCTATCCGTTTGAATGGCGCTGGAAAATTGCTCTAAAAAGTAATTGTAATCATCGATTGTTTGCTTTGCTTTGGCCCTTCTAAAAGCATAAGTTTCAACACTTCGTTTTTGGTCCTTTAATGTTGAATCATTAATATCTAATTTCAGCAGGTTTTCAATAGTTTTTTCATCGTGAATTGCAAAATCGGTGATGGCCTCATTTATAAAATAATAAGAAGTATCGATATTGAATTCAGAAAACTCCGGCGTGAGATACAACAATGAATAAACATATTTTGCGCCAGTATTTGTGCTGTCTTTTTCAATCGATTTTTGAAGCAATTCTACCAGTTTATCATACTCGCCTTTTTCCAATAATTTAAATGCCCTTTTACTTTCCGCACTTACGTTCGGAGAAAACAAAACATTAATTAGCAAGAATACCGATACTAAAAAATACCTGAATAGTTTAATTCTCATTTCTAACCTTTCCACTGCTAAAAAAATACAGTCAACTGTGAAACACAAATTTACAAAAAATTATAGCTATGGAATGACCAATGACAGTTTTTAGTATTCTTTTAACATAAACCGATTGATTTAATTTTTTAATGCTTAGTGGCTCCTATCATGCTCCTCGATTTTCTTAAGGATTCTCGGTTCAGCTTCATCGTACATTTCACGGATAAAAGGATTGTTGAATTCCATGGTACGCTCTTCCAGGGTCATAGATTCGATCCTGTCAAAAAGCATTGCTTTAGCTTTTTCTATATCTCTACCATAGATGTGATAAGAGTCAGCCTGCCAGTTGAGCCGGCCCATATGGATTTCCTTACCCATGCGCTTACCAACTTCATTGGCAATCACCTCCCGGTTAAACAGGACAAAACCAAACATATTCATAAAATTGGCCCCCCAGGCATCATTGCTGCGAAACCGGATATTACAATTGAGCCATAATGAGCCATCATCATCTTCCATGATACGATACCATAAAGATTGTAAACAGGGAGGATCATACACTTCCAGGTCCACATTTGGCATCCATGTAATCATTTGGGCTTGTCGTGTAAAAGGCTGCTTAACCAGCTTGGCGATGACGCCCTCCACCTGGTCGATGGTAAATCCAACGATATGACTTTCTCCATCATCTTTTTTCTCCTGCCACGATCCATATTGCGCCAATCTTCCATGATAGGTATATTCCCAGCGGGTGTCTTTGGGGTCGTTCATGTTTTTCACCCAGTGATCCTTGTAGCCTTTCAGTTCCAGTACATATTCTTTGAGTTCATCTATACCTCCCGGAAATGCCTGGTGGATCATCGGATCAGTTTCCGGTTCTAGGATTGTAATATTCATCGTAGCATCAATACTCAGCGGATCGCCTGGTTTGTCAAACTGAGTTTTAAATCGCGTGCCCTTTTCATAGAGCCCAACCAGCGCAGCTTCATACGCTTCCGCCAAAGTCTTTTTTGTGATGCTGATTACGGGGATATTTTTCATAATTTTAAAAAATAGAGTGATTAAAAATCCATGGCAAAGTACGATTTTTTTGAGTGATCAATACTTTTAATTGGCCCTATTTTCATATATCAATCATACTTTTTGTAAATTAATTATTTGAATTAATAACCAGGATAATATTGTGGATTCTTCATGTTTTGCGAATAATGTGAACTGAATATAAATGTACCCGAAACTTTCAGATCTGATTCAAGATGCTTTTGGCATTCAGCTACTTTTACCTTTTTCTTCATTTGGTATTATTCTGGCAATAGCTTTTGCAATTGGGTACTATTTCTTTGCATTGGAATTATGGAGAAAGGAGAAAGAAGGGGTATTAAAATCGATAGTTAAAAATAATATTTATAGTCGATATAATTTAATAATTAAATATCTGTGGAATGCGATAATGGGATTTTTCGTCGGTTATAAATTATTGGGAATAACACTTGAATATCAGGTTTTCGTAAAAGATGCCATTGCCTACATTTTTTCCTTAAAAGGCAATCTGATAGGAGGGATTGTCGGGATCATAGTTGCGATAGTCTATACATATTTCAAGTTGAAAAAATTGAGATTTAAATCAGAAGTCGTCGTAAATCCATATCAGCAAATTGGTAAGATGTCCTTTTTGGCAACAGTATTTTGCTTCATCGGCGCAAGACTTTTTCATTATATTGAAGACCCTGAAAAATTAATAAACGACCCTTTTGCGTCTATGACCTCCGGTGGATTAAACATTTATGGAGGATTAATATTTGGCGCGGCTTACATCATTTTTTTTATAAGAAAAAATCGATTGAGTATTTTGCATTTTGGTGATGCGTGCGCTCCTGCACTCATGATTGCATATGGCATTGCAAGGTTGGGATGTCATGTCTCCGGTGACGGGGATTGGGGGATACCAAATGATTATCCAAAACCTACCTGGTTAGCAATTTTGCCCAATTGGTTGTGGTCTTATGATTACCCCAACAATTTGCTAAATATTGACTTAATATCGTTTTACGAAGAAATAGGATATAAAAGCATATTGGGGAGAGCCTGGCCAACGCCAATTTATGAATTCATCATTTGCCTGGTATTCTTCGCCTTCCTTTGGTCAATCAGAAAAAAAGTCTCTAGTCCCGGAATGCTCTTTTCGATATATCTAATTCTAAATGGCCTGGAAAGATTTTCAATTGAAATTATAAGGTTAAATCCGTCTTATGATTTCCTGGGTTTTCAGGGTACTTTTGCACAATTTATTTCCCTGATTTTTATCATTCTTGGCACTTATGGAATTTGGCATTTTTCCCGAGCCAGAAAAATACAACTACCTTCAAATATTTTGTCCTAAGATTGGGATAATAAACGTTTTAATTCTTGTATTTATCCTGTTTTTTTATAAATTTTATTCTGTACTTTTTTTGTAAAATTTTTTAACCATACTACGATGAAATTCTCGAAACTTTTCCCCGGTATCATTTTACCTTTTTTAATGTTTGCATTTTTTGGAGTGGATTGTCCTGATGATGAAGAACCTAAAATCTGTGGCCCAACAAGAACAAGTATAGATAAAGTGTATCGATTAAATGAAAATTCGAATAAAAAGAAAGAACTCAAATCACCAATTGCCAATGCGGAGTGCAGTGCTTATTTCCTTGTAAAATATGGATGGGAAGATGACTCAAGATTTCAAACAAATGATTCTCCTATGGAAAATTCTTTTGGTGGCCTGAAATTGACATTTGGCGAAACTTCCTACAATAATACCTATAGGCCTGTTGTCAGTGGCAAAGAACAAGGCGCACATCCAGATGGCAAAATTGGTGACATATGGATTATTAAACTTCCAGTAGATGCTCCTTCCGATAAAGGGAATACATATTATTATGTAAAAATAGAGCACGATATTCTGGAAGAAGATTATAATTTTTGGGTAGATGTCGCTATTGAGTATTCTTATGATGATTAAAAATAGTTTTTAGTCGTTTTAAAATCGATGTCAACCAGCCTGCGGCAAGCAGGCTCTTTACAGTATCATAAATTGCACCCTGAGTTATTGTGGTTAGAAATGAATACCAGCACTTAGATTAATCATGTTATACTTATATTTTTCAAATCCTGATGTTAATGCTTCGCTTAACCCAAGTTCATAGGACAATTCAAGGAATAAAAGTTTGAAAAATACCTGCCCTCCTATTTCGACATGAAATGCACCATCATTTATACTCGTAACTCCCACACTGGATAGGTTTCCGTTAATGGAATGTGACATCAGGTAGTTGAGTTTTCCCGAAAATGAAACTTTAGTTTTTTCCTTTTTAACAACATATCCACCCAGTCCAAGTCCAAATGTAAATCCCTGAACATAGAAATTATCCGCATCAACTTGTTGACTTGGCAATGGTATCATAAGTTCACTGCCGGTAGCATTTCTCCAGAACTTAAATGCGGTATGAAAAAAAATAGTGTTCCCTTTTAAAAAATCAAAACCGACCAGCCAGCCTGTTGCGCCACTTGTATTAGTTCCCAAATCTCCTTTTAAATAACCTGAATTTAAACCAACTTTTAATAACATGACTCTATTCTTTTTTTTCTTCTTTGGTTCCTTTTGCTGATCAGCGTTCTTATTATTTTCTGTACTCACTGTTGCGGCTGCTACTGCCGGGCTACTCTTTTTTTCACATTGTTGTAATCCAATCGGTAAATCAGTCTGAATGGTGGTAATAATGGTATTTATTGGCGTAAACTGACTTTCATTTTGTTGACTGGCAAGTTCATCAGATAAGTTATTTTTTAAAGACGCAGCCAAACTGTTGAGATTTTCACTTAATTCGGAGTAGAGTGGATTCTTGATGAGAGAAGAAATTGTTCTAAGCTCTATCGCCGATCTTTGCAATTCGAGCTGAAGACAATCTGTGCATGAAGTCCCCGACTGAACCAGCGCCTCACCAAGGTAATACCCAGCCTTATATAATCCGAGCCTTGTCTGAAAATAAGGATTGAAACAAGTGCTCATTTGGGTAATTGTACTGACAATACTATTGTGTGCAACTGATGGCATGGTTATGTCAGGAATGATCGGATTTACCGATCCTGTTTCCCAGGATTCAACCCACTCAGCGGAAGCGTTTCCGGCCCAAACACCATAATTTTCCTTACCGGTTTGGTTTTTGACATGGCCTGAAAGAAAACCCATATTAAGCCCGGTATTAAATAAATGGTTGGGACTGACAGATTGGGAAAAAGAATTTGAATAAATAAAAATAAAGGATAGCAACAATGCTAAATGCAGAGCAAAAAGTTTGATTTTCATAGTATGGGTTAACTTGTATTATAAAAAATATAAGCTATTAAAAATTTCAATAACTTCCAATAATTTTACCATCAATACTTTTAAAAGAAATACTGAAAAATGTTGGTTTATTCAAAACCTGGACTATTAATGACAATAAATTATAAATTAGTTTCCATCCAATTCACATACCTTTTAAATAGCATATGAGCAGAACTGTACATGGAGTTCGGGCTTAAAAAGTGAGAAAACTCAAAAGTGATTGATTTTTCAACGCCACACCTTTTGGCAACTCCCATCTTATAGTGTAAATTTTCCCATGATATTGGCAGAAAATCCATGGGCATTCCCCTTTCAAAAGTTTCAATATTTGTCCAGGCTCTAAAACCATGTTTATCAGCCAGGGTTTTGTTGATAATTGAAAATTCTTCCAATTCCATCAAATCTTCCTGACCATCCTGAAATGCCACAAAATCTACTTTTCCACTCAAGGCCCCAAATATTTCATCCCACTGTTTTTCATGTTCTTTCGGGGTGATCGGATCTTCAAACTGTAATCGGCCACAAACGTACGGAGACATGAGTATTGGGATATTCTTTACTGCTTTTAAATGATCAATAAGTTTTTGATCCAGAGTTAGCATCTGCTCATTATGTGTAGTCATCTCATGACTGAGATACCATCCACAAAATGCAGGGTGAAAGCCATATTTCTCCATGACCTCATCTGTAAATCGAAGATTGATATCTATTTCTTGTTGATAATCGCCTTGCTCCCAGTATTTTCCGGAATCATACAATCCAAAATAGAATTTCATACCACAGCGCTGGCTTTCATTTAGGAACAATTCCAGCAGGTTGAAATAAGCCGGCCGCATTGGCCGATGATTTGCAAGTACTTTTGAATTGAATGTCATTTTATGGCCATATCCAGCGCGAATCATAATCACAGTGTCGATCCCAACTGACTTTATGGTATCAAATTCTTTGTGCCATTCCTCGGGACCCCAATTAGCAGATGGAATGTCGTGACTTATTTCATCGATGAATGTGCCCGTTATGTTCACAGTTTATTTATTATCTATGAAATAAAGTGGATTTTCCTTTAATTTTTCAAACGCTTTTGCCCACAGCGCCTGAGCATCCATCAAATAGCAATTTGCCTCCAATACTTTCCCCTTTTTCAATTCATGGTCATCCAGAATGTTTTCAATACGATCATATCGCTGCTCCCAACCTTTAAATCCGTGAGTTGTATGTAGGTATTGCTTTATTTTTCCATCCGCATCTTCGATAGCAAATGTCACATCACCATTAAAAAGATATTCCGGTGTCACAAATTCCTCGATGCCATGCATAGAAGTATTTGGCCTCAATCCACAACCTATAAACAATATTTTACCATGTTCATCTCTAAGCTTTGAAAGTGGAGAATTTGGTCCGACTGGTGTAGAATCCTGCTCATGATCTTTTGTGAAAAAATTGGCTTTTTTTCCATAAGCAGATATCGAGTGGGTTGGGTGGAGGCTTCTCAAAGTTCCCGGACGTTTTCTGAAATATTCTGTTAGAGCACCAACACAGGAAGGAGTTTCATTGACCTTAAAGACAGCTTGACTTTCTGTGACAGTCTCATAAGACAAGGCAGGCATAAGCAAAGTACCATTTTCTCCAATTGATTCAATCAACGAAGAAATCACAGTTTCCGGTCCACCATCAACTTTTCCTAATGATTTAAATGAAGCATGCACTAAAAGGTTATCGCCTTTTCGAATTCCAAGATTTTTTAAATCATTAACGAGGCTCTGCATTTCACACAATTAAAATGAACGTAATACTGGAAAATTAATACTTATTTTTCATAATATCCATATATTATACCGGCTGTCTGAGTAAAATATTCGCAATTCAGGTTCTGTGTGCGCTGGTATAAAGCCCTTTCGATTGTGTTTTAGAAAAAGAGGTTTGGTTACCTATTTCTAAAAAAAATACTATTCATTTCTCAATGAATTCACCGGATTTGCCATTGCCGCTTTGAATGATTGAAATCCAACGGTTAATACTGCAATAATTATTGCCAAGAGAGCAGCCAATAAAAATGGCCAAACACCAATATCTGTTTTATAAACAAAGTCCCCTAACCAACTACGCATTAAATACCAGGAAATAGGTGATGCAATCACAATGGCAATACCAACCAGTTTAATGAACTCAATATTCAGCATTTTCACTACACTTGAAACACTTGCGCCCATCGCCTTCCTGATCCCGATTTCCTTAGTTCTCTGTTCAGCGGTAAAAGCGGCCAGGCCAAGTAATCCAAGGCAGGCAATGAAGATGGCAATGGATGTGAATACTGAGAATATCTGACTCATTTTCTGTTCGGATTGATACAGATCTTCAAAATTCTGCTTTAAAAATGAATATTTGAATGGAACTTCAGGAGCAATATTTTTCCATTTTGACTCAAAGTCTCTTATCAATCCACTAAAATCTCCCGGTTTGACCCTAATTGAAATGTAATTACCTTTTGGCTCCAGGAACATTAGATTAGCAGAAATCGGGCTTTTAAAAGATTCGAAATTAAAATCTTTAACCACGCCAACGATATAGTATTTTGAGCGCGTGCCTATTTCAGAATTGATCATCTGAATATATTTTCCAATTGGATTACTATCTTCATTTTCATCAATCCAACCAAATTTATTTGCAGCACTTTCATTGATGATAACAGCAGAAGAATCAGATGGAAAATCTCGCGAAAAATTCCTCCCTTTTAAAATTTCCATTTTGAAAGTATTAATAAAGTCGTAATCAATTTTATTCACGAAGATCTGCATATCCAAACCGTCTTCTCCTTCCGGAGTACATATTGTGGAATTGAATGATGCCGATGGTATTGTTTGTGAAAATGCTACACCTAGCACTTCAGGATTTTTTAACAATTCATTTTTATATACCTGGGACCTTTGACCTAACTCAAATCCATTTTCTACCAAGATTACATTGTCCTTTTCAAAACCCAGGTTTTTATTACTGATGAAGTTCATTTGTTTATAAACCAAGGTAGTACAAACGATCAGACCGATAGAAATTGCAAATTGAAGCACTACTAAAAAATTCCTGAATATTGAGCTTTTATTTCCTGTTTTTGTTGAGCCTTTAAGTACTTCTACAGGTTTAAACCTTGTAAGATAAAAAGCAGGATAACTCCCTGCTAAAATTCCGACGAGTAAGACTAAACCAAAAATTACTCCTAAAACCCAGGGTTGTTCAAATACATTTAAAGTTAAAACATCACCCGTTATTCTGCTAAAAGGGTATTTCAAAGCCTCTGTAAGACCCAATGCAAGAATCATAGCGATTAAGCTGAATAGCATGGACTCAATAATAAATTGCCAGATAAGCTGGTGTTTCAATGATCCCAACGTTTTTCTGATCCCAACTTCTACTGCCCTTTTTGAAGCTCTGGCAGTAGCGAGATTCATGAAATTTATACAGGCAATAATTATAATGAAAAGTGCTATTGAAGAGAATATGTATACATAAGCAATATCAGAATTTACTCCAAGTTCACCTCTCAGATCTGAATGAAGGTGAATGGAAGTGATTGGTTGCAAATTGAATTGGAAGAAGTTATTAATACTAGCCCTGTCACTTAATTGTTCTGCTGGAATATTCACATAAGCAACAACTTGTGGTACTACATTAGCCATGATTATATCTATGAACTTATCTTCTAAATCTGCGGGATCAACTCCTTCCCGAAGTTTTAAATAAGTAAAATAACTCATATTGAGCCAGATTGGGTTCAGCGCATCTTTATATGTGGACATCGAAACCAATATATCAAAGGTGAAATGAGCATTTGAAGGGACGTTTTTCAGAATACCAGTGATTTGATATAAATCATCGTCAATTTTTACTTTTTGCCCTAAAGCTGTACCATTTATTACCTTTTGCTCTCCAAAATATCTAATCGCTGTTTCCTCTGTCATCACAATTGAATACGAATCGCGCAACATACTACCAGGGTCACCTTGCATTACCTCAAAGTCAAAAACATCAAAAAATGTAGAATCTGCATACAGCATGTTTTCTTCGCTAAATGCTTTATCTTCATATTTAATAGTCTGATTCACTGTTAGAAGTCTGGTGATGGCTTCGATTTCTTCAATGTCATTTCTAAATTGATCGGCCATGGGGGCTGAGGAGGCACCAATATACATTGTTTCAGCTTCGCTCATTTTTGCCTTTGTGGTCACCCTATATATTCTTTGGTGATCTTTGTGAAATTTATCGAAACTCAATTCATTGTTGACATACAGTAAGATCAAAAGGCAGGTTGTAATGCCAATGGTTAAACCGAATATATTTATAAAAGAGTAAAATCTATCTCTAAATAAATTTCTAATCGCTATTTTGATATAATTCCTAATCATGATTACTAATAGTTAATTTAACAATTATCCAATTAAATATGGAATGTTTCTTTTATGTTCTCAGTGATTACCATTCCATCAAATAAATTGATAGTTCTATGGGCGTAACTGGCATCGTGAGGTGAGTGGGTTACCATAATGATGGTGGTGCCGGCAACATTAAGTTCTTTCAATAACTTCATGACTTCCTCGCCATTTGCAGAATCTAAATTTCCTGTTGGCTCATCAGCAAGAATAAGTGTAGGATTACTAACCACAGCCCGTGCAATTGCTACTCTCTGTTGCTGACCTCCGGAAAGCTGTTGTGGAAAGTGATTTCGTCTGTGAGTGATATTCATCTTTTCGAGTACCTGTTCTACCAGGACTTTCCTCTCCGAAGGTTTAATTTTTAGATAAAGTAAAGGTAATTCTACATTTTCAAATACAGTCAGTTCATCTATCAGGTTGAAACTTTGGAAGACAAACCCTATTTTACCTTTTCTAATACTTGCTCGCCTGCGTTCATTGGCGCCGGATATTTCTTCATCGTCAAAATGATAGTGCCCTTTGGATGCGCTATCCAACATACCAATGATATTTAGTAGCGTAGATTTTCCACAACCCGAAGGTCCCATAATGGCCACAAAATCTCCCTTATCAACATCCAGTGATAGATTATTAATTGCGGTGGTTTCAATTTCTTCTGTCGTAAATATTTTGGTGAGGCTTTTTATAGAAATCATGATGAGTTGTTTATTTATTATACATATTACTGTTAAATTCTTAAATTATGATCTATATATGCCAATTGTCGTGCCGGAATTACAAATAGCTAAATAACAGATATTTACGTTGTTTTATAAATATATTTATTAATAAATTGTTCATTAATGAGACATGAAAGTGTTTAATTATTAAACATTATTTATATTGAACTTATATACAATAATAAATTTGAATGGGAAAAATTAAAGGCAATATTCTAATTGTTGATGATGATCAGTATATCCTCGATACTGCCAAAATGTATCTAAAACAGGAATTTGAAAGCGTGAAGACAGAAGCAAAACCAGGGGAAATACCAAAGCTCCTCGATGCCAATGATATTGATGTCATTTTACTGGACATGAATTTCAAAAAGGGTGATATGGAAGGAAAGGCCGGGATCTATTGGCTTGAGAAAATATTGGAAACAGACCCTTCAATCATTGTGATCATGATAACTGCCTACGGGGATGTGGGTCTTGCGGTAGAAGCTATCAGGAAAGGAGCTATGGACTTTGTGATGAAACCATGGAAAAATGAAAAACTCTTGACTTCCGTAATGTCAGCTATCCAATTGAGGGCTTCGAAAATTGAAGTTGATAAATTAAGACATACGCAGCGCGAACTTTCCAGGGATCTGAACAGCAATTTTAAAGAAATTATTGGAAATTCACCGGCCATCCTCCGGGTATATGATCTCATCGAAAAAATTGCTGATACTGACGCTAATGTACTGATACTTGGTGAAAACGGTACTGGAAAGGAGCTAATAGCCAGGGCGATCCATCGATTGTCATCGAGAAAAGAGGAAGTTTTTCTACGGCTGGATTTAGGAGCCTTAACAGAATCTCTTTTTGAAAGCGAACTTTTCGGGCATGTGAAAGGCGCATTTACAGATGCTTTAGCCAATAAACCCGGAAGCTTCGAGATGGCCTCGGGTGGTACATTGTTTCTCGATGAAATAGGAAATATATCTCTACCTCTTCAGGCCAAACTTCTATCAGTACTTCAACAAAGAGAAGTGAAGAGAGTGGGTTCAAACAAAATAATTCCGTTTGACATAAGGTTGGTTTGTGCTACCAATATGCCGATTTACGATCTGGTCCGGAAAGATCAGAATGGAAAGATTGGTTTTCGACAGGATTTGCTTTATAGAATCAATACCGTGGAGATCACATTACCTCCATTGCGGGAAAGGACAGAAGATATTCCTGAATTGATTGAGCATTTTATGCAAATCTATTGTAAAAAATATCATAAGGCCATTATGAAGGTTGATAAGGGAATAATTAGAAAGATGAATTCTTACAATTGGCCGGGGAATATCAGGGAGTTGCAACATTCAGTAGAAAAGGCAGTAATATTGAACGAAGGGAAAGTAATCAGGGACCTAAATTATTTTATTCAGCAAAAGGAAGACCGTTCCAATCATGATGATCAACCCAAAACGCTTGAAGACATGGAAAAGCAAATGATACAAAACTCCATAGAGCAAAATATGGGTAATTTGTCAAACGTAGCAAAGGAACTTGGTATAACCAGGGCAACGCTTTATAGAAAGATGGAAAAGTTTCACATATAAATCACCGCACATGCGAAATTTTAAGTTTGGAATATACACCATTATTCGGATCGTGATTATCCTGCTGCTGTGCATGGTTTTTGGCTTCATTTTCGCAAAATCAGATCTGTTTTTTTCTCAAATCATCATTTTGTCATTAATCATTTTACTTTCTTTTGAATTGATCCGGTTCGTTACTAAAACTAATAAAGAGTTAAATAAACTATTCACATCTATCATACATCAGGATTTTTCGGCAAATTTCAGCCAGAAACAACTTGGAAAATCTTTTGGAGATCTCTCAGAAGTATTCAGTAATATCATACGTTCTTTTAGAAATGTGAAAATCGAGAAAGAAGCCCAATTGCAGCTATTACAAGTGATTATTGACCAGATCAATGTTGGCATCGTGGCTGTGAAGCATCAGCATGAAATAGTATTCATAAATAAAAAAGCCACAGAATTACTTGATATACCAGGATTGAATTCATGGGATATTGATTTACCGCTCATTTATAAAATTGATGAAGAGGTAAAAACAATGAAATCTCATGGCAATAAATTGCTTGAGTTAATGATTGGAGATGAAATCAAACAACTCGCCTTTCATGTAAACAAGACAATCTTCCTTGAGGACGAATTATCCCTAATGACCTTTCATGACATTCGATCGGAAATTGAGCAAAAGGAAATCGAAGCGTGGTATAAGTTGATTAGAATATTGACTCACGAAGTAATGAATTCCATAACTCCGCTTTCATCGCTTACTGAGACAATACTCATGTTGCTCGAAGATAAAGAAGGAATTCCAAAAGACATTTCACAAATTGGCAATGAGCAAATCAGTGATATTAGAAAGTCGCTAAAAACAATCCAGGGAAGGAGTGAGGGAATTTTGGAATTTGTGGATGCATATAGACGACTTACTAATATTCCACATCCTGAGTTTGAAGATGTATTGATAAGTGATTTATTTAAAAATGTTGAAAATCTTTTTAGTGGAGAGTTGAATCAAAAAGGAATAGCATTTACTGTCTGGCTGAAAAATGACCAATTATCCCTAACGGCTGATAAACATTTAATGGAGCAGGTGCTTATCAATTTGATTTCAAATAGCATTTTTGCATTGGAATCCGCGAGTAAACCGACAATTAAGGTCAAAGCTTTTATAGCAAAGCATCAAACAATTATAGAGGTGACTGATAATGGCAAAGGTATTGGACCAGATAAAATTGATAAGATCTTCATTCCCTTTTATTCAACGCGGGAAGGTGGTTCGGGAATAGGATTAAGCCTTTCCAAGCAAATCATTTATTTGCATCATGGCAGAATTAAAGTCAAATCCTCCTCTGGAAAAGGAACTACCTTCAGGATAGAGGTGTAGCCTCAATAATTCACAGGAAGAATGCGATTCAGGAAACAAGGAATTGATTATCTGATATTTACTGTAAAATTTTGCAACAAATGAATGTCCCAAAAATGAGGAACAATATTTTAATGATAAATAAATCAATTCCTTGTCTTTCAGTATTTTAAGCGTTTCAATAATTATCTCCCGAATTATTCGGGTTAGCTTGGTTACACACAAGTTATGCAACAGTTGTTGTAAATTGATGTGATACTATGATTCCTACCGTATCTATTGTTATTAAAAATCCAAATCCCTCAAATACCTTATCTTTGATTTTTTAAAGGTAAACTTTAAAATTAACCTTGACTTTTTAAAGTTAACATGTTAATTTTGGCATTAAATAACATATTAGTGAGTAGGACGTGAAGCGAAATATTACGAATAAACTTGTTGAATGGCAAAATAAAGTCAATCGTAAACCACTTTTAATAAGAGGTGCAAGGCAAACAGGTAAGACCTATTCAATTATGGAATTTGGGAAAACTCATTTCAAGAGAAATGTCCATGTTGTTAATTTTGAAAAAAATCCAGAAATACATTCTATTTTCGAACAGAATCTTGATAGTTTACGCATTTTAACTGAGCTTGAACTAATTTTTAACAAACATATAGAACCTGGTTTAGATTTACTTTTTTTTGATGAGATACAAGAATGCCCAAAGGCCATTATGGCTTTACGCTATTTTTATGAACAAATTCCTAACCTGCATGTAATTGCAGCAGGTTCATTGTTGGAGTTTTCTTTACAGAATATTTCATTTCCTGTGGAGAGGTTGCAAATGCTACACATGCAACCAATGACTTTTGAAGAATTTCTTATTGCAAATGATAAAGAGCTGTTAGCTGAAAAGATCAGGCAGCCAAATATTCAGCTCTCTGCTTCAGTTCTTGAATTGCTTAATAATGAGCTGTACACATATTTTATAATTGGCGGTATGCCCGAGTGTGTTAAAATATTCATAGAGACAGGTAGTCTATTAGATCCAATAAATATTCAGACTGATCTAATTGCTACATTCAGACAAGATTTCTCAAAATATGCAGGGCACTCAGACAAAAGATGTCTAAATTCTGTATTAAGTTCTGTGGCTAAAAAGATTGGTGAACAAATTAAATACTCTCAACTGGCTGAAAATTATTCTAATCCAACAATTAAAAAAGCCTTCGATTTATTGGAGACAGCGCGATTGTTCACAAAGATACGATCCGCCACACCAGGAGGCATTCCTCTTGGAGCAAGTGCTACGGATAAGAAATTCAAAACCGTTTTCCTGGATATTGGTTTATTGTCAAATCTTAATAGATTTTATTCAGATAAAAAGATATCAAAACAAAAACTTATCGCTGCCTTCCGCGGAACGATGGCTGAGCAATTTGTGGGACAAGAACTCCGAGCCTCTGTTTACGAAAATTTATACTATTGGAGTAGAGATGCGCGAGGTAGTAGCGCCGAAACTGATTACCTTATTGAAAAGGAAGGTGAAATAATTCCTATTGAAGTAAAAAGTGGTAGGTCTGGAAGATTAAAAAGTCTTCATCTTTTGCTTAATAAATTCACAAATATTAAAACTGCCTTTGTTTTAACTGAAGATAAATATGGAGAAATCCCGGAGCAAAAAATTAAATTTCTGCCTCTATTTTATGCATGCTGGGTAGGGTCAAAACTGGAAATTAAAGCGCCCTAAATCGTGTGGGTCTGGTAATTGAGGGTATTACTAATACCTGATAAGATTGCATTCGCAATGCAATTGTGACCAAACAGAAATTATAGAGGTGACTGATAATGGCAAAGGTATCGGACCAGATAAAATTGATAAGATCTTCATTCCTTTTTATTCAACGCGGGAAGGTGGTTCGGGAATAGGTTTAAGTCTTTCCAAGCAAATCATTTATTTGCATCATGGCAGAATTAAGGTCAATTCCTCCTCTAGAAAAGGAACGACATTCAGGATAGAGATTTAATAGGTTTTGAAATATTAATATTATACGCAAACGAATCCAGCAACGGATTGATCATTATTGGTTTAGATGCAGATATTCTTTAAAAAATAATTAGCTCGAAAAGAACAATATCTTTTGCTAATTTTAAAATTCGAAAAATATAAATTCTAATTCAATTTCAAATATGCATCTCAACCCGGTTTTAAAAAATTTATTCATCTTATTTCTTTTTCTACTATCGACTCAATGTATTCAGAAAGAGACCGTAATACATGAAAACCCTAAAGAAATAATTGGTCCCTACGTGCAGAGGATGTCTTATGATGAAGTTACTCTTTGCTGGTCCACACTTGAAGGGGAAACTCAAATTGCATTGTCGGACAGTACCATCAAAACCGTTAAACAATATGAGCAGCACAAATCAATTATCACAGGGCTGGAACCCAAAACAAAATACAATTATGATGTATTTAATGACGGTACACAAAAAGGAAAAGGCTCTTTCACAACTTTTCCGGAAGAAATAGAACCATTCCATTTTGCTGTTCTTGGGGATACCCGTTCGCGACATGATGTTCATCAGAAAATCGTAAACAAAATAATTGATGAAAATCCATTATTCGTTGTAAATACCGGCGACCTGGTTGGCAACGGAAATAACATGGAAGACTGGGAACATTTCTTCAGGATTACTGATCGACTGATTCGCAACACCCCTTATTATACAGTTTTAGGAAATCATGAGCAAGACTCTGATAATTATTACAATTTCTTCACGATGCCCGGGAAAGATAGCTATTATTTTTTTACAGTGGGAGATGCTTTGTTTGTGGTTTTGGATATGGAAGGGCCAAAGTATGAAGCACCTGAATATATGGATGAAGCAGCGAGAGATACTTTTTGGGAGAAAATCAGCATTGAATATTTTAAAGAAGAAAAGAAGTGGCTGGACAATTTATTGACTTTAAATGCTGACGCCGGTTATATTTTTGTGTTTTTCCATCCCACTTATTTTAGTATAAAAAGTAGCAGGGTAGTGGAGGCGAAAATCAGAAGAGCTTTTTGGGGAGATATTTTTGAACGCCATGGAGTTACCGCAGTGCTCAACGGGCACGACCATTATTATCATCATGCGGTGCGAGGGGGCACGCATTACATTGTTACAGCTGGCGGTGGGGCTCCGCTATACGATACTGACGCCATACAACCGGAGACCGTTAATTATAAAAAGATTGAGCATTATATGAATATTGAAGTCGGATCGGATAAAACTAAAATGACGGCTATAGACATCAATGGAGAAACCATTGAGGAAATAGTGGTAGATAGGAGGAAATGATAATTTTGTTTTGCTAGAAATTATAGGGAGATATAGTAAGTCCGAAGCTGGAAGTCCTTGCCTGAAGTTGTCCTGGTATGATTAAAATTATAATAAAATTTACTGGTAAATATTAAATTTAAAGTTTTGTTTTCTCCCTTTGGAGGGAGATACAGAGGGAGGATTCTAAGACATAACTTAGTATATACTAAATGCTTCATCCCTGACATGACAATAGTTCAATTGAAATTGTAAAAGAAACATTTCCTTGTTTAAACACTTTATAAATATTAATACACTATGTTAAAATTATATTCTATAACCCTGATCGTTATGGCATTCCATACAATTAGTTTCTCACAAAATAGAATCACACAAGTTATCGCCCATCGTGGAGGATCGAATCTAGCGCCAGAGAATACGGTCAGCGCATTTCAAAATGCTATTGACCTTGGCGTCGATATGATCGAGATTGACGTGGAGCAAACCAGCGATGCTGTTGTGGTAGTTCTGCATGATGATAATGTGGACAGAACCACAAATGGTACTGGTAGAATAGATAGTCTGTCTTATGATTATGTGAAAAATTTGGACGCGGGAAGCTGGTATTCAGATAAGTATAAAGGTGAGCACATATCCACACTTGAGGAAGTACTACAACTTATCGATGGACAGGTAATCCTACTTATTGAAATTAAAAGCGGTAGTGAGAGATATCCCGGTATAGAAAAAAGAACTGTCGATTTGGTACATAGACACAAAGCAGATTCCTGGGTTATCATTCAATCATTTAATAAAAAAGCCATAGACAGGGTGAAAACTATGGATTCATCATTGAGGACTTACTATTTGCTGGGAGGTAGTTTTAATAATTTTTACAAGGAAGCCATGACATCATCATCCTTTGATTTTGGTCATGAAGGCGTTGGTGTTCATCACAAATATTTGAACGAAGAAAACATCAATGGTCTCAAGAAGTTGGGAGTAAAAATATTTGCATGGACTGTGGATGATCCCAGTAATATGGATAAGTTTTTAAAGCTGGGTATTGATGGTATCATCACGGATTCTCCGGATATATTAATAAAAAAAATGACTAAAAATCCATCCGTAAAATGAAAATCAACAGGAAGTTTTTGATGCTTTTCCCGACGGTTATTTTTTATATTCAAACAATTTTTGCTCAAATTAATTTGCCAGCTCACGGTATTTGTGCCCACCGCGGTGCAATGGACACCCACCCGGAAAATACCACTGCAGCATTTAAAGAAGCGATCCGGTTACAAGTACAGATGATTGAGCTTGACGTTCGTCTGACAAAGGACGAACAATTGGTGATACTCCATGATGAGACAGTTGACAGAACCACAAATGGTACCGGGAAAATCGGAGATTTAACCCTGCAAGAGATTAAACAACTTGATGCAGGAAGCTGGAAATCTCCAGATTTTAAAGATGAGAAAATTCCGACATTCGCAGAAGCATTAGCAGTAATGCCTGATAATATCTGGCTCAATGTACATCTTAAAGGAGGTGAGAAACTGGGGAAAAAAGTAGCTGAGGTATTAGTCCGAGAGCATATGCAAAACCAGGCTTTTCTCGCTTGCGGAACAGAGGCAGCCAAAGGCGCTCATAGGATTGATCGGAATATTCAAATTTGCAATATGGAACGGCAAGCCGATACTGAAGATTATGTGAATCAGACCATTGATAAAAATAGTGAGTTTATCCAGTTGTACAAAGTTGAAGTCAGTCCGGGAATTGAAATTTATACAAAAAAGCTAAAGGCCGGCAATGTGAAAATCAATTACTGTTGTACGGACTCTCCGGAAGAAGTTCAAAAATTATTTGAATATGGAGTTGATTTTGTTCTGGTTAATGAAGTGGGTAAAATGATGGAGGCTGTGGAATCCATGCAAATAAATTTGAAATAGATGCAAATATTAAAAAATTTATACCAGGTTGGCGGAGACTTAAATGGTGTAACCTTCGATGAAAAAGGAGCGCTTTGGAATGATGGAAATTCGTATGTCTTGAAAACTTCAGAAGGTTTGATCATGTTTGATTGTGGTTGTGGAGATACGATGGATCAAATATTTGCAAACATAGAATATTGGGGGCTTTCGACTGACGATATAAAATATTGCCTCCTGACCCATCCACACCTTGACCATACGGGCGGTGCACATATATTGAAAGATCATGGAGTAAAGTTAATAGCGATTAACGAAACGGCAGAAGCTGTCTCTGTTGGTGATGAACGATGCTGCGGTTATCTCTACCACAAAAAATTTCATCCTGTAGTTGTCGATCAGGTTGTCGCCGATGGGGAATTGCTGGATTTATTTGGAGTGCAAATTCAGGTTGGGCATTATCCCGGACATAGCATGGGTTGTACTGCATATTTTTTCGATCATGAGCAAAAACGTATTGCGATCAGCGGCGACATTATTGGCACTTTGCTGGCTGGTGATTTTGGTTGGAGTGGATCTATAGATTTCAATAAAGAAGTTTACATGGAATCCTTAAGAAAATTTGCCAAAGTAGAAATGGACATGATGTTGCCGGGGCACGGTTTAATATATTTCCACAATCCTCAGTGGAGAGTAGAAGAAGCCCTCAACAGCGCGTTGATGGAATGGAGATAAGTTTCTTTTTTCCTCAACTCAACCAAACATAAAGCATGATCGTGATCAGTGACAACACTGCCAACTGAAGTCTCAAACCTGAAAGCCCTGAAAATTTCTTGATTTTTTTGTGTAGAAATAAAAATAAAAAATATTGGAGGAAATTTAGAAAAGAGCAACAAACTACACGAGAAAATTAATAAAGTAATTTGTTATTATAAACTTCTTTATAAAGGGAAATTTTATTTCATTGATGTTAAAAAGCATTTAATTAAAATGAGAAAATAAAATTGATAATAGGCTCTTTGGAAAGTAAACTAACCAACATGTTGTTCGGATTGAGTGTTTTTTACACGATGACAGGCGCGTTGGCATGACAAAACAGCGGGGGGAGCGGTGGCAATGAGCGTGGAAGCATTGTTTTGTCTTGATTTTTCTTTGGTTCGTTTCTTTTCATCTAAGGAAAAGAAATGAACTACCAGCCAATTTTCTAACTCAAAAATATCTCATGGGATAAAGTGCCAGAATCTACTTTCCACAAAGTGGCTTATTTTCAGGCCTATCCTGAAAAAATATAGAATCTCAATAAGAAAATGGCTAAGTGCCAGATGGGAAATCCAAGCTTTACGAAACCATTTGTAATACGATAATTAGTGTCACTAAGAAAACGCATCTCTCGTTTTTGCAATATAATTATTTTAATATTTTATTGCACTCTTAATTTTCTGATTTCTGATGGATTTCGAACTAACTTTTAGCTTTTCCATTTCTGAACCAAAAATAATG
>JAJRQT010000076.1 GCA_024280115.1 Bacteroidota bacterium | reverse complement strand
TTTCTCATTATTTTTGGTTCAGAAATGGAAAAGCTAAAAGTTAGTTCGAAATCCATCAGAAATCAGAAAATTAAGAGTGCAATAAAATATTAAAATAATTATATTGCAAAAACGAGAGATGCGTTTTCTTAGTGACACTAACTATGCCAAAAGAGAAAACATCAATGTTATTATCCTGGATGAACCAGTTTATTGTGACTCTGCCGATACGGTTTTAACTGATTATAAGAGCTTTCAATTTCAATACCCAGACGGTGCGAGAGACGCGGAAACCATCATGGTGGATCCTTTAACCTCCACCCTATTTATTTTATCTAAACGTGAGGAAAATATCAGGATTTACGAAGCTCCGGCAACATTAACTCAATCAACTGTGATGGAGCTGACTTTTAAAGAATCTCTTCCATTTCACAATGTTACCTCTGGTGACATCACCATAGATGGAAAAGAGGTACTATTGAAATGTTATGATTCCATTTATTACTGGAACAGGGCTGTGCATGAGACAATCCCGGAGGTTTTGGCCAGTCAACATGAGATTTTAAATTATACCCCTGAACCCCAGGGAGAATCTATTGCCTGGTCGGCGAGTAATGATGGTTTTTATACTGTAAGCGAAAAAAGGGGAACCGGCGATCAGATACTATATTTTTTTGAACGGAATTAAAAATTCACAGCCCTTATTGGTGCCTACCGACGGTAGGCAGGTTGTCACCAACAAGTAGTCCTTTTTTCATTTCATAAACAGAATTAGTCTTTCTTTTCGCTATCACAAAAACGACAATATCATTTTTCTACTAAAGTTTCACTTTCATTCCCAATTTGCGAAACTGACAGAAATGCCTTTATTCAGGCATCATTCATCAAACAATATTTTGTTTGGGACATAGTAAATATCCAGTGTAATCATTGTGCCAACCGGGCTGTCCAAAGCATAAATCTCAAAATTTCCCCTCGCCGCAAATCTCGTACTGATTTTCGGAGCCAGAACCCCAATTTCTCCTCCAATGGCCACTGCACGGTCTTTTACACCATGGGAATCAGGTGGTACGTTGGTACCCGTGTCATCTGACAATTGGAAACCTGCATAACCGATAACACCAAAATCCCAGTACCTGTTCTGCGAATTGGTAATCGCCCATTCGAAATTTAAATAGCTTCCAGGCTTAATACCTGATCCGTCCTTTTTACCATGAAACTCATACCTTGGCATCAAAGACGCAGACCAGAATTTGAAATCATCAAAAAAATAAGTTCCCGAAAGCGAGATCATATGACTGTAATAACCTTTTCCGATATTTATATCGTTATCAGGATTATACCTTCCCAGGGGAAGATACAATCGATATTCACCGAATAACTGATAATTGGGATTTTGCCATGATAAACCAATGGGACTGATGTACGGATCTGCCATAAATAGTTTTGTATTTCTTCTGTATGAATTTGATGGATTTTTTTCTGCTGTAGCAAATGGCAGCATTGCACCAATTACATAGTTTGCACCAATAATTTTTGCCTTGGTTACATAAAAGAACATAAACTGCTGATACCACCCATTTATATTTTCTGAAACATTCGATATATCACCATTTTTATCAGCGTACCTGGATGCACTGTAAAACCCGGAAATACTTTTGCCTGCAAATCCATCGCGTGGCAACAATGGAGAAAAACTGCCTCCACTACCCATTAAATAAACTGATGATTCCTGTGCATTTGAAATTATCGAACCACCAAATATTAGTAAACCGATAAAAGTTGTTCTGAATACGTTCATAAAGTAACGCTAATAAAGACTCAAGTTATAAAATGAACAATCTCTTTGGAAAAATAATAGAATTTTTCATTGGAAAATATTCATATTTCCACCTTTCCGAAACAGGTCAATTCGTAAAGGTGGCATTTCAATATCGTCGAAATACTTGCTGCGGGAAATTTTAAAAACTGATTTAATTATATCAGCATAGTTCCCTTCACCATGCATTCGTTTGCCAAACCTTGAATCATTCACTGTACCACCATGGATACTTTTCACTTTGCTCCAAACTTTCTTTGCACGATCTGGAAAATTTTTCATCAACCAATCCGCAAAAATTTCGGCCACATCTCCATTAAATCTTGGAAATGTATATTTAGCAAATTTGGCTCCGTGCTCGGCTGATACACTGAGAATTTTATTAATTTCATGGTCATTTATTGAAGGGATAATCGGCCCAATCATCACACCAACATGTATCCCTGCGTCAGAAAACAGCTTCATGGTTTTCAACATTTTGCTTGCATTTGCAGTTCTTGGCTCCAGTATTCTTCTCAATTTTTCTTCTAGTGTGGTCATAGAAAAAAATACTCTCGAGAGATTGCGTTCAGCTAAATATTTTAGCATTTCAATATCTCTTGATATCATGCTATTTTTTGTAATAATGCCTACAGGGTTATTATATTTCTGGAATATCTTTAATAGTCCATGTGTTATCTTTAATTTTCTTTCGATAGGCTGATAGGGATCTGTATTGCCTGAAAGCATAATTGTCTCTGGCTTCCAGTGCTTTTTTAAAAACACTTTTTCCAGAAGTTGTGGTGCATTGACCTTGGCTATGATTTTCGTTTCCCAGTCCAACCCAGCACTAAAACCCCAATATGGATGTGCATTTCGTGCATAACAATAGACACATCGATGTTCACACCCCTGGTAGGGATTTATAGAATAACGGAATGGGATATCCGGACTTCTATTTTCAGAAAGAATCTTTTTTGGAGATTCAATATATATCTTTCGCTGATGATTAAAATTAGAATCCTCATCAATACCCTCAATATATTCTTTGACAAACTCGTGCTCAAGGAATTTGTTCTTTGTGTTGATTTGCGCTCCCCTGCCTTTTTGATACCCGCCATTCATTTTAGCAAATTACTAATATAATTAGTTTTAATCTAAAATGTGGATATAAAAAAAGCGGGATTACCCGCTTATAAAATTTAATTTTAGAATAAATTACATATCAGCCATTCCGCTCATGAATGCAGCACCAATAGTCATCATAATAAGGATATAAATCCCAATCATAATTGCATACATAATAAGCGCAGCCTTTGCAAAATTTGCTTTGTTTACGTTGGTTCCACTGCCAAATCCCCAAACGAAGAGCATAATAAAACCAACAAGTGGAATTGAAGCGATAATTAGGGTGATTACCCAATCCTTCAGGCTCATGACAGATGAATCTTGTGTTTGATTTTCCATAATTAAAATTTTCTGGGTTTAGATTAAAAGATCATCAAATATAGAAAATTATTTTTCTCCTCCTTATATAAAAAATTGCAATCTCTTCAGAATCCTACCTGTATTATACCATTCAAAACATTGAACTATAATGGATGAGTCGGTATTTCTGGAGTGGGGTGGATAATTTCTGAATAAGAAGATAAAGTGAAGACATCTTTGTAAAATTTCAATAAAGGATCATGATCTAAATTTTTCCTTGAGTTATGAGCGTAGGCCAGTCAAAACAGCGCATCGCCGTCGGCAAGCCTATGGCGACCGATGGGGGGTGCGAAGGCTATGCGCGCGGAAGCATTGTTTTGAAAAGATTTTTCTTTGTTTCGTTTCTTTTCATCGAATGGAAAAGAAATGAAAATCCCTAAACTATCTTACTCAAAAACACTCGTATAATACATTAGCCTTGAAAACTCATACATACTATGGTTGTGATTCATATTGTAGTTAAACCCCCAGGTTTTAGGGTTGATCCACTATATTTGCAATAAATACCGCCGAATGAAAAACATCACAAAAAAAGAAAAGGCAAAAAAGATAGCCTTCATTCTGGACAGCTTGTATCCGGAGACTCCAATTCCTTTGAAACACCGCGATCCTTATACTTTGCTTATCGCCGTATTACTTTCAGCACAGTGTACTGATAAACGCGTAAACTTAGTCACACCGCATTTGTTTGGAAGAGCTGACAATACCTATGATATGGCCAAAATTCCGGCAAATGAAATTGAAGAGATTATCCGGCCATGCGGCCTTGCTCCTTCAAAGTCCAGGGCTATATTCAATCTCTCCAATATTTTAATTAAAAAGCATAAAGGTTTAGTTCCCGAGTCTTACGATGAACTGGAAGCGCTTCCCGGCGTTGGACATAAAACAGCCTCTGTAGTGATGTCCCAGGCTTTTGGGCACCCAGCTTTTCCGGTAGATACTCATATTCACAGGTTGGCATACCGGTGGGGGCTTTCCAATGGAAAAAATGTAGTGCAAACTGAAAAAGATCTTAAAAGACTCTATCCTAAAGAAACCTGGAATAAGCTGCATTTACAAATTATCTATTTTGGCCGGGAGTATTGCCCTGCCAGAAACCATGATTATTTATCTTGTCCTATTTGTGGTCCTTATGGCAGAAGGAGTTTGGTTAAATGATGATTCATACATTTTTTATTTTATGGTCAATAAAATGATCTGAATAAAAATATACAATTCATTGTCGTTAAGTTAAGAAGATAATAGTCTTCATTTTTTACGGATTAAGCCAAATATCACTCATTTCTCAATGAATCTACAGGATTAGTTCTCGCCGCTTTAATGGTCTGAATGCTAACTGTTAACCACGCGATCAGTATCGCCGTCAAACCAGCCAGCATAATGGATGAAATATTTATATTCCCATGATATGCAAATGTACCCAGCCATTTCGTCATCCCCCACCAGGCCACCGGAATTGCCAAACCAAATCCAATAAGGACCAAAATTGTAAATCCTTTGGTTAGCAACATCAATATCTGTACCACTGACGCACCCATGACTTTCCTTATCCCAATCTCTTTAAAACGCTGCTCTGCAGTATAGGAAGCCAGCCCAAAAAGGCCTAAAATCCCAATGATCACGGCTATGACAGAGAAGTAACTTACAAGGTCTGCAACTTTGCCATCCTCTTCATACAATTCGTTGAACCTCGCATCAACAAAATAATATGAAAATGGGTATCCTGGCCTTAGAAAGCTCCATTGCTCCTGTAAATAAGCAATCGTCTCTTGTTCCATTTTTTCACGGAGCTTCAGCACTACAGAACCACCTCTACCCTGAGTGATCATGAAGATAATTGGGGCAATTTCCTGCCTCAGGCTTTCAAAATGGAAATCTTTGACAACACCGATAATATATCCATTCCGACCACCATATGATATTTTTTTATCTATGGATTCATCATTAGTCTTCCATCCTACCGCTTTCACAGCAGATTCATTAATGATAAATGCTTCCAAAGAATCGCTGGCAAGATTTACATCAAAATCCCGTCCGGCAATCACAGGAATTTCCATTGTGCTTAAAAAATCAAAATCCGTATGGACATCTGCCAACCGGAAATCAAGGTTTTTCATATTTCCATCCACTTCTACTTCGCCTCCCTGGGAATCAAGCAATCTGCCAGAAGGTATCCTGCTGGAAAAAGCTACCGACTGGATTCCTTCTTGTTGCAATAATTGATCCTTAATTAACTCATATTTAGAATTGATCTCTTCACTGGATGGCAATACAATTATCCTGTTCTTGCCGAAACCCAGATCTTTGTTTTTTACATATGATAGCTGATCGTGCACTACTCCAACACCAATGAGCATGACTATTGAAATAAAAAATTGAAAAACGACCATTATCGAACGCATTCCAGCTTTTCCACTTTTCGAGCCAGCACCTTTTAGAACAGTTACCGGCTGGAAAGAGGACAAATACAAAGCCGGATAAATACCAGCCAACAATCCTGTAAACAGTGTAATTCCTATCAACAAGCTCACTAGAAAATAATTATTGAAAAGATTGAGCGAAAGAGCTTTCTGGCTGAAATCATTAAATAATGGGAGCAAAAGCATCACCAGCAGACAAGCCACTAAAAGTGCCAAAATCGAAAAAATCATGGACTCTGCGAGGAATTGATTGATCAACATTTTCCGATAAGCTCCAAGCACTTTTCTCATGCCGACCTCCCTGGACCTTTTTGCGGATTTAGCTGTTGCAAGATTTATAAAATTGATGCACGCAATTATCAGTATAAACCCGGCAATGATACTGAACAGATAAATATAGGCGATATCCCCATTGAGCTCTATTTCAGAATCAAGGTGCGAATGCAGGTGAATATCTGTAATATTCATGAGGTGTAATTTATTGAATACTGAAGCTTTTCCAGCATCACTTGCGTTCAAATGTTTATCAATAAATTCCGGAATACTGCTTTCAAAATTCTGGATATCTGCACCTTTTTTAAATTTGACGAAAGTAGAAAAATTGTTACTTCCCCAGGCGCTCATCATCTGCTCATGACCGCCATAATATTCTTCAACCAGAATCATCGGCGCAAACATGGCCGGATGGAGATGAGAATTTTCCGGTACATTTTCAATAATACCTGTCACCTTTAAATCAAAGGAATTGTTAAAATTTATAGTTTTACCTATCGGATCCTGGTTGCCGAAATACTTTGTTGCAATAGCCTCTGTCAATACAATGGAATGTGGGTCAATTAAGACATTTTCAGGATCACCATGGATCATTTCCCAGGAGAATACCTCTAAGAACTCAGGATCAGCAAAGAAAAAATCGTCTTCTTCGAATTGCTTTTCACCGACAGTTATCAAAGGATTAAAATTTAGTAGCCGGACTGATTGCTCAATTGTTCCTTCATAATCCATTTTCAATAATGGTGAGAATGGAGGCGCTAAATGCCCCAAGTGCAGATTGACCTCTCCTTCAGCATTATTCCAGGACCTGCTTATACGAAATATTCGTTCATGATCTTTCAGGTATTTATCATAAATCAATTCATTTTGTACGTAAAGTAAAATTAGAATACAAGCAGCGATACCGACAGACAGGCCAGTGATATTGATCAGGGTATAAGCTTTCTGACGGCTCATATTGCGAAAGGCAATTTTGAGGTAATTTTTTAACATGGTCTTTTGATTTTCAGCTATCGTGGAATTAAAGTCAAATATATGATCTCAAGTTTATATACATGGTTACACAATTGAGCAAATTAATAGCAAATTCTATTTGCGGAAAGAAAGTTTACATGGGCGGGTCCGGTTGAGTAAAATCGACACTTCAATAAAATTGAAAAAACCTGTAGATATTCTATGGTCTATTGCTGAATTAATGAGGAAGAATTAAAATAAAAATGTTGACATAATTTACTGACCGAATGTAAATATTTCAAACTACACCTTCCGAAACCATCCGTAGGTTCACATTTTATAATATTTCCCACAAAGCAAAATGAGGATTGTTATTTTAAATATATTAACACTAGTACCGTGTATAAAATAACATAAAAGTGGTAAGGATTTTTATTCCTGACAAGGCAAAAAAATTGATAATTGCATTAGCTGCGTGAATATTTTTTAGGGAAGTCAGGGGTATAGAGAACAAGATTTAGTGCATTGGAGTATTCTTGACACTACACTAGAATCAACAATATTGGACCTATATTAACATTTTTAGGGTTACCCATTTAAGTCTCAAACGCTTGTTAACCAGGTAATTAATTTGTATCTTATAGAAAAGATATTGCATATGAAATTACTAAAAGAATTGGACAGAGAAGCCTTCAAAACTAAGTTTGGGACAAAGGCAT
>JAJRQT010000075.1 GCA_024280115.1 Bacteroidota bacterium | reverse complement strand
TGATTTCTCATTATTTTTGGTTCAGAAATGGAAAAGCTAAAAGTTAGTTCGAAATCCATCAGAAATCAGAAAATTAAGAGTGCAATAAAATATTAAAATAATTATATTGCAAAAACGAGAGATGCGTTTTCTTAGTGACACGAATTAGTGAAAAATGAACTAAATTCATTAAGTATTTTTTAAACTTCAAATTATGAGAACATCCATATATCATTTATTTATTTGTTTAGTTTCCTTATCAATTTTTTGCAGCTGTTCCAGCAGTAAAAGCACTACCAATTCTACCAATTATAAAGATCTAAAAGTAGTTGATACCGGATATGGTTTGGCCTTTGATAAAGATGTGAATCAGTCGAATGAAACAATAAACCCAAATGAAAAAGTCCCTTCAAATCTCACACTTGCTGATATGTTGCGGAGCGTATCAGGAGTAAGTGTGACTGGACAAGGGAATAATGTCCGAATCAGAGTTCATGGAACGGGGTCATTCGGGCCAACAGATCCATTATATGTATTGAATGGAACAGCAATTGGTACAGATTATGTGCAGGTGGCAGGAATCGTAAATTCTAATGATATTTCATCGTTAAGGGTTCTTAAAGGGCCTGAGGCTTCAATTTATGGAAGTCGTGGAGGAAATGGAGTGATACTAATACGCACAAAACTGCATTGATGAGTAAATTGGCTTTTATAGCAAGTTAAAAGGAAAATTAATCAGTGAAGTGAAGGAGGGTTTTATTTTCTAAACGAATTATCCAATTTTTTGGGGTATCTTTTAGCTTGCTTTTTCCACCAGGAATCTAATTCAGTCCGAAGCTTTTCCCTGACGTTTAAATACTCGGAATTGCCATATTCGTTTTGGACCTCGTAAGGATCTTTATCAAAATCATACAGTTCGTAAATGGGTTCCCTGTCTTTTATTGATTTCCTGATTATTTTCAGGGAACCGGTTCTGAGCATGCAGAGGTTGGTTTCCGGATTATTCCCAATTATGGAAAATACTTTATTTTCCCATTCACCGGCAGAGCTGTTATCTATTAATGGTAGGAGACTTTTAGACTCCATTTGAGGGAGGTTATTCCATTCTTTGTCCCCGGCAATGTCCAGAATAGTGCCATACAGATCAATAGAATTGACCAATTCTCGCTTTATCCCTTTCAAGCCATGCCCTGCCGCCGGTTTGATGATCAATGGAATTTTGACACTCACATCGTACATCTCCCCTTTGAAAAAAGTTCCATATGCGCTGTTAAAATCTCCATGATCGGCCAGAAATATAATCCATGTATTTTCCCAAAGTCCTTTTTCTTTCAGAAAGTCAAACATTTTCCCCAGGTAACGGTCTATCATGGATATTTGTCCATAATAGGCTGCTACAACCTCTTTATATTTATTATCATCCCAACTAGAATGTAGCCTCTTCGCCAGCTTGCCATGGTTTAATTGGAAAATTGGACTATTTTCCATGACTGCAGGAAAACGTGGACCAAGGACAATATCATCAGGATTGTAAAGCGAATCCCAGGGCGCTGGAGCCAAGTACGGCTGGTGTGGCCCAAAAATAGAAGTAAATAGAAAAAACGGTTTTTCACTATCCCGGGTTTCGAGGAATTTTATTGATTCTTTTATTGTCCATGGGATATCGTGTTGTTCCTCTGTCCTCCAGCCACTGCCCATAATAAATTTATAAATGCTGTCCGGGTAATAGCTTTCATCTTTGTCAAAAATCTCTACAATATCTGTCTCGCTGTTTTTGAAGTGGTAAGCTTTTAGCCATTTGACGTAATCGGAATGTTTATCATCATCGGCATATACCGAGTAAGGTGCGTCATTCAGTGATTTAAAATCAAATCCAAAATTTTCTTCAGCGGGGACAAAATGAAGCTTCCCGGCCATACCTGTATAATAGCCCTGAGCTTTGAGTCGCTCTGGTAGTAAGTATTTATTTATATCAGTTGAGCCTGCTATTTTCTCTTTGAATGGAACCCAGTTGGTTACCATGCCGTTACCCGGAGGGAACAATCCGGTTTTTAGAGATGCTCTTGATGGAGTGCAAACAGGAGAGGGGCAATATGCGTTTTTAAATAATATACCTTCTTTTGACAAGGCGTCAAGGTTTGGGGTTTGGATAACCTTGTCGCCCATTACACCGAGTCTGTCGAAACGAAATTGATCACACATTACAATAATTATGTTTGGTTTTGCTGTCTTTTTAACTTCATTGCAAGATGTGTTTACCATTTGCAGGACCAGTGCAATTATTACAAATTTTTTGAAGTGCTTCATCTGTTTAATTATTTGATTTCTAAAATATGCTATGGCTCCCAATTATTAAATTGTGCTTTTTTTAATTTGATCAGTGCATGCTTTACATATTTTTACGTTTTAATCTTTCAGCTTTATTTCTAATTGATCAATACAAATTACAAACAATTTCCATTACAAAAGTTTAAAAATATAAACTTTGACATGAGGTCTTGAAATATAGTATTTTGTTAATGATCTGCTTTGCGATCAAGTTTGTATTTAGTCTTTGAAATTTGTTAATTATATAAAGTTTTTGAAAGCTGAAAGCACCGTACACAAAAGTTCATAGTATTAACTTTTTTAAGATCCATTAAAAATGATAGCCAAAAGTATTTTTTCTCTTATTCTAATATCTTTTCTTTTCTTTAATAAAGAGTCAGTCAATACTTCACAATGGAGGGGCCCCAATAGAGATGGGAAATATCATGAAACAAATCTGTTAAAGCAATGGACTGAAAACGGGCCGGAATTATTATGGTCTTTTGAAGGTTTGGGTGAAGGACATGGTAATGTTGGTACTGGTAAAAATAAGCTGTTTATCTGTGGAATGCCCGACACCATTGGCGTAATATATTCATTTGATCTGAAGGGTAATTTATTATGGAAAAAGGATTATGGTTTGGAATGGTATAAAAACTATACAGGTTCCAGATCAACACCAACGGTTATTGGAGATTTGGTATATTTTGAAAGTGGGCAGGGGGTGGTTTATTGCTATAATGGAAATTCCGGAGATCTGATCTGGTCTTTGGATCTTCTACAAAAATTTGATGCTGATAACATCCAATGGGGAATGGCTGAATCTTTGCTTGTGGATGGAAACACAATCTTTTGCACTCCTGGAGGTTCAAAAAATAATGTTGTTGCGCTGAACCGGTTTAATGGGGAAACAATATGGACAAGTGCTGGTAATGGTCAACCTTCGGCCTATTGCTCGCCTATTTTAGTTGAGCACAACAATACGCGGCTAATTGTTACAATGACCGCCGAATCTATCATTGGATTAGACGCAGATACAGGTGAGTTTTATTGGAGCATCGAACAAAGACAAGGCAATAAAATTCATGCAAATACCCCTGTTTATGATAAAGGGAAAATATTGTGCACCAGCAGTTCTGACAGATCAGCGCTTTGCGGAACAGTACAAATTCAGCTTTCCAATGATGGCAAAAAGGCTAATGTGCTATGGAGAAAAGAAAAAATTCTGAATTTAATGGGTGGATTTATTCTGAATGATGGATATATTTTCGGATCGCTGTATAAAAGATCGGATTGGTATTGCCTGAATGGAGAAACCGGTGAAACTGAATATATATCAAAAGCATTAGGTAGTGGTGTAATTGTATATGCAGATGGATTGTTTTATTGTTATAGCCAAAGTGGAGAAATGGCGCTGGTTGATGCCGATAACAATGAATTTAAGGTGATTAGTTCATTTGACGTGCCATTGGGGACCAATCAACATTGGGCGCATCCTGTCATAGATGATGGCAGATTGTATATCCGGCATGGCAATGCTTTAATGACTTATGATATCGCTCAGAAATAATATTACTCCCATCATTACCCCCTCCTCAGAGTCTCCTTTAAGGGACTCTGAGTAAAACAAAAATTGTACATTGTAAATGTTTTGTCCACCCATAAATTACATACTGAACTAAAAGAAGTTTACTTCTGTACAATTACGTGCTAAAAATGGCTTTAAGCAAACTCAGAGTTCTTTTCGGGTGACTAATCAAAGAAAAATCAGCTATTTAACATAAGGAATTCCGTATTTTTATCACAGATAACTCCTCATCAAATGAAATACAATTTCAAGGTTAGTAAACTGATATTATTTTGGATATATCTTTTTGTCGTGTTTGATTCGAACGGGCAAAATCCAAAAATTTCAAAATTGGTAAATATTTCCGACGGGTATGCCAAATCACATGTCAATGCAACTATCTTTCGTAAGAATTCAATTTCCAGTTATAGTGATCACCAGTATGTCGCTTTCTATGATGACGATGCCAATGTGATTTTGGCTAAAAGAAAATTAGGCTCTGAGTCATGGGAGATAAATAAGACTCAGTACAAAGGAAATGTAAAAGACGCACATAATGTTATTTGTATCATGCACGATGGTGATGGCATTCTGCATATGGCATGGGATCATCATGGAAATCCACTTCGATATGCAGTAAGTTCAGACCCGGAATCTATTGAAATGGGAGAAAAACGATCAATGGTAGGTGTGTTGGAAGATCGTGTGACCTATCCGGAGTTTTATAAAATGGCCAATGGAGATTTGATATTTTTATATAGAGATGGGAGTTCAGGTAATGGTAATTTGGTCATGAATCACTATGATTTAAAAAGCAAAAAATGGAAGCGCGTTCAAAATAATCTGATTGATGGTGAAGGTGAAAGAAATGCATATTGGCAAATGTGTATTGACAAATCAGGAACCATTCATTTGTCATGGGTTTGGAGAGAAACCGGCGATGTAGCGACGAACCACGATATGTGCTATGCGAGATCAAAGGATAAAGGTAGGAGTTGGGAGACATCAACAGGGAGAAGTTATAAAATGCCTATAAATGCCAAGACTGCTGAGTATGTAATGAGGATCCCACAAAAAAGCAACCTGATCAATCAAACATCTATGACGGCAGATAATGCTGGAAATCCGTACATTGCTACCTATTTTAAAGGGTCTTCTGATACTGCGACTCAATTTAAAGTCATTTACAAACATTCCGGAAAATGGGAGGTTTCAACAGTTTCAAAAAGAAAATTCAATTTCAATCTTGGAGGTGGCGGAACTAGAAGCATACCGATCAGCAGACCTCAAATTGTGGTTGAGCAATTAAACAATCAACATAAATTACATATGATTTTCAGGGATGAGGAATTGGGTAATAAAGTTTGCCTCGCTTCAGCTTTTATCGGGGGCGATTTGAACTGGGAAATCAAAACGCTGAATGACATTTCTATGAAAAGATGGGAGCCGTCATATGATACAGAATTATGGAGAAATCATCAATTACTTCATATTTTTCATCAGGTCACTGCCCAGGGAGATGGTGAAAAAATCATCAATTCGCTTCCAACTAAAGTGGGCGTAATGGAAGTTTTGTTGGATTGATAAAGAATTCATCTTTCTCATTTAAGGTAATTACCTGACCATTAAAATACTTTTTCTTTTTGAAACCTCGGAGCTATATTTAGGCAACTTATGTACAACACCATACTTTGGAGCACATTGATAAGATCATTTCTTCCAATATTTTCTTTTAAAATCAAGATATGCTACCGCAATTAACAGATACAAATGGTAAGTGTCTTAATTGTGGAGTTGCACTGCATGGAAACTTTTGTGTTCAGTGCGGTCAACGGGCTAGCACGAAAAGAATTAATTTCAAGGAGACACTGAATAGCTTTCTGGGTTTAACTTTTTCTCTTGATGGCCCCTTGTTGCTAACAATTAAACTTCTATTTGTAAATCCAGGAAAGCTTTTTAGAGAGTATATTGGAGGAAAACGAAAAACTTATTACAAGCCAGTTGCGTTTTTTGTACTGGTCACTGCAATTTACCTCCTTCTTAGAGCATCGATTAATTTTGATCCCCTTGAGGATGAATTTGTTAATAATGGACAGGAAAACTTATCTGGATTGGAAGCAAAGATCGAAGAAGCGGCGAGGTTGGTGTCAGAAAATATCAACAATTTTATGTTTTTTCTTGTTTTCTCAATTGCTTTCATGTTAAAACTTTTTTTTAGAAAAACATATAATCTGGCAGAATATACGTCCATAGGTTTATTTATAGTCGGAGCATACACGTTATTAAAAATAATAACAATGTTCATTGCTAAATTCGCCTTGGTTGACATTGATAATATTGAACTGGTGATTTTAGTTCTTTTAATATTCTATAGCTCTTTTTCTCTTTTTAAAAGTTTTAACTTTTGGTCTATGGCTAAATATTCGCTGGTGAGTTTTTTGAGCCTTGTACTGTAAATTATAATAGGAGTTGGATTCTTTTTCTTGGTTATGTCATTGCAATAAAATCAAGTTAATTAGTATCAATTTGTTGATGTAAATCGAAATATCCTATCATCTTTACACAGATAGATTTACATGCTCTCCAGGCTTGAAGAGTTACTTGTTTTAACGGTTTGCTTCTCTTTTAATAATTTCTTCATCCCTTTTATATGAATTGCCCCATACAATACAACTATATTATTTTGTCCTGAATTTATCAACTTATCCACAAGTTGCGTGTTGCGGTAATCAACAATTATTGGCCTTAATTTTCCCTTTAACGCTTTACCGCAAGTATAAGTAGAATCAAGGTGTGTGGCATAATCACAGCTATCCATTTTAATTTCGCCATATAAGCCCTCATATTTACTTACCAAATCAAGTAACGTTATATCTGCATTAATATCCGTATCGTCAATACCCAAATCTTTATTCTCCGGTTGGGCAATCCCCTTTTTAAACACCTCACTCAATTCGGCATAATCTTCTCTTGTTGCGCCTTCACCACCTACAATTTTACGCCATTTCCGCATTGTGTTGTCAGCGGTGATGCTATCCACCCCCATGTCCGATGCCTTGTGTTTAATCCCTTCATAAAAAACCGTATAGCCTTTTATCTTCCATTGAACTAAAGAATCTGTCAAATTCGCATAGAATTCTTTTTGACCAAAATGTGTGAGTGGAGTGAAAATAATTGACTTATCTTCAAATGTATAGTGTTGCGGTTTCACCTTTTTGTTCTTCATTGCTCTTAGTGATTTCACTAAACCACAAGAAGAAAATAATATACTTATAATGACGGCTAAAATTACCTGAATTCTGAAATTTGATGTACTAAGGATAGGCATTATATTATACTGTTTACTACTAGCAATCGCCAAATATACCCAACTCCTTCAAATTTTGGGCTAACCAGAAAAAGAAAAATATGATCGTCTGAAAACGGAAAGAATTCATAATTGTCAAAGCTTCATTTTAGAAATTTTTATAAACGAATTGGGTTGCTAATAACTAATATTTTAATTAACACCGTAAGCAACGAAATAATCAAGTGCTCACCTAAAATTCGTAAAATGAAAACTACACTCAGTTTATTTTTGATCGGAATGATGCTTGTATTTCTCAGCGGATGCAAAGAATCACAAGAAAAACAAGAAGCAAATAATGAAACTCAACCTGAGTTTAAAGGAAAAATCGCCAAAACGTATGAGGAATCAGAAGAGTGGTGGCCAAAAAAGAAAAGGCCTCCCAAAGATGCTCCTAATGTAATTGTCTTTTTGTTGGATGACGTCGGATTTGCACAAGTCGGTTCATTCGGTGGCTTGATAAAAACGCCAAATATTGATGCGCTGGCAGACAATGGCCTTCGATATAATAATTTTCATACTACAGCGCTTTGTTCTCCTTCAAGAGCTACCTTAATGGCTGGAAGAAATCCACATATGATTGGGCTGGGAAGCCATGCGTTGACTGCAATGGGTTTTCCCGGATACAATGCCATCGTACCTCCGTCTGCCAAATCTGTAGCCAACTATCTGGAAGAGGAAGGATATGTAAATTATGCATTAGGGAAATGGGATCATACCCCTCTTTACGAGGTGTCTCAAATTGGGCCTTTTGATCGCTGGCCAAGCGATGAAGGATTTGCTCATGGTTATAATTTTATGGCGGCAGACGTCCATCAGTTTATACCGGTTATGTGGGACGATCACCATCCGGAACCTTATAGAAAAGCCGAACATTTAGACAAAGACTTAGCAGATCGTGCAATAGATTGGATAACAGGTCACAAATCGCTTGACAAAGAATTACCATTTATGATGCTTTGGGCTTCTGGCTCCATGCACTCCCCTCATCATGCTCCTGATGATTACATTGCCAAATACAAAGGCAAATTTGATATGGGTTGGGACAAGGTCCGTGAGATGATATTGGCAAACCAAATCGAATTGGGAATTGCCCCGGTAAATACTAAGTTATCTAAAAGAATAGATGAATTACCTTCCTGGGAATCTTTGAATGATGACGAGAAAAAAATGTATGCCAGGCAGTTGGAGGTGTTTGCCGCACAAATGGATCATGTCGATCATCAGATTGGAAGAGTAATAGAAACCTTAAAGAGGATAGGAGAATTTGATAATACATTAATCATCGTGACAGCCGACAATGGCGCCAGCGGGGAAGGTGGATTAGCAGGAACGTTTAATGAGACTTATGCATTGAACGGCATGCAGACTCCTTTCGATGCCAACATGCGCAATTATGATAATTGGGGGCAATGAGATAGTTATCCACATTATCATGCCGGATGGGCTATGGCCGGGAATACACCATTTCCATACTTTAAACAATCGGAGCATAGAGGAGGACAACAGGACGCACTTGTCATGCACTGGCCAAATGATATAAAATCAAAAGGGGAAATTCGAAATCAGTACCATCACATCAGTGACATTGCGCCTACTATTATGGAAGCAGCAGGTATAGAAAGACCCGATGAATACCATGGAATAAAACAACAACCTTTTACTGGAGTTTCTATGAATTATTCTTTTGATAATGCTGATGCGCCAAATGCGAAGAAACGTCAGTATTACGAAATGTTTGGCAACCGTGCTATTTGGGAAGATGGCTGGAAGGCGGTTACACTTCATGCCAATCGTATGCCTTGGGATGTCAATATAGTTAAGCCCTTTGAAGAGGACGTTTGGGAATTGTACCATGTAGCAGAAGATTTTTCAGAGAGTACGGATTTAGCTGCAGAATATCCTGAAAAGCTCGAAGAGTTGGAGAAGATATTCGAAGAGGAAGCCTGGGCGAATCAGGTATATCCGCTGTATGACGACATGTTGGCAAGATTGAATGCAGTAAACTATGTTATCTTCGGTGATAAAAAGGTGTTTACTTATTACGCTCCCGGGGCGGTTCGAATTGCTGAAAAGGCTTCGGTTCCTGTAAAGGGAAGATCGCATACCATAGAAACAACTATTGATTTAAAAGGAAATGAAGAAGGTGTAATTGTTTCATGTGGAGGAATGACGGGAGGATATACCATGTACATTAAAGGAGGTAAACTACATTTTGATTATAACTTCTTAGATGGAGTGCATTATCATTTGACCTCGCCAAAACTTCCATCAGGCTCAACAGATTTAAAATTCAACTTTATTCTGGACAGATCAAAAATTGACGGTACACTTAAGCCTTGGTCGGGAACCGGAGAGTTGTTTGTGAATGGAGAAAAAGTGGATGATGATTATTTTGAAATGATGCATATTTCTACTTACTCCCTTGCCGAAAATTTCGATGTAGGGATGGATTCCGGGACACAAGTCGATAAAGCTTATGAAGGAAGCCCATTTGCATTTACAGGAACTTTGGATAAAGTTGTGGTAACCCTGACTGATTAATTTAGTGCTTGCAATAATATTTATAAAAAATATTGGTGTCCGGGTAATTCCCCCTTGGAGAAAGGGGTTAGGGAGATTGAACCCCGTATTGCCCGTTTGCCACAAGTTTAGTATAACGTAACATTGTGGCAACAAATGATGGCAAGTTTTCAACTTGCGAAATCAGATAAATTATTGGGTACTTACGAGATGTTTCAAAGAGGTTTGCAGGAAAGTGGTCCGGGATTACAAATCTCTATACTGTTTGCTCAGATTAAGATTTCAGTCGCAATGCAATTGCGACCGAGCAGGTGTGCACTGAAATTGCCTATATTTCATTTACAGACATTTAAGCGCACAATCATGTATAAAAGTCATTGAAAAATGACAACAATTATTCTATTTTTGTTAGAAATATTTTTTTAATAAAACGTCACAATAATGAAAAAATTAAGCTATACTTTTTTACTCGTAATTTTTAGTGTCACGTTAACATTTGCACAAGATGCACTTGATTCTATTTTTACAAATACTGAAGTACTTGCAGTAAACATTAAAGAAGTCACGGAGGAGACAGTGAAATTTTCATATCCCGGAGAGGAAATTCTAAATACAGTAAGTACCAATACTATTTCCAAAATTATCTTTCGAACGGGCAGAGTTCAGACTTTTGCGGAAGAAAATTCATTTCGTGTAGTAAAAAATGGATTGGATTGGGAGTATGTAACTGTCATTCAAAACGATAGAGAATTGAAAGGATTGTACCAGCTCGACCAGGTAAATGCAAAAGCTAAAGCCGCAACTGGGTGGGGAAGTGTCGGCAAGATGGAAAATCGAGCCAAAAGAAAATTATTGATAGAAACAGCCATGAATGGGGGAAATGTGGTTTATTTAACACAACAGAATTCATCGACAAGAAGCCAAAGAAGTTCCAGTTCCAGTGTATTGGGTGGTGTGGCATATGGGAGTAAGGTGCCAAATTTTGAATCATTTAAAAGCGTGGTGGATAAGAATGATGGATTAAGGTATGTGGAACTGCATTCTCTTGGAGTGAACAATGATGATATGAAAGTTTCTACTCAAAATGGGGAAAACGTGAAATTGACAAATATTGAAAAATCAGGTCATATGATCTACGTAAATGCCAGTTTTCCGGGGATAGATGAAACTAAATTCAGAGTGAGTTACTTTGATAATAATCAGATCATATTGGTGTATAGAACTAAAAAACATATTATTAATTTGATTTTGATGATTTAGCGAATTTTCATGGCATTTTTTTTAATCTATTTCGTTTTTTGTTGGTTATGAGAAGAGTTTATATTACGATTATCTTTTTTATAGTCATTTTCTCTTTTTTACTGTCAGGTTCATCTTCTTTTGCCCGGGAAAAACAAAAAGTCGATAGCACATGGCATGACTGGAATTTTCGTATCAGCCCTTATTTTTGGTATTTAGGATTCAAGGGGACTATTTACAGGCCACCTTACAATGGCAATTTTCCTGAGCCTGAACCAAAATATGAAATAGACGTTGGGTTTAAGGACATTAGAAATTCCATCAAATTTGCATTGATGCTGGCTGGCCAATACAAGGGGGAACATATTTTTGCCCAATTTAATTTGTCATCTTTAATTATGGAAAGCGAGGCAATTACGCCCTTGGAATTGCTGTTGCAGGATAACATTTTAAACCTTGTTTTTGTAGCTGGTGATGCTGGCATCGGTTATCGGATAGTTAAAAATAAAAAATTTGAATTTAATGCCTTGCTGGGCATGAAATTCGTTTACTTTAAATTAGGATTAAAAACCAATTTGGCAGGAATCGTACCAATAGAAGGTGAACGAGATAAACTTTGGGTTGATCCTGTAGTTGGGATGAACGTGAAATATATGCCTCACCGAAAAATTGAAATTGGTGGATATGCGGATATTGGACCAGCATTTCCTGACAATATATTTAATTACCAGGCAGTGTTTGGCGTAAGCTATTTATTTACTAAAACTTTTTTAATCTCCTTAGGATATAAGGTATATTACATAGAGTTCCCAACCAAAGAAGCGATTTTCAATGGAACGATCAACGGTTGGATCATGAAAATTGGATTTCAGTTTTAAATTGGATTTTGTGTAGTAAATTCTAGGATTATGGATAACGTAATTGCCGGATTCCTGCCTCACCAGACTCATGTCAATAAGTTAAGCCCCGAACGTCATCGCGAGAATTAACATTTTTTCAAAACGCACAAATTTGAATGATGTAAAAAATAAATTAAAGTCCCTGTGGGGTCTTCCTTTTGGAGACCCCGCGAGGACGATTATTTGGGTTTACGTCATTGGTAGGAACGAAACGATCTCTAAAATGGAGCATCTGGGTTAATCTTTACAGACTGCCACGCTACACCTTTCTGCGGCAGGCAAGCTCGCAGTGACGGAAAGCTTAACTAATTGACATTGCTCGCCGGACAGGCTGCTGGTATTCCGGTATCTTTCTACGATCTGCAATGAAGCCTTTGTTAGTCTTGTGACCAACGAATAGAAAGACCAATCGCGGATTTAGAATTGTGACTGTTCCAGATACTTGTTGTTGGCAAAGCCAACAAGGGCTGAGTGAAATAAAAAATGCTTGAGTAGTTAAAATTGGTTTGACTAATGTTTTTGTTCCAGTAATTTCTTAAATTCAGAAATGAAATTCAATTAAAACCAGAAATCATGAAACGCAGACACTTTGTTAAAGCAACCGTTGGGACAGCTCCGCTTATCGCATGTTTTCCCGCCGATTTATTGGGAATGTACCGTGAATTATCCAAAGGTTCCTTAGAAAAACGAACCCTGGGAAAAACCGGCGAAAAATTATCAATTTTAGGTTTTGGCGGCGTAGTCGTTAAGGATGCCACACCGAAACAAGCGTCAGATCGGGTGAAAGAAGCTATTAACTTCGGTGTAAATTATTTTGATGTCGCACCTACCTATGGCGATGCCGAAATAAAACTGGGACCGGCGTTGGAACCATATCGGAAAGACGTTTTCCTGGCATGTAAAACTACAGAAAGGACAAAAGCGGGTTCGAGAAAAGAGTTGGAACAATCATTGAAAAGACTGCGTACAGATCACTTGGATTTATATCAATTGCATGCAGTTACCAAACTTGAAGATGTGAAAACTATATTCGGACCCAATGGTGCTATGGAGACTTATTTGGAAGCAAAGAAGGAAGGCAAGATAAGGTTTATTGGATTTTCCGCACATTCAGTAGAGGCAGCCATGGCGCTGATGGATAGGTTTGATTTTGACACAATTTTATTTCCCATCAATTTTGCTACCTGGCATGCAGGAAATTTTGGCCCCCAGGTGCTTGAGCGAGCTAAAGAAAAAGGAATGGGCATTTTGGCATTAAAATCCATGGCGAGAAGACCATGGCCCGAAGGAGCCAAGAGAATTCCAAAATGCTGGTACGAACCTTTGTCCGATCCCAAAGAGGCGGACATGGGACTGAGATTTACTTTGTCTCACCCCATTACTGCTGCTTTACCTCCGGGAAATGAAGATTTATTCAGTATGGCCCTGAGATTGGGTGTTAAATTTAAACCATTGAATTCTGGTGAAGTAAAGGCAATGAAAGAAAAGGGTTCGGCAGAAATTCCTCTTTTTAAATATCCGATGGAAGGGTAATCCGACAGTATTACTTTCAGCTAATTGCTCATAACTCAAGGCTTCTAAATCAGTTGCTCGCTTGCAGCGAGTGACGAATATCTTGCAACTGGTTGTGAAGTCCTGGATCCAACAACATTCATCATTGGCAAGAGTCGAGCGACTATTGATATTGTAGTCAACTATTTATATAGATTTCAACCATGGGAAAAGCACCCTTTTTCCGTGAATTTCCAATTGGGTAGGCTCATGCCTATCGCATACATAAAAAACGGATTGCAAATGAGCCACCGTCAGGGATTGACTGTTTTTTAATGGGGGTGGTTAAACATCCGATGTTTTGGAAACATCGGATGTTTGATTGTAGGCCGATGTTGCGCCAGGGATAGAGCGGTCTGTTTGAGCCCGAATTGGCCTTATGCGGAAGCAGGCGAGTAGTGATAGCCTGCTTACAGGCAGACTCGTCCGTGCGCCCAAAAATTTTCAATCAACTGAACCCATTTTACCTCTCACCTTTTAGCTTTTGCCTTTTAGCTCTTAGCTCAAAACTCATAACTCACAGCTAATAGTTCATAACTCCCCCCTCCATCCTGGTCCTCTCACTACCCGGCCTGGCAATGCTCCCGTATGCTCGCCATCTTTTAATACCTGCTGGCCATTTACGAATACATGGATCATCCCGGTTGCATACTGATGTGGCTTTTGAAAGGTGGCATTATCTTTAATCTTTTTCGGATCAAATATAACTACATCGGCATAATAGCCATTTTTCAACAACCCTCTCTTTTTAATCCTCAGGTTTTTTGCTGGTAATGAGGTTAATCTCCGAATTGCTTCTTCCAGGGAAATCACCTTTTCTTCGCGAACATATTTACCCAAAAGCCGGGCGAAGGAACCGTATGCCCTCGGATGGGTACTTTGAAACAGGAATACTCCTTCTGTAGCATAGGACCCCGCATCTGAGCAAATTGACATATACGGAAGCGCAAGTTTCTTTTTAACGTTGTCTTCTGACATAGAAAAATAAATAACCTGAATTCTACTGTCATCTTCATAAATCAGGTCCAGGATGGTTTATTCTGGAGATTTACCACGTTCTGTTGCTACTTCAGCCAGGGTTTTTCCAGCCAGATTTCGGAGGTTATCATTTTTAAATCCAACTAAAAGGATCTTTTCAGGAGGAACATGAAACTCAATTTCCTCCATCATCTTTTGCTTTTTGGCTTTTATCCGGATCAAATCCATTGTTTTTCCATGACCGCCTTCTTTGGCCCATGCTGGCAATAATATATTCAATCCTGTAGAGCTGGCATTGTACATATACATGTCGGTTGTAATCGGTAATCCTTCGAGCCGGGCAGCGTCAATCAACTGAATGGCTTTATCCATCAAAGACCAGTTGGGAATACCGGAGGCTTTGAAATGATAAATTTCCGATCGGATATTCGCCTCCCTGGAAATGGTGATTAATTCCCGGACAGCCTCCAGCAAGTCTTCCTCCTCACTTCGGATATGAGAAATATACATTCCGTCATATTCTGCAACCACCTTAGCCAATTCAATGATTTCCCAAGTTTCAGCATGACCGCTGGGCACATAAATTAATGCCGTCGATAGCCCCACTGCACCTTCTTCCATCGCCTGCCGAGTAAGTGCTTTCATTTTATCCAATTCTTCATCTGTTGGGGGTCTTTTCTCAAAACCCATGGTATGGAGTCGCAAGGAAGCATTTCCTACAAAAGAGGCGATATTTGGAGAAATGCCTTTTTTCTCCATAAATTCAAGGTATTCGCCCAGGGTAGTCCATTCTACGTCATACTTTATAAATTTTTGCCCACGCTTCAAGTCTTCCTTTTGCCAATCATTCAAAGGCCCCATAGATTCTCCTTCTCCTAGCACCTCGAGGGTTACACCCTGGCGAATATCTCCCTGTGACCTGCCATCTTCAATGAGCGACTCATTTGCCCAACTCAGCATATTAATAAACCCGGGAGCAATTGCAAGACCTTTTGCCTCGATTTCCTGGATCCCTTTGTCTTTTTTCAAATTGCCAATAGCGGCTATGGTATCGGCATTTATACCAATATCTCCCATAATACCGGTTGCTCCAGAACCATCGATGATTTGGCCATTTCTAATAAGTACATCATAGGTTTGTGGATTATGACACTTAAAAAATAGTATAGATATGATAACCAGTATTATTGATTTCAATTTCATGTTAGTCGGATTTTGTATCTATTTTAATTCGGAAACCTTTATCGTCCATGCATAGTCACACGGAGGTTTATTTCTTATTGCATTTGGAATAGTAACCTTAAATCCATTTCCATCTTTTTGCCACTTTAATTTTTTACTTGATCCTAATAGGGTTACGGATGCACTTTTTGCTGGCTGATGAGAATTTATAACAATTTCTTTCGGCATTTGTGTTTCACCTTCTTCAGCCAGGTAGAAAAAATAGGTAATTCCGTCCTCTTGCTGGGTTAGACAAATATTATTTTCTTTGTAGGGTAAAAGGGGTTTGCTATTATAAATTCCTTCAGAATTGATTTTCATCCAATCACCATAAGATTTTAGTAAATCATAAGCGCCTTGTTGCCAGGTTCCTTCTGGAGACGGTGCAATATTGAGCAACAGATTGCCGCCTTTCGCAACTACATCTACAAGCATGTGGATACCTTCCCTGGCAGTCATATACTTTGCATTTGGGGTAAAAGACCATCCACCACCGGAAATAATGCACGATTCCCACGGATACGGTAATGTTTTATCAGGGACTCTGTTTTCGGGTGTCAGATAGTTCTGGTTTTTTCCATGAACTGCCCGGTCAACAACAATCAAGCCTGGTTGCTTTTGACGTGCTTTCACTACAAGTTCATCCATTCTAATATCCTGGTTGACAACCCTGCTTTTGATATAGCCATTTTCGGTACCAGACAGTTTGTTGGCATATGCATTTTCAATGACGCTTTTTGGCTTTTTAGCTACCCAGCCACCGTCGAGCCAGAGTATATCTATTTTTCCATAATCCGTCAATAACTCCAGGATTTGATTATGTGTAAATTCAATGAATTTTCCCCACTTTTCAGGATTTGCTTCCGGTTCATAGTTTACGTTTCTATCTCGTGGAGGATAATATGGATCCCAATAATACTCTGAATGCCAGTCGGGTTTTGAGAAATAGGCTCCTGCCCATAATCCTTGTTTTCTGAACGCTTCGAATATTTCTTTTGCAATGTTGGCCTTTGGGTTTGATGAAAAGAGACATTCGGGATCAGTGACCTTATAATCCGTATATTTGGAATCAAACATGGAAAACCCATCGTGGTGTTTGGTGGTAAAAACCACATATTTCATTCCGGCGTCTTTAGCGGCTATTGCCCATCTTTCAGGATCGAATTCAACAGGATTAAAGGTTTTTTTCAGGTCTTCATATTCTTTCTTATAGGCCACATAATTATCGGGATTTGATCCGGCTCTGCGTTCACACCATCCGTATTCTTCAGGGCACAACGACCATGATTCTACAATTCCCCATTGACTGTAGGTGCCCCAGTGCATCAGCAAGCCAAATTTTATATTTTGCCATTCTTTCAGCTTTTCTTTGACCAGGGGATCGGTCTCAGAAACATATCGTTCATCTTCGTAAATTGCCTGGGGAAAAACTTTTATTGTGATAAAAATCGAGATTAAAAGAATAGTTAGTTTTTTCATTGTTCAAAGATTTAAATAGACTCCATAAGTTTATCAAATCAGAACATGAATTAAAAGAATGTTAAAGGATAAGTTTTACTGTTGGGTATCAATCCCCATCCAGCAACCTTCCAAGCCCTCCCAATACTGATCCTTCTCCTTTCGAAGAACCTCCTGCCTTTGGTGCATGTTGAATGATGCGGTCTGCCAGCCTGGAAAATGGAAGACTTTGCAGATACACAGTTCCATACCCTCGTAAGGTTGCAAGAAACAATCCTTCTCCACCAAAAAACATGGATTTTAAGTTTCCGGCCTGCTGGATATCATAATCAATCCCTTTGGAAAATGCTACTATACACCCAGTATCGACCTTTATGGTTTCACCTTTCAATTCTTTTTTGACAATGGTACCTCCGGCGTGTAAAAATGCCTTTCCATCCCCTTTCAGATACTGAAGAATAAAACCTTCACCGCCAAAGAAGCCGGCGCCAAATTTTTTACTGAATGCAATGTCAATCTGGGTACCCAATGCGGCACAGAGAAAAGCATCTTTTTGGCATAGAATTTCACCACCTATTTCACCGAGATCCAAAGGGATAATTTTCCCCGGATATGGAGCGGCAAAAGCCACTTCTTTTTTACCGTTTCCATGATTCGTAAAATGGGTGATAAATAGAGATTCTCCGGTTATTACTCTTTTACCCATATCCATCAGCTTGCCAAATAACCCCTGATCGGGTTTTGAACCATCTCCTGTCCTCGCTTCATAAGTAATTCCATCATCCATCCAGTTCATAGCACCGGCTTCAGCAATAACGGTTTCGTTGGGGTCCAATTCTATGGAAACGATTTGCATATCATCTCCATGTATTTCATAGTCAATTTCGTGTGATTGCATGTTTTTTTAATTAAATGTTAGTTGACATCAATTTATGAAATTAATTATTTCATATCCTAATTATGATTTGATGATATTCGGTAGTTAATTTTAATGATATAAAATCTAATCATATCTGAGTGCTTCAACCGGATTTTTTATCGCTGCTCTGACAGATTGATAGGCCACAGTTAACCAGGCAATTGTTAGCGCCAAAGAACCTGCAAGAACAAAAATCCACCAGGAAATGTTGATTCTGTATTCGAAATTCTGAAGCCAATTAACCATAATATACCAGGCAAAAGGACTGGCGATAATGAATGATAATATCACCCATTTTGTAAAATCTTTTGTGAGTAGTCCAATAATATTTTGAAGTGATGCACCATTTACTTTCCTGATACCGATTTCTTTAATTCTTTTTTCAACCATAAACGAGGCAAGTCCGTACAATCCGAGGCAGGAGATAAAAATGGCAAGAATAGCGAAATAGCTGAAAATTTTTGACGTTCTTTTTTCAGCATTGTACAATGCCTCATAATCTTCATTTAAAAATTTATAGAAAAAGTTGCGATTGTCTGTCAGATATTCATTGTAGGTAGATTCGATAAATTTAATTGTTTGGGCGATATTTTTATTATTTATCCTGGCATACATGATATAATTCTCCTCCTGACTTTGACACAATATTATGGGCTCAATTTTAGTATGCAGTGATTTAAAATGAAAATCCTTAAGGACGCCAATTATCCGTACATCAAAACCATAGAAATGAATGGTTTTTCCTATTGGGTCCTCAAGGCCCATAACTTCTATCGTTTTTTCATTGACAACTACAGACAATGAATCTGAGGGGATATTATCTGAAAAAAATCTCCCATCTTCTATTTCCATTTTAAATACATCCTGATAACCATGGTCCACGGACAATATGTGAAACAACATTGTTTCATCAGGATTTTTCCCCTCCCATGTTACACCGGAAATAGAGTTTGATATATTAGTTGGTAGTTGATTGGCTGTTGTTAAACAGCGAATGTCAGGATTTTGAAGCAAGGTATTCTTTACTACATCAGCTTTTTGCATCATATTCTGTGATAGATAAAAATAGATGACATTATCCTTATCCAGTCCAAGTTTTTTATTTTGTATATAATTGAGTTGTTGGGAAATAATTAAAAATCCAATAATTAAAAATATGGATAATGAGAATTGCAATACAACCAATATTCGTCTGAAGGATGAATTGCCTTTTCCGCCTCCCAGGTTCGTTCCTTTTAGTATTGCGACAGGTTTAAAGGAGGATAGAATAAATGACGGATAGCTTCCTGAGATCAATCCGATTACTAAAACAAATACGAGAGATATTCCTATAAAACTTTTTAAATGATATGGAATTATCAGGTTTTTACCACTTAGTTCGTTGAACAAAGGCAAGAATAATGAAGCGAGTACAATTGCTATAATAAATGCAGCAAAACTCACAAGTACGGATTCACTTAATAACTGAAATATTATTTGAGATTTAGTGGAACCAACGACTTTTTTAATAGATATTTCACGTGCTCTGTTGACTGATTTTGCCGTACTTAGGTTCATGTAGTTAATACAGGCGATTAAAAGAACGAATATCCCAATGGCTATAAAAATTTTAACAATCTGAATATCGCCAAGTCCTCCAATGTCTGCTGTATATTTACCGGCAGCATATAAATGTATTTTATTTAAAGGTTGTAAATAGATCTCAGTAACTGACCCTTCACTATGTTCTTTAATTATGGTTTTTATTTTACTATTAAAATCTTCTATATTTAGATCCGCACTTGCTTGTACATAGGAATAGACCCAGTTATTTCCCCATTGTTCTAGATCTTGTTCATTTTTCAAATGTTCAAAAGGTAGTAAAACATCAAAATTTATATGCGAATTATCCGGAAATTTCTCAATCACAGCTGACACTGTAAAATCATAATTTTTATTAATTTTCAGTGTTTTTCCAAGCGGAGATTCTCCAAAAAAGTATTTGTCTGCAGCATCCTTTGTCAGGATGACAGACAGGTTGTTACTAAAAGCGATTTCTGGATTTCCTTCAATAAATTTCATGGAAAATATTTTAAAGAATCCGGAATCTACTAAACCAATGCTTTCAGAAAATGCTTTATCATCTTTCTCAATCACCCAGGTCCTGTTCTTAAACCGTGTCGTGTTAATTACCTCGGAATAATTTTCTTTCAAGTTACTTGCCAATGGAGAAGGAGTTACAGCCACCGGAAATACCTCGTTACCGGCATAATATTGATTTTCAACAACCCTGTATATCTGATTATAATTTGTATGAAATTTGTCATAGCTCATTTCATGATTAACCCATAAAAAAATCAGTAGGGTACAGGACATTCCAATTGCTAATCCAATAATGTTGATTAGTGTGTATGTCTTATTTCTAAAAAGAGTCCTGATGGTTATCGATATAAAATGTTTAAGCATAATTTAAAAAAATCGGGTAGTCTATAATAGTATTATCCCACTGATTAATGGCCTCAGTATACAAGACGATTAAATTTTCAAATCGCTACATTATTTATTTCAGAAGCTCATAGTGATGATAGAACATGGAAATTGGGGTTGATTGGTTATGCCTAAATTGAGAGATATTGATATTATAGATACAGAAAGGATTTTATAACTATTTCTGCCAGTTATGGATTTGGGCTGTGTGCTTACCTTTTCTCCACTATAGATTCGTGCTTGGTGTACTCCTTAAATGTTGAATAAGCAATATTCATGTTGAATTTACCTTCTTTTATTCGTAATTTACTCATGCCAAATTGATTATTAACTGTAGAGTTAAGTAATCAACATGTCTGTCAATATCAGCGAAAAGCGAGCATTTTTAAACCGTTTAGCAAAAATAACGGGAGCCAACCTGGCAAACGATCAATTTGGAGTTCGCGAGCTGACTCGGGAATTCGGAATGAGCAGGTCGTATATTCACCGTCATTTAAAGGCTTTCACCAACCAATCAATTAGTCAATTTATACGTACAGTTCGCTTAGAAAAGGCTATGGAAATGCTTCGGGAAAATGTGGCTTCGGCTGCAGAAGTTTCATACAATGTTGGATTTAGCAGTCCTGCCTATTTCAATCATTGCTTTCATGAACATTATGGTTTTCCCCCGGGAGAAGTGAAGAAGAGACTCATCGCGGAAGATATAGAAGAAAATAAAGTACTTGAAGAAAGCGCTGTTGAGCCCAAACAATTACCAAACGATGTTGTAACATCAACCGCTACAGGCAAAAAGTTAACTCTTTATAAGGTTTTCCTGATATCTGCTATTTCTTTGGTTGTAATTGCATTGTTCTGGTTCTATTACACCGTATTAATAAACGGCAGTTTTTTTCCATATGGTTTGAGCCAAAAGGATAAGGAGTTGTCGATAGTAGTGCTGCCCTTTAAAAATCTTAGTGACAATCCCAATAATCAATACTTTGCTGATGGTGTAAGGGAAGATATCCTTAATGACCTATACTGGATAACAGCATTGAGGGTTGTATCACGTACTTCGGCAGAACAGTTTCGTGAAGGTAATCCTTCTGCCCGCAAAATTGCTCGCAAGATGGATGTAAAATATGTACTTGAAGGGAGTGTACGCAGGCATGGAGAAAAAGTAAGAATAAGTGTCCAACTTATTGATGCTTATCGTGATGAACATTTGTGGTCATCTCGTTTCGACAGGGAACTGGATGATATAATTGGCATTCAGGGTGAGATTGCTTTACAGATTGCTTCTAAACTGAAAGCTGTTCTTCCTGAAAATGAGATCAGACAGATCGAGAAGATTCCGACACAAAATGCAAAGGCATATGATTATTATTTACAAGCTCGTTTCTTACTTCATAAAGCCAATAGCGAACAGCGCTCCGATTTTGATAAGGAGGGAGTAAAGAACTGTATTCAGTATTATGAAAAGGCGATTTCAGAAGATGAAAACTTTGCTGCAGCTTATGCCGGTCTTGCAAAAGCCTGGTTTAGTCTTTAAGCCTGGGGTTGGTTACCTATAAATAAAGGATTTCCTAAAGCAAGAGAATTAAGTATGAAAGCATTGGAGTTAGATCCCAATTGTTCAGAAGCACATGCCGTACTGGGAGCTTTCCTGGTTTGGGGACTGCGTGATTTTGAAGAAGGCAAAAAAGAATATGAGACTTCCATCAGGTTAAATCCCAACTTCGCCACTGCACGGCAAGGGTATGCCCAATTTCTTATGATCACGGGGCCAATTAAGGATGCACGTTTTCACATAAACCGCGCTGTAGAACTGGAGCCTTACTTTTGGGTAGTACAGAACTTAAATGCATGGATATATTACTTCGAAGAAAAGCACGATGAAGCTATCGAAGCATGCATTCTTGCACGCGATCTTAAACCAAATTTTATCGAAAATGAATGGTTGTTCTTTCTCAACTATGCAAAATTGGGTGAAGGAGAAAAAGCGGTACAGGCACTTCAGACCATTGTCAAACACCATCCCGGAACAGAGCAATATTCAGAGGAGATAAATGTAGCATATAGCAAATCGGGAATTAATGGACTATTTACCTGGCTGGTTGATGTGAACAAGAATAAACCCATTCCGGTCCAGGGGATGAGTGGGCATCCTTTTTATACCGCCTGGTGGAATGCCATTTTAGGAAACCGGGAGGAATCGGTTTATTGGCTCGAAAAGAACATGGAATCCCAAAGGCGACTATACGTTTATTTCAACCTGATTGCTACCAATCCCGATTTTGATATTCTTCGTAATGACCCACGCTTTCTGAAGATTGTTGATGAAATTGGCCTTGCTCCATACCACAAACGGAAAGCCAGATAACCCTTCCTCACGCAATTGTGTAATTCCTGACAACATAGCTGAAACAATCGATACAAAATTGAAAGTTTCAACAACATAGCTGCTATGTCTTGCCTGCTATTTATTCCGAAATTTCTAAAGATTAAATCATTTCAACTTTACATTTTAAATAAAAATAAAAAATCATGAAAACTTTAAAAAAACTATTAATTGTAGTTTTCTGTATTGGTCTTTGTTTTGCCTGTTCAGAACCGGATGTGTTTGTAGATGATACACCGGCAATGTTAAAAGCAAAAAATGCAAAGCAAAAAGCAGGAAAAATAAAGGTTATTCCAAGCGCGGCAACCAATGCTCTTATCAAAGCCCATGAAGACTGGCAAAACATTAATGAGGCCCTGCAGAATGCTGGCTCCGGAGAAGTTGTACAACTTGCTGAAGGCCTTTTTTATCTGCATCAAAGTATTATCAGGTGGGATTTTAATGGAACACTGAAAGGTTCTGGGATGAATGAAACAACTATTCAAACAGTACCTGGAGAGTTGTTTGATGTTAGTGAATGTCCACCATTAAATTTTACATTTAAGAATACTGATGGTTTCTATATGTTCTGTTTCGCTCACCATTATAACCAAGAAATGCGGACTGTTTCGGTTTCGGATTTGACAATTATTGTGGATGAACCGACTACGCCGTATTATCAATACAAGCCCGGCGAACCACCGGAAGAAGGAAATTCCATTCAAGCTCTTCATGTTCAGTATGAGAACCTTGATAATGATTTGGACAATCCGGTTAACCTGAATGTGATTTATAAAAATATCGTGGTTATTGGGGAAGAAGACAAGGGGAAATATTTAAATCAAGGTTATAGTTTGTATGCAGGTTTAGCTGCATTTGGTGCTTCAAGTGGAAAATTTGAAGCGAAAAATGCAAAAGTGGAAGATGCCAATTTAGCTATTATATCAAATTTTTTTAATGGTGAAAACTCTACTGTAACATTAAAAAACTGTACGACTCGGAATAATAATAATGGTATCCTCTCAACCCTTTCACACAGTTGGAATATTAGGTATAATGGACAAAAAGTAGGCTATTTTAGAGTCGATTGGTTCAAGTGGACAAAAAGGAGGCTGTTATTTTTCTAAAAATAATCATATTTTAAAATCTTCTTTAGCT
>JAJRQT010000074.1 GCA_024280115.1 Bacteroidota bacterium | reverse complement strand
CCTTTGCCGCTGTTAGTTTTCCACAAATGTGGATAACTTTAAAAGAAAAAAGGAGCAAAAAAGAAAATTTCATAATAGTAATATCATCTAAGAATAATACTGTTCTGTAAATCTAAAGGCGAGGCAGGGATTCGATTGCAAATGCCTTCTAATTATAGAAATCAAAGATAAACCATACTAAAAATCCTTGAAGGTTTAGTTGCATAAAGAAAATTCAAACTATGTACATTATCTTCGTAAAGTAGAATTACTGATTTTTTGCTAATAAATGCACGGATATTAGAATTTTGATACTAAGAACAACCCATTTCACATATTTTCTTTTTCCCTGCTACTACCATTTGCCAATTCTCAGAATGGGGTCACCTCTTCAGGGAATAATAATATTTAAAAACTGTGTTCCGGTACCCTTTTTATCCTTGCTCATTTCCTCTGTTTTTGCCATTTCAGGATAAGGCACATCATAACCTTTTGCATCATGCCATAAAATACGGTTAAACAGTCCTTCATCTGCTTGATCAATATCATCCAAAGGCATCTCCATAGATTTTTTTGCAAAATAATACTGCTTTCCGGTTTTATTCAATGAAGATAATACCGGATTCATCTCATCGAGCGGGATTTGGTTCAGCTCAGCATTATAGGGTGTAAAAACCGGCTTGTCCGTAAAACAATCCGTCATTGGATTAGCTGCCATATCAAACTGATTCATGGGTGGAAGTCCGAGTATAAGCTCCATAGTTCTCAATATGCTGTTTTGGTTATAATGTGTACTGATCACTTTGCCGCGTTTGGTATAAGGGCTTACGCAAAATGCAACTGTGCGCCTGCCGTCAACGTGATCGAGGCCCGCCTGCGGATCATCTTCAACCACAAATATGGCAGTCTCTTTCCAAAATTTACTTTTACTGACTGCTTCTATTATCCGGCCAAGGGCAAGGTCATTGTCAGCCACGGCGGCTCTTGGAGTAGGAGCCCCTTCACGGGTAGCTGAAGTGTGATCGTTGGGTAACAACATGATCATGAAATTTGGTAAATTCCCTGATTCCTCGTAGCCATTCAGTTCCTTGATAAATTCACCGGCACGGTAAACATCCTGCACTTTGCCCGGAAATCCGATATATGTAGGGCAGATATAAGGTTCAATTGTATGAATTTGAGGGATCGCCTGAATTTTTATTTTCCCTGTTTGTTGAATAAAGTCCTTGTAATGATCTGTCCACGTTGTAGATGAGGGCTCTATTTTGGCCCCAACGAATTCACCGTAATTCCTGAAAGTCAGATTTGCCTGCAATACGTAATCCCAAATGAAACCCGAGGCAGAATAGGCGAGCGCATCATCTCCATCATATGGATAGCTGCGTTCAAATCCGCCAAAGCTTTTTTCCAGATAGTCTGCAACATTTCCTTCATCAGTCCATTGGTGTCCGTCTGCACTGAGCACACCATTGCAATATGTGTTATCTAATAAAACAAATTCTTCAGCCAGCTTGTGGTGATTGGGTGTTACATCGCGACCGTAAAAGCAAAGGTCGGGCTCTCCGTTTCCCTGTGGTAAATCTCCCAATATCTGATCATAGGTTCTGTTTTCCTTTATGATATACAAAACGTGTTTGAATACCGATCGTTCACCAGGATTCACAGGTATCGGAACAATTTTTTCCTCAACCTCCTGAAGATTTAAAGTTTGGTCGATCTTGGGTAAACGCATATTTGCTGCAGCCCTGATGGTGAATAATTCGAGTGTTTTTTTGTCGGGAACCCTGATAAAAGAAATTGAACCATGATGCTCATGAGCGTTATAGCCTTTTTCTGCAGCAAGGGCGGGATCTTTCCCCGAATATTTCCAAATCTTTTCCCTGACATCAATAGAGCCGCTGTGGTTTCCGCCCACACCTTTTATGTTGGCTACGAACAACCGGTCTCCCTTTTTATTTATAGCTACTGCTCCAGGATACCAGCCTGTTGGTATTAGTCCGGATACTTTTCCTTTGGAAAGGTCAATGACAGCCAAAGCATTATTACCTCCGTTGGCCACATATAATGTTTCGCCATCAGGGGAGATGGTCAGGGCATTGGGAGCGCTTCCCAAGGGTAATTGTTCCATGGGTTTGGCATTCAATTTACGAACGACTTGGTTGGTTTTAGTATCGATTACGGAAATAAAATCGCTATTGGCATTGGCCACATATAATTGAGATTTATCTGGAGAAAATACCATTCCCGCAGGGTGGAGACCTGTTTCTATTTCTACCTCTACCTGGCGTGATGTTAAATTTATCACTGAAACTGTCCCTGAGGATGCGATGCCGGTTTTTGGATCGACAACTACCTTACTTCCTGATGAGGGGCCTGTCATATCATCTGGTCCCGGTCTGCGACCGCCCCAATTGGTAACATAGGCTTTATTGCCTGAAAGTACTACGGTATATGGTGCAATTCCCACAGGTATTTGTGTTTCGACTGTATTTGTTTTTAAATCTATGATACATAGTGTATTGTTGCGGTTGAGTGTGATGTAGAGCAATCCATTAGCTTCATCTATCGCTATACCCCCGGGATAAGCGCCATCTAAATCTTTTTCATTTGGTCCGGGCATCAGAATTTCTTCAGCCCAGGAAAATCTTCCATTCTCCTGTTTTTTTGCCGCACGCAATTTGCCTTTTGTATCTGAAGTCCAAACCGTTTTACCCTGATCGCTCCAGGCGATTCCTGTGAAGGTGTTCCCTCCTTTTGGGATTTTAAGAGTTTGAATGATTTCATTTGTATTTGCATTCATGAATATGATGTCATTCATGTTTTTAACTGCCAACATACTTTCCTCCGGATTGAGTGCAAGATCCACGGGTCTGCCGGGGAAAGTGATATTTTCACCAGCCGGATCTATGCGTTGAGTAGTGGCGACTATGTAGGTGCCATCATCCTGGGGACCTACAAGAGCGCGTTCAAAAAAAGCGTCTGGTGCTTTTTGGAGCGCTTCATCAAGGTAGAATGCCTGATTATCTTCCTTTGGGGTGCAATAGATTGTTATGACCATGATTCCAGAGAGGATGATCAACCAGGCGGTTGACGATTTTATTAACTTTACTATTACCGGATTAAATGCGAATTTTTTCATAGATAAATTTAGATTAATGAGGAGGATTGAATGAGTGCAACATGTGAAACAAATATAGTTTAAATTGAGTGAATCATAAAAGTGATTTGCTATTTGAATGAATGGGTCATCGATTTTTTTGCACAATACAAGCAGGTTATAAATCTTTCATTTTCAATAAATAACATTTAAAAGATAACAAAGGAACTATTGACTTTTTAGTGATGTTGTAATACTATAGTCCAAGGCTATTTTCATTATTTTTTACCTAAATGCATAAAAGATGTCTTCCGGAAGAATTATTATCCCAAAAGCACAAGATTCAGATTTGACTTGTGGATTTATTTTGCGCTCTGAAGTTGATCCAGGTAACAAATACCTAAAGATTGGCGTATTTGTGAACAATGAAGGTTATCACGAAGGAGAAAATGTTATTTACAGCAACACAGATGTCAGGTATGTTCAGGTATCGGAACATCACAAGGCCAAAATTCCATTCATTACCGATATTAGGAGGCCACAAAATGACGCCGAATGGAATGACGAAGTTGAAAAAAGTGTTGCGGCATTGGTACTTCAGGATCATGCCTCTAAAAAGGCCATTGATAAGGTATTGAGTTGGAAAAAGGCCAAAAAGCCCCACTTGGCTCATACTATTTAGAAAGGACTTTAAAAAAGTCTTTGCTGACCGGCAAAGGCTTTTTTATTCCCCTATAAAATCTGAACAGTTTAGATATACTTTATGAAGTTAATGTCAAATTTTGTGTTGAATAAATCCTTTATGCATTTTTTATCCTGTGCTGAATTAAGATTTTCCATTATTTTGTAAATCTCAAACAGGCTTCCTTCATTGAGCAAAGAGTAAATTTTGTCAGCTAAGTCAGTCTGAATTTGACTGGCTTCCGGAGGATTGATAATTGTGTGGTTTACTGGTTCCATCTTACTATAATATTTTTTAGGGTTACCCATTTAGATCGCATTTGATTTAATCATTGCATAGCTCACAGGTTCATGTAGTACACATCTTTCAATAATTTTATCTAAGATTGAAATCCTATGATTTCTCCGGTTAAACCTAAAAAAAT
>JAJRQT010000073.1 GCA_024280115.1 Bacteroidota bacterium | reverse complement strand
TAAAATAATTATATTGCAAAAACGAGAGATGCGTTTTCTTAGTGACACTAATTATACAAATAGGCGATGTGATGGCTCGGCTCATTGCCGTGCGCATACTGTCCGATAAGCCCGGTCACATCTCGAACATTGATCTTGGAAAAGTCAGTTTGTGTGGTGAAACAGGCATCCAGCCAGTCCTCAAAAACTTTGTCTCCTCCCATCATCTCAATCATCCCTTCAACGTCCTGTGGAGCAAAAGTGCTGTATTGATAGGCGTTGGCTTCGGTATAATGCCCTGTAGTTTCCATAGGGTCAAAATCAGCAACAAACTGGAAATTGCTTTTTCGTCCTCGCATGAAATTCACATCCGTTGAAAGTAGATTTTTATAAAAATCACCCCGTTGGCTATAATAGAGGAGATCTTCGTCATTGAAATCTTTCGCAAGGCGGGTTACACACCAATCATCATAACTGTATTCTAATGTACGAGATACGGTCTGACCTTTAAGATCAGATGGAATAAATCCGTAATCCAAATAGAGTTGTTTTCCTTTTCTATCGAGATCGTTGGCCAAATTTTTCATCGCCTCATACGCCTTGGGAACATCGTAATCCCTGATCCCCTTTACATAGGCATCGGCAAGTACAGAAAGCGAATGGTATCTGATCATCGGTGGTTGTTCTCCTTCAACTCCATTGAATTCCATGATCAGCATTCGGCCATTATGATCATAGCGTTCTAAAAAAGATCGAATAAAATGTGATGTCCTTTCCCTATTTATTATTGTGTATAAAGGGTGTAATGCTCTGAAGGTATCCCAAAGTGAAAAATTTGTATAGTTATCGAAATCAGTTGCTGTATAAATTTCTCCGCTTTCATTGTGAAACTTTTTATCGACATCCATGAATATATTCGGGTGAATCATGGAATGATAAAGTGCTGTATAAAAAATGACCTGCTCGGTTTCTGTCCCGCCCTCAACTTCAATTTTACTCAATTCTTTATTCCATGCATCTCTCTCGTTTTTCCTAATTTGGTCAAAGCCCCAACCGGGCAATTCCTTATCAAGATTATTTCTCGCGCCTTCAACACTTACCATAGAAATGCCAACCTTTAGCAAAATGGCATCTTCTTTATTGGTCTTAAATCTAAATTTGCCAATGACATTTTCTCCTTCGATGGTTTTTAAACCTTTTGCTATTTCAACATCATTAGAAAATTCAAAACTATTCACCGGCTTAGAAAATTTCGCGACAAAATACACGCCATTTCCATGACCCGATAGCTCATTATCATTCATGGACAATGAACCCTTTCCAAGTTTCAAAATGATAGCACCCTTATCAGTCTCTGGGAAAGTATATTTGTGAAACCCGGTTCTTGTAGTGGATGTCAGTTCGGCGATGATATTATAATCATCCAGAATTACTTTGTAATAGCCAGGAGAGGCCGCTTCATCGCTATGAGAGAATGTAGATTGATAGACATTTTTATCATCAGGTGAAACCTGATCATGCTCCACAATTGGCATAAATAAAATATTCCCGCGAACTCCATTGCCCCCACCTGCCATACCGCTTGTATGTGTATGACTGAAACCAAAGATTGTCCCTGACTCGTGATTATCTGAATATTTCAGGTATGGGCCAAGCTGAACCATTCCATAGGGAAGCACAGGTCCCATAAATGTATTCCCACTTCCTTCTGTTCCAATAAATGGATTGACCAGCGCGGTATAATCTCTATTGGCGGTATGCGAATTGGTACAATTGCTGATAGCAACACTGACTATAATTAAAATTCCGAATTGTAAAAGTTTCATGATCTTCAAAACAGGATATTTTTATTTTTAAAACGGAGGTGTAAAATCAATTTGAAAAAAGCAAAAAGACTAATGATGTGCCATTTAAGTTTATAATAATCGCTGCAAATTTACTTTGGTTTTGCTTGCAATCCTATCCGACAGTCAAGGCATGCTGTCGGGTGATTTTTAGTTTTTCTAAGAATTCATACAAGGATATCCCATAGAGGAAATGGTAGATTAATTATTATAACCTGGTGGTTGATACAGGGCAATGGGGTTTAGAAAAATTTAACATTTCGTACCTCGGTCTGTGGGCCACAGACCATTGTTTTTTTTATTAATTTGCTTTAAACCTGATTGCCCTGATGGTTGATATGACAATAGAGCAACTATAACTGAAATTATATACTTTATAAAACACCCTTTCACCAGATAATGAAAGGGTGTTTAGAGTCTTTTGAAAAGGATAAAACTTTTACATCAATTGATTACTTGGTCTCACACAAATGTGATCGACACTGACATTTGGATCCTGATTCACCGCATATACGATAGCCCTGGCAATATCTTCTGATTTCAGGAATTTAACCGATTCAAACATTGGCTGAAATGCCGTCATTACTTCATCGTCTGTAACGGTGCTGAGCAAATTTGTCTCAACAGCTCCCGGTCTAATGGAGGTGGCGCGAATATTATAGGGAAGGCTCAACTCCTTGCGAATGCCTTCAGTAATAGCTTCCACGGCATATTTCGTGCCGCAATAAACAGCCCCCGAAGCAAAGACCTCTATCCCCGCGATCGAGGAAATATTTACAATATGACCATCCTTCTGTGCCATCATTGCCGGTAATACAGCTCCGATACTATTCATTACACCTTTGATATTCACATCAATGGTATTTTCCCACTCGTCTTCATGGAGGTTTTTGAGGAATGATAAAGGCATGATTCCTGCATTATTGATTAGAACATCAATTTTCCCGAATTCATCAACTGCTGCTTTGGCGACCGCCTTCATATCCGCTCGATTGGTTACATCAGCTTTGACGGCAATAGCTTTGAAACCCTTGGCTACAAGGTCCTGCTTCAGTTTATCAAGTTTATCAATGGATCTTGCTGATAAAACGACAGCATAACCCTCCGCCGCCAATGCATGGGCGGTGGCTTCTCCTATTCCAGAAGAAGCTCCTGTTATAATTACAGTTTTCATAGTGCGATTTTTTGGTAAATAGAAATTAAAGTATTTAGATAACTGACTTATAATTAACCATTTATGCAACATGTCAGTTGAGCAATGTAGCACAATAATTTAGTGTGTACAAGACAATTATATAATATGATTGGAAACACCTGGTAATTTACACAATGAACAAATTGCTTCCTTTTATTGCAATTATATTAAAAAAGGGATTCCCGGGAGTATTATAAGCAGCACAATTGCAATACCAGTTAAATCAATAATATTAACCGCCGGAGGAAAACCAGGTTTGAGGATTCCTAAGAGCAACCCTAATAACTCTTTTCTATTTCCCATCAGGTTCAAAACATACAGACTTTGAATGTATTTGATACTATCTACCCATAATGTGTTTCATTATATAAAGATCGAGCGCTTCGTAATTCCTTTCTGCAATAAATGAATCGATTTTTGCATCATCTGTACTGCGGGATGCTTTTAATAAAAGATTAAACATCTCCAGGCTATTGGTTAAATGAGCGGTAGCCTTTTCATCCTTCTGAGTTCTCATGGCCTTTACATCAAGACCTACCCATTCACCATTTTTACCATAATCATGCCTATCAAGAATTCGGACCTGGTTAAATGCCCTTCTCAAATCAACTGATCCAAAAGATTTATCCTGGTCAAACTTTAAGCCGTTCTGGTCATTCAAGTGAACAGTCCATAGCTTGTTATGCGCCAGCGCGAACCCCATCTCATCTGAAGGATCCAGCCCGGCCAGAATGGCATGTGCGCTTTCGATGTTCACTCCCACCCGGTCAGCATCATCGGTAAGCATCCCCAAGGCAATGGCATGTCCTGTGGTTGGTATATAAGCATGGTCCATTGGTTCGTTGGGTTTGGGTTCAACACAAATGCGAATATCAGGATCATAACCCAACATGACGTTTATGGCATCCACCAATCTTTCAGTAGCCACCACGCTATCTTTTGATTCACGAATATAGGACCCTTCCCTGGCTAACCAGAGGACAACGAGATCAATGCCTAATTCTTTGGTGATATCAATACATATTTTCGATCGTTCTATGGCATATTTACGACATGCCGGATCGTTTGAGGTATATCCACCGTCAATAGTCCTTGAATCTTCCCAAAGCCTTGGAGCTACAAACTCAGCTTTTAGTCCCATATCATCAAGTCTTTGTTTTAGAGATCTTGCTTCAGATGCAATTTGAGAAGCCGATTTACCCTCCAGAACAGGAACTGCATCATCATCATGAAATTGGACCCCACTAAAACCGAGATTCTTATACATTTCAAGTTTCTTTTCGAATTCGATTGTCTTACGAACCGCAGGGCCAAAAACATCTGCTCCTTCATGGATATTCCAGGGCCCGAATGTAAATCTAAATTTACCAGCCATTTTTATGTAGTTTAAGATTATATAATTTTATATAGAAAAATTCACTTAATAGTCATTCAGAAAATTACAATTATTTTACTGATTATTCAGATGCTAATACATGATTTTTCCCGGAGATATTATAGAATACATCTAAAACTAAATCATAAGCCGATCTTGAGGCCATTTCCATATTAAATAGGCAGAATATTATCTTTTCTTCTTTTGATAATGCAGGGCAAAATCGAGACGCGTTTGAGGTTATTCATTAAATGACTTATACAACTTGTCAGTACGGATAAAATCTGATTGGCCATCGTAAAGCATCATGCGGTATTTTAATACAACAATATCATCCAATGGTAAAACAACAGCCTTTTTCCCTGGGAAAACAACATTTTGCATGCTGTTTTTCTTACGCAGATTCCAAATATTCCACGGTAATGGATTATTTACATTCGTCAGGATAGCAATACCTGATCGCTCCCCAACAGAACCCAAAGTTCCTGAAATATCTATCCATGGACCAGCCTCCACAGCCGGCCACTGAGGAATCAACTCGCCACTGTTAGAAACAAAGGTCAAATCATTCGGCGTTTTCATACGAATTGAAAATCCACCCAATTCGCTTTCATTATCATACCCTGCTATTGACACATTTTTCATCAACGCTTTTAACCGGATTTCCATATCAATCAGGCGATACTGCAATTGTTTTTTATATACTCTGATAGTAACTTTTTCTAAAACAAATGGTATCTGCTCACCCTGGCGATCTCTAATCCTGGGAGATTTCCAATTTACATCTGTTTGAATAACAAGAGAAGTATCTGACGCATTCTCAACTTCAATTTGCTTTACATCCCAAGAAAAATCATCACAAAGCCATGAATCTCCTGCATATTTTCCATCTACCTTTATTTGACGCCAGGCCCAAAAAACACCTCTGTGCTGTGGATGGTCTTCTGGAAAATCCAATGTCAGTACATCGCCATTTAATCCCCACAATGGATGAATATAATCAGCCCTATTGTAGTTACCGTTTAAAGATTTCGCAGATGACCTGTAAAAAAGAATACTGTCACGCCCTTCAAGCACCAATATCCCATCCGCGGACTGCACAGTATGCAATTTTTGTGCTTCAATCGGTCGCTGACTAAAGATTATGATGAAAATAATTAATGGAATTCCCCTCTGAGTTATTTTTATTATCGCACCAAAATTCCAGCATATGAGTCTTACTTGTGTCATCAATTTATAATTCAATTTTTGGTTTATTAGCCCCACCTGCTGCAGGGCGATCGAGTTTAAAGTAAAAATAATTTAAAAAGCCATGGTCTGTGGCTCACAGACCATTAAACAATTCAAATTATCGGTCTGTGAGCTACAGACCGAGGTGTAGGATGTCGAATCTTTCTAAACTCGATTGCCCTTCTCTTATTGAAAGCATTTCACCTTTTTGCAATACTTTCTTTATTTTTTGCTTAGTGGTGTTAATTCCACACGTCTAATAAAAATTTCGGCAGCTTCTGACTGTATCTGAATACGACCTTTATCCGGTTTTACGTTTGTCGCCCAATTCACCAACGCACCATTGAGATATATTGATATCTGTCCGTCTAAAGCAATACACTTCAACGTGTTCCATTCTCCAACAGGTTTCTCAACATCATTTTTCCCTCTAAAACCGATGATATCCTTCCAATCCGGATCGCGGTTAAACCAATTAATGCGGCCTTTCTGGATTGTTGCATTTTGGCCGTCCGGTTGAAAAACATATGAGCTCTCTTGTTTTTCAGGAGCTACAGTACTGGTAATTTCAAATTTATCAGTTCCATCACCAACAACAATAAAGTCGCCGGTGCCACCTTCAATTATCTGGCACTCAATGGAATTAATCCATATCCCATTCGAGCTGCCATCCTCGCCCTGAGAATGTAACAGTAAACCACTATCCCTGGCTTTTTCCAATCTGGGTTCAAAGGTTTTCCCACCCCATTTAAACTCCAGCACAATAGTGTAATTTTCGTATTCATCTTTTGTAGTGATACACCCCCACTCTTCACCGGAAATTCTGATCATTCCATCCTGCACAGTAAAAACATTTTTAGGGTCATTATCGCGCCCCCTGTTTTGAAGAAAGGTGTACCAGCCTGTTAAATCAATGCCATTAAATAATTTAATGGTTTTGTCAACAGCTTGATTTTGTGTAACAACCGGTTGATGAGAGGCCTGGTTTAAACTTTTAACCTCTACTATTGCAATTGTAAATATTGCGATAAACGTAACTATTATTAATTTTTTCATTTTAGATTTCCTTTATGAATTTATAAGGTGAGTTTAATATGCAAATTAGTTTATTGAACTGTTTAAATTTCTCCAATATTTTCCCTTAATTCTCTCTTGCGCTCTATAGAAATGATAATTTTTATCAATGAAGGTGCTTCCCTTTTATGGTCGGCAATGACGTAACCACGCACAATATGCTGACCGTATATTTTTTTATAAAAGTATCTGATTGTACTTCAGATTGCAAGTGATTCCTCTGCCAATGGAGTTTTAATAAATTTTACTTTTGTCATAAAAATAATGTGCTTGATATTAGAACATATACTTGTTTGATATTGAAACATAATGTACTTTTGCTTTATTAATAGGAATAATGAATTAGATATGGACACATTTTTGTCTCAATCGCAAATAGGTCAAAGGATTGCTGAACTTCGCAAAAGGAAGGGTTTATCTCAACAGAATCTGGCTAAAAGCATCAATATTTCCCGATCATCTTTAGCTCAGGTTGAATTGGGAAATAGAAATGTTAATGCTCTTGAATTACAGCAATTATCAATGGTCTTAGGCTTCTCAATAGATGATTTCATGTCCGGAGATTTCCTGATAAATCAGGAAATAAAAGATGAAACCAAACCTTCAAAAATTGAGGAACGAATTTCAGTTCCAACAATAAATGTCCAAAAGTTTAAAAATGTACTATTGTATGTTTTGGAAAGATGTGCCGGCAAACCAAATGTTGGTGAAACTGTCCTTTATAAGTTGCTATATTTTTTAGACTTCAATTATTACGAGCTATATGAGGGACATTTAACAGGTGCCAAATATCGCAAATTACCCTTCGGACCAGTTCCTCAAAAGCTTGATGTAATTATACTGCAGATGATTGATCAAAGGCAGATTCAAAGAGTTAAAACTGAGTATCACGGCTATTCCCAGACTCGTTATTTACCTTTAGTAAAGGCAGATTTAGATGAATTGAAAGCAAGTGAAAAAGAAGTTATTGATAAGGTCATTGAACAAATGAGCGACTGGTCTGCCTCGGCAATTAGCAATTATTCGCATAAAGATATGCCCTGGTTAGCATCCAGGGAGGGAGAAGAGATAGATTATGAATTGGCTTTTTATCGTGAACCTCCATTTTCTGTTCGAAATTATGTGGAAGAAATTGAAGAAGAATGACTTATGACGAGTTGCATGAATTCAAAAAGGATTTTAAAAAGCTTTTTAAAAAATATAGGACACTGAAAGATGATTTGGAGGTGGTCAGAAAGGTACTGGTTGTTAAGCCTGATGCAAGTCCACCTTTCAGTTTTCGTATTGATAACCTGGGTTTAGAAACATGCATAATTAAAGTGAGGAAAATAGCCTGCAAAGCATTGAAAGGTCGTGGTGTAAATTCTGGATTGAGGCTGGTTTATGCGTACTTTGATGAAGAACAACAAATAATTTTTATCGAATTATACCATAAAAGCGATAAGGAAAATGAAGACAGGCAAAGGATTATTCAAAATTTTAAATAGGGTACCATGAAAGATAATACCAGATCAAGTTTAAAACCTGGGGTAAATACAAAATGAATCGCAACCAAAGTATGTATGAGCTTTCAAAGCTAATGTATTTTACGTGTGTTTTTGAGTAAGATAGTTTATGGATTTTCATTTCTTTTCCATTCGATGAAAAGAAACGAAACAAAGAAAAATCTTGTCAAAACAATGCTTCCGCGCGCATTGCCAGCACACCCCCGCTGTTTTGACCGGCCATCGCTCATAACTCAATGAAGAATTTTGATCACGGTCTTTTATTGAAATATCACTAAGATGTCTTCACTTTATCTTCTTGTTTAGAAATTATCCCTCCAACCAGAAATACCTATTGATCCCTATATTTTGCATTGGAATCAGTGATAGGTGAGATAGAATAAACTGAGTTGCATGTTAAAATTGTAAAAGACAATAAGAATAAGGAGTGTCTAAAAAAAAAGTTTGTACGGATAGCAGCCAACTTTTTAAATTCTGAAAACCTAGTGAAAATCTTTAATGAACAATAGACTATAGAGCTATTAAGGAAATAGTTTAACGAAACCCAATGGAAAATAGCTTTTACTCACACATCAAACTTGATACCCTGAGCCAATGGCAAAGAGGTTCCATAATTAATGGTATTGGTCTGCCTTCGCATGTAAAACTTCCACGCATCGGAGCCTGATTCTCTACCTCCTCCGGTTTCTTTTTCTCCACCGAAAGCCCCTCCTATTTCCGCACCGGAGGTACCGATATTTACATTCGCTATTCCACAATCCGATCCGGCGTGAGAAAGGAATAATTCACTTTCCCTCAAACTATTGGTGAAAATCGCTGATGATAATCCCTGCTTCACATCATTCTGAATATGAATGGCATTTTCAATATTTCCGTTATATTTTATCAAGTATAGAATTGGGGCAAAAGTCTCTTCCTGCACAATGGCATAGTCATTCTGTACAGCGGCGATGGTGGGCAGCACATAATTTCCCTTATCATATTCTCCACCCGTTAATGCTTCTCCTCCATATAAAATCTTACCCCCTGCACGTTTAATTTCCAAGATGGCATTCAAATATTTAGCTACGGAATCCTGATCAATCAACGGACCTGCCAGATTATTTTCGTCCAATGGGCTGCCGATTGTCAACGTTTTATAAATATTGATCAATCTATCGGCTATCTGATTATAAATATCCTCATGAATAATCAATCTTCTTGTGGAAGTACATCGCTGTCCGCTCGTCCCCACAGCTCCAAATACTGCAGCTCTCACTGCCATTTCAATATCACTATTTGGACTGATGATAATGGCATTATTGCCACCCAATTCCAGGATAGACTTACCCAGCCTCGATCCTACAGCCGCTCCTACTTTTTTACCCATTACAATAGACCCTGTGGCTGAAATCAAAGGAATTCGTGAATCTTTAGACATTTGCGCTCCAACAGCCGCGCCACCAATGATCAAATTAAAAACGCCCTCCGGAACATCATTTTCCTGAAGTATATCACTGAAAATTTTAAAACATGCAATTGCAGTTAATGGTACTTTCTCTGATGGTTTCCAAACGGTCACATCACCACATACGGCCGCAATCATAGTATTCCAGGCCCAGACAGCAACAGGGAAATTAAACGAAGAAATAATACCCACCACTCCAATAGGATGATAATGCTCGTACATTCGGTGTTGAGGCCGTTCGGAATGCATGGTAAATCCGTACAATTGTCTTGAGAGTCCAACGGCAAAATCACAGATATCGATCATTTCCTGTACTTCACCAAGGCCCTCCTGCAATATTTTTCCGCATTCGATGCTTACTAAAGTGCCAAGCTCATGCTTAAACTTTCTCAGTACCAACCCATATTGGCGGACAACTTCACCTCGCTGCGGAGCAGGTATCAATCGCCATTTATTAAATGCCGTTTGTGCGGTTTGGATTACCTTTTCATAATCATCAGAACTGACTTCTTCTGCATGACCGATCACCTCATTGGTTATCGGTGTCGTAACTGCAAATGCTTTTTCTCCATTAATTTCTGCCCAATTCAATCCGGTACAGTAGGATGGGTTAGTCTCTGATATTTGTAGTTTTTTAAATATTGAAGCTATTTCAGAAGATAGGTTGGTTTTCATAATTATCTGTTTGAGGTATTATTTGTTCTTTAAATTGTATTCCAAATTGTTTTAATTCCTTCAGTATCGGTTCGTAGATTTCCTTTTTGACGGGTAAATGCAATCCTTTTAAACTTATCTCCCGGTTTAAAATCAGTTTTGCCATAATTCCCATTGGGAGGCCTACTGTTTTCGCCATAGCAGTATGACTTGAATCTTCTCCCAGCACCACCAGGGAGCTGGTTTTCTGATAAGATTTTCCATCTGATGCATGATAGAAAAACTTGTGCCACATCACCACCATATCCTTATCATCTGCTTGCATCGTCCAGCTTTCTTTCAGAATATGTTCCAGAATTTTCGCCGGGGTTGTACGTTTCAAACCTATTATCTGATCGGAAAAAATGTTTAATGATTTCAGTTTTTCCATAAGACCGGAATCCTGGTCAATCTTCAAGTATTGCATCAATTTGAGTTCAACGGAATCGGTTGGGTTGTAAGGGAGAAATGAGTTGATAAACTCTCTGAATGTCATCGATTCAGAATCCTCGACAATAAAGGTATCATCCGTAACTCCAAGCTGCACAAAGAGGTCCCAAGCCCTGCAAAAGCCCGGGCGACGGAGCGTACCACGATAAATAGTGGAAACTCCATCGAGCCCATATTTATCTAAATAATCCAGAGAATCCCGGTTGGCATAACCTTCAAAAGTTCCATAATCTTCAATTTCAATTCTTTCCGTGCGTCTGAAAACTTTGGTGTATGGAATATATTTATACCTTCCATTGTGTAGAAAACGAACCGTCCCCCCCTGTCCGGCAATCACCACATTTCTTGGATTCCAGGTAAATTTATATTGCCATGGGTTTTCATCATATCCGGGCGCCATTAATCCGCCGGTGAACGATTCGAAAGCAGTCAGCTCTCCGTCTTTCCTGATCTCATCAACTACTTTCATAGCAGACATGTGATCTATCCCTGGGTCTAACCCCATCTCATTTAATACTAATATTCCTGCACTATTTATTTCCTGCTCCAGGTCTTTCATCTCCTTTGACTCGTAAGAGGGGGTGATGAGATCTACTTTGTGGTTCAGACAGCCGGATAATACCAATGTGTGAAAGCGAACAGGTAGCATAGATAAAACGAGGTCAGCATTGCCTATCAGCTTATCTCTAGAATTTTCATCGTTGATGTCCTGATCAACAACCTTACAATTGGAGTATCCGGCAATATACTTTTTTGCCAGGGTAGTCTGTTTATCGGCAATGATAATCTGCCAATCAAATTCAATACTCTTTTTTGCAAGATATTTGATAAGCGAAGGAGCTGAACGCCCTGAACCAAAAATTAGAATCGTTTTCAATCGTTAACTTTTTGTGTGCTTTTTATAGTTTAAAATCTTGCCCTTTATCGGTACTTTCAAAAATTTTATCTGCCGAACCGGCTATAAATCCTCTGAACATATCTCCATTGGGTTTCGGATACCTCCTGGCAAATTCATAATAACATGCGGGAACTACGTATCTCCCATCAATAAAACCGACCTCCTTGTTATATGCTATTGTCGAAGATTGCTCCAGTAAATCCCCCGGCGTGCCTTTCACTTCACCACCGGCTGCATTCAATAGAAATCCATGGCCTTTCAAAAACTGGTTAACTTCATGGATTCCATCATAATTAGTAAGATGATTGATGCTCACCGTAAAATGGTTTACCCTAAATCCATAGGCCGCCATCCACGCTGCATATTCGCTCACTTTCTTTAAAGATTGATATTGATCATATGATATATCCCATGGTCTTCCACTAAAAATGAAAGATTGACCGGCTGTAAAATCATCAGAAATCTGATCCGTTAATCCATTGATAATTTCCCGTGTTTCTTCATCAAATTCCTCAACCTTTAGCTGACTGATGAATATCAGGGGCATTTCCAGGTTTGGATGCTCATAATGTTTGGCATAGAGTTTCTTTTTTTCAAAATGATAATCTGCCTTTTCATCATATCCAAGTCCTGTGAATACCTTTCCCAAAACATCCACATTAATTAGCGGATGATTGTAAGTTCTGAATGCGACATGATCATTGATTACCTTTTCACCTTTCGATGTAAAAAGGTCATGAATATGCTGAGCGGGTGGATTTGTTTCCACATAGTCGTTCCATAACAAATCCAATAACTGAGATAATGTGTGGTTTTCCATATCAATTTGTTTAGGATTTTTCTTTATCAATTTAAACGGATTTTCTGAAGATTAGCATCAAAACTGACAAAATATTTATAGTGAAATCGTGGATCAATCGGTATTTCTGGGGGGGAGGATATATTGACTTATTGGTTTCTGATTGGTATTGTCCTTTTTCTTTGCTTGTCCAAAGAAAAAGAACGAAAAAGAAAAGACACCAAAATCAAAGGTCAGGATACGCACATGCCGCACAATCCAGCCCTTCATAAAATGTTCTGTACTAAGAAATTCGAATGGATATGGCTAATTGAACGAACATTTTAAATGCCGGCCTACACACTTACTGTCCTGCCCCGCACTGATTTTGGAAATATCCACCCGCCGTTTAAATTAAAATTGATCTTTAGTAAATCAACATCCCGGAATAGTTGGACATGATTCAATGGTAACATCTTATATTGCTTTCCCCAGGCTTTAGGGTTGATCTGAAATCGTCAATCCTTAAATTAAAAAATCAAATAAAAAGAGTCCTGCAATTACAGAACTCTTAACTAATCATATGTAATAAAGTTTATACCTTCTACCTGATGATTGGCGTCAATACAATATCCTTATAGCTTACATTTCCATGATCGCCCTGGAGATATATTGGACCCGGTTTGAATTCGTCAGAAGTTATGGCCCCACCTGTGACACCTTCAATTGGTTGGTTATCGACAATTTTTTTTCCGTTGAGTATTACAGTCAAATGACGATCGCAAAGTGTGATGTCCATTTTCTGCCATTTGCCAGCTTTCTTTTCTGCATTTTCTGATGGTGTAATCCTGCTGTACAGGGCTCCCATGTTGTGACTATCAAGTTTCTTTCCATAACTGTCCATCACTTGTACTTCATAAATTCCCCGGAGGTAAATACCACTATTACTTCCTTCCGGAACATTCACACTTAGCTTTAAATTAAAATCTTCAAATTCAGCATCTGTTCTTAAATTTCCATAGTGAATGTGAGGCTCCCCTTCTTTCTGTTCAGGATTATTAATCAAGACACCCTTCTCTACTTTCCAGCCATTCACCCTGTCTGGCTCCAGCAATCTCCATCCCGTCAGATCATCTCCTAACAATGTTACCGGTTTGCCATATTTTACCTGATCTAAACTCGGCGCCGGTGGTACTGGTGGTATTCTGTTGGCATGAACATAATTAATTTCCGCTCCTACCCCGTTTTTGTCTGGCCTGGTCATTTTCCCAATAAGGTGATCCCCTTTGCCTTCAAGTTCCAAAGTCATCGTAATTGTATGGACCCGCTTCTTCCCATCATTATTTCCTAATGCTGATGTTGATGTTCTTGTGACAATGAGTTTTCCATTTGCGATGTAAACATTTGCCACAGGAGTCACGCTACCCCCAACCCAAAGCAAGTCGGCATCTAAATAGCCATCCTCCTGCCGAACTTCAAGCCAACCCATTCCCCCATCAAAATGAAGTGCCCATCGACCTAAATACAATTCTGTTCCATCCCCTGCTATTAGAGGTGAAAAATTGAAAAATAAAACAAAGGCAAATAATAATGTTGTGATTCTTTTAAAAGTATTCATGCGATTTTGATTTAAATAAAAAATTAATGCATAAAAATAGGAAAGAAGCTTATTGCATCCATGAGAAAAATAGAATTAATTAGTGTCAGTCCATAAAGTCCGCTATCTGCGTTAAGCTTGTTCTCAAAATGATCATTTACGAAATGTAAACTCACATTTTTCGAGCTGTGCAAGCCTTGATAGCAAACTTTCTGAATCAGACACAGAGTTTATAGACAGACTTTAATTAAGGATCTACTAAAGAAGTATTTAACTCATAGCTCGGTGATTAAAATCCAAAGCTATCGATTAGACATTTCCGGAGGTAGCAATTCAACACAAGATCAAATCGTATTACAATGAGCTGTGTTTAATAAATTTGAGAATTTTAGCTGCGGAAATTAAAGACAGAATTATTGGTTCATCGATGAATTCTTATTCAGCTTAAGAACTTGATGGCACAAAAATACCGTCCTGTCGTTGTATTGATGCCACCTCCCTTTTACAACGATAGGTTCCGAATCATTGTCCAGGATCTCTGCCCATATTGCTTTTTCAAGCTCTTTCTGTTCGTCCCGGTAGGTTTCATTATTTTCAAAAAAATCGAAAGAAGGCCGGTTCTGGAATACAACTATCTGGTTTCCTTCCATCCCTTCACATTCGCCCACAATATATAACTTATCCATTCCGGGATACTTAGAATAATCAACACCGATCGGCATGATGGAAAGTGTGTCAAAATCATCGTTTTCTCCAAACAAACTCAGTGGTAAAACAAAAAAGATCGAGAATACTATATTTCTAAACATCGTCTATACATTTAAGTAACCAGATTGCAAATATAATAAATAGTCATCCATATAATTACCTATTTTTATTGATTTAATAATTTTATACACTATTGTATGAAAATATTATAATTTGCGTAAAGATGTTTAATGAAAAACAATTTATTGAATTTAGATAGTTAATCAGATTATTATTTTTCCTATTCAACTATTTTCATAGAGAATATTTTATTTGACACAGCGATGAATCAGAATAATATTTTGATAGAAAATATTTTCGGGATAAAACAGGCCATATATTGGACCTGTTTTTAGAAAATCAGAATAATATTTGTATTTAATTTTACCAGCCTAATATAGAGAAGATTTTATGATAGATTGAATGTGGAACAAGGCCTTATTTTGAAAGAAAAAGTCAATTATTGTAAAAATCAAAATCACCAACTAGCAATACTCAATCGATGTTGCTCTGCGCTTAATAAAAATTTTTCCCATATTTCCGTATCTTCTATCCCCTTTTTAAAAAGATCTATCATCTCTCCTATCAGGGACTCTTTATATCCGAATTTTACGACCATCTTTTTACAAAAATCCATCTCCGCATCTTCGATTACATTATCGGCCATCATCATCCCAATAAGATCATAGAGCAGTGCCACCTTCTGATGATGATGTTCAGGGATATCAGGCTCTGCGGACTCCCTTTCTTCAAGTATCCTTTTGATCTGCAAAGGTTTCAGCTGGTATTTCTCACCGATCTTGTAAAGGTATTTTACTTCATCTTCATGAATATGACCATCGGCAGCGGCTAAGGCGACAAGATTTTTCAGGTGATTCTTCTTAAATTTCAGGTATTGATATTCAAAAAATCCAATCATTTTGATATTATATTTAATAATATAAAATTAGTGTTAAGAAAAATATAATACAATGCAATTGGAAAAAAATACTATCAGATCAATTGTATTCCATTTTTGCTACATACCTCTTTCATTTCCTCTGACCAAATGCTTGATTGAATTTCACCAATATGCGCTTTTCTCAAATAATACATACAAATTCGGGACTGACCAATTCCGCCTCCTATTGACTGTGGAAGTTCATCATTTAACAACATTTTATGGAAATCATATGATTTTCTATCCTCACTGTTTGAAATCTTTAATTGCTCTAGCAAAGACTCGCTATTCACCCTGATTCCCATGGAAGAAATCTCAAAAGAATCTTTCAAAATATCATTCCAAATAATAATGTCACCATTGAGCCCCCGATACCTGTCAGAAGATTGCGAATTCCAGTCATCGTAATCCGGAGCGCGACCATCATGTGGTTCTCCGCTGGATAACGCTCCGCCAATACCAATAATAAAAACAGCGCCATACTTTTTGGCTACCTCATACTCCCTCTGTTTTGATGTTAATTCGGGGTATTCTCTGAGTAAATCCTCTGATTGAATAAACTGGATCATATCTGGTAATAGAGGTTTTATTTGTGGATAATGCTCACAAATTACATATTCCGTCCTTTTTAATACTTCATATATTTTTTCTACTATAAACTGAAGAAAAATTAAGTTTCTTTCACCCTCATTCATTACGCTTTCCCAATCCCACTGATCTACATATAGAGAGTGTATATTGTCTAAAACTTCGTCAGGCCTGATCGCATTCATATCTGTGTACAAACCATAACCAGCTTTTATATCATGTTTGACCAAGGCTATTCTTTTCCATTTGGCGAGGGAATTCACTATTTCAGCTTCTGCCAAATCCATATCCTTTATTGGGAATGACACCTTTCTTTCAACTCCATTCAGGTCATCATTAATGCCTGTGCCCTTTAATACAAACAATGGAGCGGTGACTCTGCGAAGCTTCAATTCAGCTGCTAAATTTTGCTGAAATGTCTCTTTAACAAGTTTAATAGCCTTTTCCGTCTCGTTTACACTTAATATGTTCTTGTAGTTTTTGGGTATGATTAGATTATCCATATATAAAAATTTATGTGTTAAAAAATGAATGATTAAAATTACGTAATTAATTGAATACTATAATAAAATTCATCGCCAACAAAATAATCATTCAACTCACATATATTTTAGTCAAAATTATTCGATAGTCAAACTTGAATTAATCATTAAATATCACTTCAATGCAATTTCAATAAAGTTTGGTTTGCATTCAAAAATCTATTTATTCAAGTTTAGAACAGATTTTTTTGTTGTTTATAATTCAACACAATTATGACTTATTTTTTTAAACTATTGATTGCATTTTCGTTCTTGTTCTTCGTGCAAAAATCAACAGCTCAGGATAAATGGACAACCTTAGATTATCAAACAACAAATACAGGCGACAATGGGCTAATAGGACAATTCGTCATGGCATTTTTGGAGGACCACCAACAAAGAATTTGGATTGGCACAGAAAGTGGAATAAGCATAAAAGATGGAAATAATTGGACATCGCTAACAAAATCTGACGGGTTATTAGTGAATGAAATAAAATATTTGATTGAAGGTAAAGACAGCAGTATTTGGATTGGATATGGATCTTATGTAATTGGTATTAGTAGATATAAAAATGGAGAATTCATCCATTACAATACAAAAAACGCACTATTGCATGATAAAGTTGAATGTATCTTTAAAGATAGTAAAGACAATATTTGGGTGGCAAATAGAGGAGGTTTGAACATGTTTGATGGAAATATCTGGCATGATTATACAGCAAGTGACGGATATTCAACAAGTTCCCCAACCTCGATAGCCGAAGATCAAAATGGCAATCTATGGATTGGCACTTCCGGCGATGGTATATGGTTATTTAGTGGTACCGAGTTTTCTAAAATTCCAACACCAAGTAGTCTTTCCGGCCTTGTACAGGATATATTCTGTGACAATAAAAACCGAATATGGGCCTATGCAAGTGGGGTCCATATTTATGAAAACTCATGGACAAAATTAAATCCACCCGGGAATAGTTTTGGCGTAGTGTGGGATATTAATCAGGATCAGGATAGCATAGTCTATCTGTGCTCTTCAGCAGGTGTATATACAATAGACAAGAATTTTAACATTTCTCATTATACAACCCAGCAAGGGATTCCTCATGATAATGTTTTAGTTTCATATGAAATTGATGATATGATGCATATTGGAACGGAAGATGGTTACGCCTACTTTGACGGAGTTAGTTGGTTTTCAAACTTAACATTGGAAAATGGATTAATTCATAATGATGTTAACGATATTTTTAAGGACTCAAACGGTAATCTATGGTTTTGTACCCAAGGAGGTATAAGCCGGTTTGATGGAATTAATTGGAAAAGTTATCGAAAAACACCCAATGGTGATATTATTGAATGGGTGAAATCAGGATTTGAAGATAAAAATGGAAATTTATGGTTTACAACGGTTCATGGCATTTTTAAACTGAATGGAAATGGCTGGACTATTTACGACTATAAAATTGATGATATTTTTAGCGGCTGGGGTCAGGATATTCTTGAAGATGATGATGGTAATATTTGGGTCGCCACATTTAATTATCTGCTAAAATATGATGGCAACAAATGGTTCCATTACAATGATACTTCTGGTTTTATATCGAATCATTTAGATGGGATATTTAAAGATTCATCAGGAAATATTTGGATAGGAAGCAGGTCACAAATTACAAAATGGGATGGAAATAATTTCATTCACGATTCACCTCAAGTTATTTATAAAAACGAGGAATTGGCTGTTTATTCTTTCATAGAAGATAAAGATGGAAATATTATAGTGTCAACACATTTTGGTTGTTTCATTTATAACAACGAAGCATGGAACAATTTTCAAGGCCTTTCCTCCGATTGGTATTTTGATTCATTTATTGATAACAATGAAGTCATGTGGTTTGGCACTGTTTCGGGTTTAGTCAAATATGATGGATCGCCGTTTGAATTATTCAATATCGACGATGGATTAAGTGGAAACATTGTTAAATCGATTTATAGAGATGAGTTAACAGGTGAACTCTGGATAGGAACAGACCAAGGGATCACTCATATCATTCCTGACATTGAAGTTACTGATATTTATTTGTCAAATTCATATTTACGAATAACAACTGATGGGATTTCCCAGCCTTATCACTATTCAATTGATGGAAATAATTTTGATAATGAAAGTGGAGAATTTAACCTTCAAAACGAAGAAGAATTTGATCTTTACATTACCAACTCCTACGACACGTTAAGTTACTCCAATGTTAGGTCTCGAATGATCACAGGACTTCCCGATGATGATTTTGATAAAATAATAGTTTTCCCAAATCCATCAAAAGGCATTTATTATATTAATAAAAAAGGGAGAATTCGTGTATTAGATTTAAAAGGAAATATTGTTTTTACAGGATATAATAATTCCGACAGTTATCAGATTAATTTATCCCATAAGCCAAACGGGCTATACTTCATTCAGGTATTTCAAGATAATGGTATTGTGAATTTCAAAGTGTTGAAAGAATAATTAATTAAAGTTTTACCTAAATTATCTGAGTTCAATTCACTGGAAAGAAATTTACATTGCTATTTTAAAAATCTCACCAATGCCATTTTAGAAATCAGGTATTTTCTGGAGGTATCTGCCTGCTGGCATAATACCCGTGTGCGTCTCAGATTCAACTTTTTGTACATGCTGTTATTGAACTCAAAAGTATCTCCTTCCCCAAGCATGTCCAATGGCACCAAATCAACGTCTTGATCATCGAACTGTCTGAGTACATGGAGCAAATCGGGATCCGCGTAGGTAGATGCCTTTGGCCTGCGCATATGCTTTTTCAAGGGTTGCAGAATTTCCTTCGGGAATATCAAATCCGTTAATACAGGCTCCATCAATTCCCTGAAATTTGATTTCCATTCTTTCCCGTGTGCCTGTGTTTTCCGGCCAAAACGTTCCGTCGTCAGCAGATGCGCGGCTTCATGTATATATGTTATCAAAAAAGAGTATTTGTTGAGATCATGGTTGACGCTTATGGAATGATGGCCATTTCTCCGGTCGTATTTATAATCTCCCAGCTTGCTATTTCTTTTCCTGGTGATTTTAAAATGAAAGGGAATGGCCAACCACAAATCCAGGCAATAGTGCACAGCATTATCCGGCACATGCTTTTGAAGAATCTGATATAACCCTTTTTTCGATGAATCCACCGGCTACTTCTCCCTGAAAACAAGTTTTATCGGCACACCACTGAACCCGAAATTCTCCCTGATCCTGTTTTCAAGGTACCTTGCATACGGATTTTTAATGTATTTGGGGAAGTTGCAGAAGAAAGCAAATGTTGGAGTCTTTATTGGCAACTGTGTTATATATTTTATTTTCACATGTTTCCCTTTATAGGCGGGAGGTTTAAACCGTTCGATTTCCTTGAGCAGAATATCATTTAGTTTAGAGGTAGGTATTTTCTTTTTCCTATCCTGATAGACATTAATGGCAGTTTCCAATGCTTTGAATACTCTCTGCTTGGTCAGTACGGAAGTAAAAATAATAGGAATATAGCTGGAAGTTCCCAGGCGTTCTTCAATTTTCTTTTTGAATTTATCCGCTGTATTTTGATCTTTTTCAATCAAATCCCATTTATTCACCATCAGCACAATTCCCTTTCGATATTTTATAGCCAAGCTGATCAGGTTGATGTCCTGGGATTCCAACCCATTTTGAGCATCGATCATTACTATGGAAACATCACTATTTTGCAGAGATCGAATCGCCCGAATGACGGAATAGAACTCAATATCTTCTTTAACTTTCGCTTTTTTTCGCACGCCGGCAGTATCGATCAGCAGGAAGTCCTTGCCAAACATTTGATACCTTGTATTGATAGAATCCCTGGTAGTTCCAGCAATATCCGTAACTATGCTTCGATCTACGCCTGTTAGGACATTTACTAGAGAGGATTTGCCAACATTCGGTCTTCCCATAATTGCAAATTTTGGCAAATCTTCTTCCGTGTTTTCAGCATCATCATGAAAATGCTTAACTACTTCGTCCAGCAAATCACCGGTGCCTGATCCATTAGCTGATGAAATTGGATAAATTTCCCCAAGGCCTAACTCATAGAACTCAACAGAATTTTGCATTTTCTCTGTAGTGTCTGCCTTATTACCAACAACCAATACAGGTTTATTTACAGTCCTCACTACATTGGCAAAATCTTTATCAAGGTCTGTCAGTCCGTCAATGCAATCAGTCATGAAGAGGATCACTGTAGCTTCTTTAAGTGCCTTCATTACCTGATTACGGATCGCCTCCTCAAAAACATCTTCCGAACCATGGACATAACCACCGGTATCTATCACCGTAAATCCCTTTCCAATCCACTCTGCAAAACCGTAATGCCTGTCGCGGGTCACGCCACTTTCATCATCCATAATCGCATCTCTTCGCTCAATCAATCGATTAAAAAGCGTGGATTTTCCAACATTTGGCCTTCCTACAATTGCAACAATATTTGCCATAGCAATACTCCTTTTTTAATTAACTGCAAAAATAGAAAGAATTACTTTCTATATGACTTAGATTTATAATTCATATATGAAAATCGCTTTTAACATTCGGAATTGATAATTAATAATTTGGGTGCCCGGGCTGGCTGTCGCTACTCGCCTGCTCCCCGCAAACCCACTTCGGGCTCAGACAGACCGCTCCATCCTTGGCACACGTAGCCTTGGGAAGTGGACCTTGGCACTTAAAACTTGCTCTACAGGTTAAGCTACAGACAGTACGCGGTTGGAGAGTTATTCCTTGACACAATATCGACTTGCCATCAGACATCGGATGTTTCCAAAACATCCGATGTCTATTAGAACAAGCGATCAAAAAAGCTTTTTTTCATAGACTTTAATGATTTGTGAGAACGGTGCGAGGTACAAACTCGCACCAGCAGGATTTCTAGGTGGCCATTTGTAAGTAAATCATAATTATTCAAATCACAAATGCCGACTCAGCAATGTTTTATAACGGTTGTGCAAAAATAATTGCCAGAATAATAATTGAATCTGCAAAATTTGAATGACTTTAAATACTAAAAACAATCAACCATATTTTAGAATTTAATTGTTACACAAATTACTATAATGATTAGACAGTTATGAAAACAAACATAAAACGAGCATTTACCTGGTTAGGGTTAAGCTTACTAATGACGGTCTTTTGGATCATCGGATTATTTTTAGGGAATGCGATTTTTCCCAGTAGTATCATGGAACCATCTGGTGACGCTGGCGAAAACGGAGGACTGATGCTCTTGCTCACCTGTGCACTAAATACGGCTGTCATTTTATTTTATGTCTACAACTCAATCAGTAAAGGATGGAAACTTGTGGGTGTCTTATTCCTGATCACTTTCGGAATCCAGTATTTTATGTCTCAGATGGAAACTTTATGGTTCAATGACAGTCTTAATTTTCCCATACAAGGTATTTGGGCAATTGTCACCGGAGGAGCTATTATGAGTTTATTATTTGCGATTGCTGCCACCTGGCTTACCGGAAATTTTATCAATAAAAAAGAATATAACAGAGCAACAATTAAAGTAGTTGTAGCGCCCATGCTAAAATGGGTCAGTTTACTTGCGGTGATTATCTGGCCCCTGGTCTATTTTCTTGCCGGTTACCTCATTGCCTGGCAATTTGCGGATGTAAGATTATTATATTCCGGAACTTCAGAAATGGGATCGTTTCTTTCTATCATGAAAGAAAATGTAGTCTCTGGACTTTATTTATTTCAAATATTTCGGGGAGTATTATGGGTAATGATTGCATATCTCACAATAGCCTCGACAAAAGGTTCCTTTCTTCTCAAAGGAGTTATCCTCGGATTATTATTGTCTTTTCTTGGAAGTAGCCAGCTTTTACTCCCCAACCCATTTATGTCTATTACGGTGAGAATGGCTCATCTCATTGAAACTGCTTCTTCAAGTTTCCTGTGGGGATTAATATTGGCCTGGAGCTTTGCGAAATTTACAAACAACCAGCAAATTGTATCTGAAACCTTAAGCGAAAATGAATTTTTAAAATAACTAAATAGACTCTGTCTATAAATTCGGTGTCTGATTCAGAAAGTTTGCTATCAAGCCTCGCCTTCCTTAGTACAAAGTACGGCGGACAAGGGCTTGCACAGCTCGAAAAATGTGAGTTTACATTTCGTAAATGATCATTTTGAGAGCAAGCCTGCCTCGCCGTCAGGCGGGCGTAACGCAGATAGCTAACTTTATGGACGGACACTAAATAATAAAATCATGGGAAATCATAAATATAAATTCGGCACCTTCTTCTGGAGAATTACCTCTTCTCATATCATCACCTATTTTGTAATGGGGGTTATTGCCACCAATCTGCTCAATTACAAAGAAATCTTTGACAGCTCAGAATCTCTTCGCGCTTACGATTCGCCGTGGATTGCTGCAGGACCGGCCTTGCAAGTATTAAGGGGGTTGATATTTTCCCTGGCATTGTGGTACTTCAAAGACAACTTTCTTTTCCAAAGGCATGGGTGGCTTAAGCTCTGGGGCCTGGTTGTCGGATTGTCCATACTTTCTACTACCGCTGCCGCATCGGGGTCTATAGAAGGATTTATTTATACTAATATCCCAGTATTCGACCAGATTAAAGGTTACATAGAGGTTGTCCCGCAAACTGGCTTATTTGCATTCATGGTGTGTTATTGGTATGAGCATCCTAAAAAGATCTGGAATATACTATCTGTCGTTCTTGTTTCCCTTGGTGTTTTTATGAGCCTGATGGGTGTATTGGCTGCTAATGGTATAATCGAAGTTCCTTAGGATTTACAGAAAGTCGTTGGTTTTTCAAATTAATAATGCTGACATTCATATCATCATGAAAACACGAGGTTTAATTGATTTCTATCTCCCGCGAAAAATTGCCTATCATCTGAAAATAGTGATAGCGAGCATTCTTATTGCGATGTTTTTCAATACAATGTGGGCAGGTAAACCATTTAATGAAAACTTCTGGGTCCTGTTTGGTCTGTTATTTGTCCAACTGGAAATCTTCATGCTATTGGCATTTCGGATATTTTCTCCGGGAGCAATAAAAACCGGTAAACAGTATAAGAAACAAATTATCGTTAAGCTCGTTAAATTTTACCTTCTCGTACTACTTATTGCAACAGGTTTTCTTTTTATGACCGTCATGCTCAATATGCTGCTCGGCAATCAAAGCTTTTCTTATGTACTCGAACAATTCATACGTAGAGAGCTTGTAAATTTTCTCATCTCATGGCTTATCGGTATCTCTATCGGGTCACTTGTATTTTTTTATCAAGAGTGGAACAATGCTTTAAAAAGAGAACAGAAACTAAAAGAGGAGAAACTGATCTTTCAATATGAAACACTCAAAACCCAGGTAAATCCCCACTTTCTGTTCAACAGTCTGAATACACTCGCCTCGCTTGTTTCAAAAGATCCGGCACTTTCTGAAAAATTCATTTCCGGGTTTTCATCGATATATCGATATATATTGGAAAATAGCCGTGTAGAATTAATCAATTTATCAAAGGAGATTGCTTTTGTCGAAAACTTTTTCTTTTTACAAAAAATCAGAGATGATGGAAAAATTGATTTGAAATTGGACCTGAATGATATAGACAACTATGAAATTTTACCTATTTCACTTCAACTTTTAGTTGAGAATGCGCTAAAGCACAATGCTGCCACTAAAGACAAACCATTGATCATTAAGATATCGATGGAAAGCGATTATGTTGTGGTTGAAAACAACCTTCAACTAAAAATGCAAATGGAACCTTCCTCAAAAATAGGGTTGAAAAATCTGCAGGAAAGGGTGAAATTAGTGATGAATAAGGAAGTTTTAGTAGAATCATCCAAAAGTTCATTTATCGTAAAAATACCTGTAAAATCCATATAGATGAATGTATTGATCATTGAAGACGAACACCTGGCCGCCTCTAAATTGGAAAAAATGCTATGGGCAATTGATCATGATATCAAGGTCATGGCCAGATTGGAATCTGTTTTGGACTCCATCAACTGGTTAAATGAAAATGAAAAACCGGATCTTATTTTTATGGATATCCAATTGGATGATGGTATTTGCTTTGAAATTTTTGATGCCGTTAAGATCGAAACCCCAATCATCTTTACTACAGCCTATGACAGTTATGCGATTAAGGCCTTCCAGGTAAATAGTGTTGATTATCTATTAAAACCCATCGACGAACAGGCACTGGCAAAAGCATTGGTTAAATATAATTCCATTTTCAAATCACAAAGTACGCAGGATGAAAATCTGAAACTCCTGCTTAATCAGATGGTTAGCAATTACAAAACCAGGTTTTTTGTAAAAATCGGGAATCACTTTCATTCCATATCTGTTGAAGAAATTCAATGCTTTCTCATCCGGGAGCGGGGTACTTTTCTCAGAACCATTAACGGTAAAAAATATGATCTGGACTATTCCCTGGATCAAATTCAGAAGCTTGTGGATCCTGCAAAATTTTTCCGCATTAACCGGAATTACCTTATTCATATCGAATCCATCCAGGATATTTATAGCTATTCTTCCCACAGGTTAGGTGTAAAATTAAAAATGCTGGATCACCTTGATATGATCGTCAGTCGTGAAAAAGTTGCAGATTTTAAGAAGTGGCTGGATAGGTAGAAATTCCTTTTTTTCCCCTACTCCGAGTCTCGCGAAGCTGACTCTGAGAGGATCGCCAAAATTTAGAAAATGCAGTTGAGCCCGGAAACCATATCGCATGATCAAACACCTCAAAGAAGGTGGCAGATAATCTATGCCCTGAATCTTCTAAAGATCGAAAATTTACAGCTTTATCAACAAATGGTATTCTTTCAACTTATGAAATGTTCCGTTATAAGAAAATTTACAGGCTCCCAACTCGTAGAACTTCTGAAAAATCTGTGTCGATGGTAGAAAACCGAAACATTGAAATTACACAGATGATTGTCTCTTCGTAGCCCCCAATAGGTTTGTTCAACAAATGGAAAAATTTAGTGGGGTCCCCTGGACCCACCTAAATTTGATTCCATATTATTATACCACGTTTTCTATTGTGTCAAAATGGTGTTTCTGATATTCTCATATTATCAAAAAGTAAAATAGACCCTGCTGATGTAGCACTTACACCAACTTCAAGAATATTTTGAATTGAATTTGGTGTTGGTAAATTAACTCCAATTGCTGAAATAATAGGCATTCCGTCTTGCCATAGTTCAATAATACCATCTGTTTTATTGCTATATTTAAGATGGACTTTTAGTGTAAACCATTGATTCTGATTGATAGTGATTCCTGAATTATTATCAATATTTAATTTAGCTCCAAATTTATTTTCAAATTCTATTTTGTTACTTCGAATCACAACTCTTGGGCCAGGGCGCTTGTCAAAATATGCATTTTCAAAATCGACTAAACTGAAAGGTACTCCACTTTCAATATAGAAATCTGCTTCAAACCAAACTTCCGATCCTTTATTGTAATAATTAAGAGATGATGATATTGAAGATTTTGCAGTAATCATATCAGCAGTTGGAGCCACACTTGTAAATTTCAACACCTTATTTGAAGCATCTGAAGGGTCGGTTACTAATTCTATTTTATTATCTATAAAAGTACAAGTTCCTTCAAGAATGCAATTTTTTAAAGCATTATAATCAGATACTTCAGGTGCTGCAGGGCTTTGTAGTGTAAAACTACTCCAATATAAATTGGTGTCAGAGGCTGAAATAATAAACAAATCTGTGAATGTAGTATAGTTCTCAAAATCTTCAATAAAATTACTTTTTGTTGGAAAAAGTTCTCCACTACCAACGATTAAAAATGTTCCTAAAGCATTTGTAACATAATTGTTTTGAAGAAAATTTGGGTCAAAGTATTGTAGTATAAAGGTACATAAGCCATTATCCTCAATATATGCTTTTCCATCTTCATAAATAAATATATTTTCACCGTCTGGGGTGATAAAATTTTCCAATAATCCATCAGAATTACAACCGCTTAATTCACTATCAAGATCATTTATTTTACAACTATTAAAAAACATCAGAATTGACCAAGTAATTATTATATTTAGTTTCATTGTAGGTATTTTAATGTGGTATAACATTTGAGTAATAGCAATTGCTATTATTTCTATTATAACCTTCGCTCAAATCTAATGGGTTTTTATAGCTTTTAACATCAAGGTTTTCAATCCCAGCACATTAGACATAAAAGCGCTCTTTTTCCATGCTATTACCTGAACAATGATTTGTGTGATTTGGTGATTAGATGATTTACCAACAGATAGGCTCTCGCAGGTTCTCTAAACCTGTGAGGAAAATGTGCAACAGGACATTATCTGTTTAGTATATGAATATTAATGCTTTATCCGATTATTCGATGCTGGAAGTACTTGCTTTCAAATACGCAACCTCCACTGGCGCAAGTCTGTGACTTGTGCCTATACAATGAGCAGCAGAGTTTTCAACCCGGTATAAAACACATTTTGCCATATTGGTGTAAGCTGGTTTTTTAAGACCAAAAAGCATTAAATATCCATGACTGTTGCGATATTCTTGTGGTCATAGCCTAAAAATTCAGTAATGATATTATGTAGATAATTTCAAATCTAAGCCTCCTAACAGGCTTGGTCAATTCATATGAAAATATAATGAGATTTTTCGGGCGCTTAAATTTGATTCTATATTATTAGGCTCTGTTTTTTATTATTTTTTTGTCTCAAGAAGTTAAATAACATGTTGTCTGAATGAAAAGACGAATTTATTTGTGTACTCCTTTGTTTTCCCGAGCTCCCCATCTTTATTGTAAAAATTCCATACGCCATCACGTTTTGTTCCATTGTATTGTCCCTCGATCTTTATGTTGCCATTTTTATAAAATAGTTTGTAAGGGCCATAACCCTCGAAAAACTTGTTATTATACTCTTCTCTTATTGATCCATCTTTATTGTAGATTATTACATGAAAGATCTTATTTTTTACTCCATTTTCATATGTGCCAATGTATGTCGTCTTTTTTAAGTACAAATATTGTTTGCCTTCTAATTTTCCATTGACATAATTGTCTAAAGATTTAAGTCTGCCGTTTTTTTTATAAAATTTCACCTCCCCATGTATCTGATCATTTTGAAATGGAATTATATATTTGATATTCCCGTTTTTGTAGTAATGTTTAGTCTCCAATAACCCACCGTTCTTGTCTAAGATTTCCTCATATAAACTTTGAGTGGGTACCGAACCTTGAGCTTTTAGTTGAATAATTATTATTAAGGCGGAAAGAGTCAAAAAAGTTGTTATCAGAAGTTTCATTATTTTAAATAGAGCCTAACGCCCCATATAGCTGATGTAGAGTCGATTAGCCGCTATGTGCAGCTATACATTATTCGGTGCAGGTTTACATTCTTTCAATATTTTTCTGTCCTGAAACGTCGTTATTCCATTTTGAATATTCTTAAAGAAGTATTTTCTTTCATCTATAATAATATCTTTAGAAATGATTTCTTCATCCGGATATGGATCTTCGGTTGGTTTCGTGCAAGTAGCCAAAATAAAATCAAATTCATCAACTACTTTTTGTTCATTCCTATTTATTGCTTTTAGCCAATTTATTTTTATTTCTCCTTCATTCGATAATACTGACTTATAGATAGTAATATCTTTCAGTCCTCCATCATTTAGCAATTTTGATTTCCACTTTGAAAGAATTTGGTTTTTTAATTCTTTGTTGAATTCTGGATTAAGTAGTATTCCTATTGTACACCATTCATTTTTTTCACCTTTCTTCAAATTATTATCATTTGCTCCCTCTGCCTTGGACAAAAACCTTGCTTGGTTTTCAACTCCTTTAAATGATTTAATCGTATTATTCTTAAAAGGAATTAAATATGCTGTACCAAGTTTATTCTCATTTTCACATTCTTTTGAAAAAATCATTGTAAAATTTTTCTTTTCCCCCGAACGTCTTCCATATCTTATAGGTGCTTTTACATGAATTTCATTTTTCATCATAAGCCGTTTTCTCCTCCAATTCTCTCTAAAACCAATTTTGTTATTTAAGTCCCATAATAATGAGCCAATTATTAATATTCCACCTTTTAGTTTCATGATTTATTTTTTTCTTACCTGCACCGAACATTTGAGTAATAGCAATTGCTATTATTTCTATTATAACTTTTACTCAAATCTAATGGATTATTGTTGCTTTTGAAATCAAGGTTTTCAATCCTTACCCATAATACAAAAATCATGGATCTCTCTTGAAAAATAGAGACTTTTCAGCGAAGATAGAGCTGTTATAAATAAACCAGCAAAAAACCCAGAGGAATGATAATCCCTACGGCTACAAACCAAACACCCCTTCGCTTGAAGCTTTTTTTGCCTTTTAACACGAATAGTCCGGTGAATGAAAGTAAGATCAAAGCAACAGCAAAGATGTCTGAAAACCATGTCCAGAGAAACTTAGTATGGTTGTAGTGCAGGTAGTTGACCTCAAACAATATGGGCCTTCGATCCACGGTTTCCAAAAAACCATTTCCTGATTGTACATTTAATGTCAACGATCCGCCATTGAGAAAAACCTTTAATGTTTGGGGATTGGGATAATAATGCTTTTTGATTTTTTTTTCGACATCTAACTGACTCAACATTGCTTTTACCTGCTCTCCGGTCATAGATGAATTCACAGATTCCGGGTCAACCTGTACAGATTTGTTTTCTATAATATAATTCGGATCCCAGTCACTGATATGGTTCAGTGCTATCCCGGAAATTGCATAAATGATGCACATGCCAAAAAAGAAATACCCAACATCCCGGTGCAGGACATTGTTGACCTTCCGCCAATTGATTTTCATAAAAAATTTGAAATATGATATTCTAAAAAAAGAAACCCACTACAATTCTTTTGTCTCAAAGCTGATGCCTTCTATCCAGTAGTTTTCGAGGGACCCATCTGCAGTTTTGCCCATCATTTCCTTGTAGCGCTGCATTTTACCTTCATCCTCTGGCTGCTCTTCGCCTGGCTTATGGTCTCCTTTTCCTTCTTTCTCCAGGGTCTCGGACCACTTTGCTAAATATTCTTCGTCGATAACTTCCCGATGAAATACCCCCCTGGCAATAATATCACTTCCTTCCAACTCGCGATCGAATTGACCGATTTCACCGGCCTCCAGTCGTATCTTTGTTTTTTCATCACTTCCCATTAGGTGGAGGCGTTTTCCACTATGCTTGCACACATGGGTGGCGGTTCCGGTAATAATGACTTCTTTACCATCATAATCTTTTGCATTAGCTAAAAGTTCAACTACATCAATTGCCTCGGCAGTTTCTGATGAAGTTTTTCCGATTTTTACCTGGTTATTATTTTCCTGGTTTGAATTGGAACATCCAGCAAAAATAAATGTTAAAAATAGCAGTGAGAATAAATAGGATTTCATGTTCTGAAAATTTTGGTTTTGTATAAATTAATTTGATAACTGGTTTTGAAATTTGACCCGTTTTAATCAAAACAGATTTTCAAGCCGCAAAATTCACTAATTCTTTTAAAATTTATTGTAAAGATTGTTACAGAAGAATTATAATGATTTGAACGTACTGGTTAAAAAAATGGCGCTACTGCTACTCTTGTGGAAATAGAAGTTTATCCAGAGTCTTAGTAAGGGCGATTGGCTTTAGGAAAATTGGATCAGTCGGTATTTCTGGGAGGGGGGATAATTTCTAAACAAGAAGATAAAGTGAAGACATCTTTGTAATATTTCAATAAAGGACCGTGATCAAATTTCTTCCTTGAGTTATGAGCGTTGGCCTGTCAAAACAGCGCATCGCCGTCGGCAAGCCTATGGCGACCGATGGGGGGTGCGTAAGCCATGCGCGCAGAAGCATTGTTTTGACAAGATTTTTCTTTGTTTCGTTTCTTTTCATCGAATGGAAAAGAAATGAAAATCCATAAACTATCTTACTCAAAAACACACATAAAATACATTAGCCTTGAAAGCTCATTCATACTATAGATGTGATTCAGATTAAAATTTGGATTATTTAATGGCCTGTGAACCATAGAACATGGTTTTGTGGGAAAAGAAGTTTTTCCGTAGTAATAGATAGTGTTTCGCCGATTCTATGCACATGTAACACAAAGCTTCAATAGCACCTATAAAAAATAGCCCAGAACCCGGAACCCGAGCCCTGGATCATTTCATAAAATCATCCATATTTATGGGAATATCTAATTTGGATGATTCGTAAATTGCCAACACTATGGCCAACGACTTCAGGCTTTCCCATCCTGATACCGGAGGTTCCTTGCCTTCACTGATTGCATCCGCAATGGATTCAAGCTGAAATCTGTGAGGATCTACAGAAAAACCCGCCAACGGGCTGGATGCTCCTGATGCCTCACCTTTATTTTCCTGATCATCTGTTTCCATCACATCTGCATTCATTATTTTAACATCATCGCCATTGAGTACAATTGTTCCATTTTTTCCATGAAGTTCGATTCGTCTCGGTTGTGCCGGTTGTATGGATGTTGAGCCTTCGATTACACCCAAAGCTCCGGATTTATAACTAATAACAGCTACCGCATTGTCCTCGCCTTCCAACCGTTCGTGAGTCAGTGTACCTGTTTTTCCGTAAATACTTGCTACATCACCCATAAACCATTGCAGCAGGTCTATTGGATGAATGGCCTGATTGATCAGCACTCCCCCACCATCCAGGGCAATCGTTCCCCTCCAGGCTCCGCTGTCATAATAATCCTGACCCCTGAACCATTTAATATGGGCATCGCCCATGAACAGTTTACCAATTGCCTGTTCATCCAGCTTTCGCTTGAGCGCTTGAATTTCCGGTACAAACCTGCTTTGATAAATTACTGCAAGCTTTACGTGGTTTTCTTCACAAACACGGATCAATCGTTTTGCCCGCTCAAGTGTAACTTCAATTGGTTTTTCTACAATCACGTGTTTACCTGAGGTTGCGGTCTTCTCTCCATAATCCAAATGATTGCCACTTGGGGTGCAGATGGAAACTGCATCGAGCTTCGAATCAGAAATAAATGCCTCCCACTCAGTATGCCAGGAAACTTCATATTTCTCACCCATTGTCCGGGCCTTATCTTCGGTTCGACTGAAAACTGAAACCAATTCTAATTTTTCTGATTGCACAATGGCCTGGGCATGAATATCAGCAATGGTACCGCAACCAACAATACCAATCTTTAATTTTGATTTATTAACCATTTTATAAAATTGTTTATGATTCTCTATATATTAATTCCTGCTGTCCGGATAAAATTGAATTCCCGAAAAAATGATGCTTTTTGACGTATATGAACACTTTTTAACCAGGTCCTAAAAAGAACCCTTTTTTTTAAAAGAGGATTGTAATTAATCATAACTCTTTGATATTCAATACCAATCCCCCTTGCCTCCTTTTCAAAGGGGAATTTTCCGGGACACCAATATATCCTAAATAAGAAACCTCCTGACATTGGCTATCTCTTTTCCGGAAGTCTGCCCGGGGTGTAAGGAGCACCGGCTGCCTCAAGTTTTTCTTCTATTACCATCACATCCATTTCCCCGATTTTTTTCACACGCTGATAAATATCATCAAACATTTCATCCGCAACTTTATAGGAAGCTTTCATTGTTTCTGTCGGGGCCGATGATGTTTCCCACAATCCCCATACTATCGACTCTACACGACCGGTGATTGACGGACCGGTCGGATACATTCTTTTGGCCATACTTCCATCACCATTCAGTGCAATATTTATTTCCGCAATTTTCTTCTCCACTCCTCTTATGTCGTTCAATACATCTTTTGATATCCCGGGGGTTTCTCCTACCGCAACTGCCATTAATTTCAATTTTTCTGACAATTCACCCACATATTTATTGGTCCCTAAAACAACTCTTCTCAATTCAGAAACTTCCTTTTGAAACGCAAGCATGGCCGTTTTATCTTCTGCCGGCAGAGACGCAAAACCAAGGGTTTTACACTCAAATTCTTTTGGGCCTGCCAATTCGGCAATTTCACCATCCACCACTTTTGCCAGCGAAACGGTATATTTTCCGGGCAATGCCAGGGGCCCCATATCTTCTGACCCAAATATACTTGCCTCAGGTTTTTTAAGCACCACCGGGCTCACCGAAGGGTACCTGAAATTCCACACGGCACGATTTATTCCTTTTACCGGCTCCTGCCTGATCCTATTCACAACATCGCCATTCCGGTCTTTAATGGTAAATAACAAATAAGGTTTTTGTTCATTGTCTTCCCTCCTCAATTCATCTTTCGTCGGATAAGTCGCTTGCATACCTTTTTCTTCAAGCTCCTTCTCTTTGGCCCTGCGTTGTTTTTTCAATGTTTTAATTTCATCTTTTATATAAAAAGTAAAAACAGTGCCAAGCGGTGGATTTTCGGCAGAATAGTATGATTCTCCCATGAAAGCTTTCCCTCGCAAACCGAGCGGTCGCGACTCAATAAACATCCAGGAATCTTTGACTGGAAATATTTCCGCTGTTTTTCCCAATGAGGCTTCTGTAATTTCCCTCAAGGGTGAATAATCATCTAAAATATAAAAGCCCCGGCCAAAGGATGCTAAAACCAAATCATTTTCACGCTTTTGAATTTCTATATCCCGGATGGCCACCGTGGGCAAACCGCCTTTTAGTTGTGTCCACATTTTGCCACCATCAATGGTAAAGAACACGCCGAATTCAGTGCCGGCAAATAGCAGTTTCGGGTTCACATGATCTTCTGCAATGGCATATACCGATCCCCGCTCAGGAAGGTTGGATGCAATAGAAATCCATGACTTTCCGGCGTCGTTGCTTTTTAATAGATAAGGTTTAAAATCTCCTTTTTTATGATTGTTGAATGCAGCATACACCAACCGCTCTTCATGCTGAGATGCCAGGAGCATATTTACATAAGTCATTTCTGGCACACCGGGAAAACCATCCTGCTTTCGCCAGTTTTTACCACCATCTTCCGTAACCTGCACCAGGCCATCGTCTGTGCCGATATAGAGCAATCCTTCTTTTTTTGGCGATTCTGTCAAAGCCACAATATTTCCATAAATCGTCGTTGAAAGATGCTTGGCCACTGCATCCACGCCCCATACTTTGCCCATGACGGGCAGTTTGTTCCGGTCAATTTTTCTTGTGAGATCTGGACTGATCACCTCCCAGGAATTTCCTCTATCATCACTTCTGAATACTCTGTTGGCGGCAAAATACAACCTCGTGTGCAAATGCGGACTGATCAGCAATGGGGCATCCCAGTTCCAGACATAAGGCTCATCGCTCTTTCGCTCCACCGGTTTGATGTCGATAATCTCACCGCTCTTTTTATCGTATCGGAACGGATTTCCATATTGATATTGGGAATAAACGATATTGGGGTCGGTAGGATCGACCTGTGTTTCAAAACCATCGCCACCGAGTGTCACGTACCAGTCTGCATTTACGATGCCATTCGAATTTTTTGTGCGCGACGGGCCTCCCATAGAATAATTATCCTGAGTGCCGCCATAGACATTATAAAAAGGTTCAGCATTGTCGGTGGAGACTTTATAATATTGAGCCACCGGAAAATTGCTTTTAAAATGCCAGTTATCGCCGTGGTCAAAACTCTCATATATCCCGCCATCGCATCCAGTGAGATAATAATCCGTATTGTTGGGATCAACCCAAAAAGCATGATTATCGACATGTTTCCATTTTTCATTTAGTTTTTTGAAAGTCTTTCCGCCATCGTCTGAAATATGAAACCATGTATCCATGGAATAAATGCGGTTGATATTTACTGGGTCGCAGAAGATCTCGATATAATAATTGCCACTGGTGGTATAGTCAGATAACTTTTTCCATGTCTCCCCCCTATTTGTTGACCTGAAAAAGCCACCTTCATCATCTCCTGCCTCTATGATTGCAAATACATAATCGGGATTTACCGGTGAAATCGCTAAGCCTATTCTTCCTAAATCAGTTTCTTCGGGAAGCCCTTTTGTTTGCTTCGTCCAGTTATCCCCTCCATCGGCTGATTTATAAATGGCAGATTCCGGCCCACCGCTGATGTAGGTGAATACATGCCTTCGACGCTGATGAGCGGCGGCATATAGTACGTTTGGGTCTCGTGGATCCATGATCAAATCTGCTATTCCGGTATGCTCACTGATCTGCAATACCGCCTTCCAGGTCTTGCCCCCATCCACAGATTTATATACACCGCGATCTCCACCAGCAGACCAAAGTGGACCATAAGCCGCTACATAAATTATATTGGAATTTGTTGGGTTGATAAGGATTTTACTGATATGTTCAGAATTTTTAAGACCTACATTTTCCCAATGTTCTCCGTCATCGAGCGATTTATAAACTCCATCGCCGTAGGCCACACTGCGTTGATTGTTATTTTCGCCGGTGCCTACCCACACGACATGATGGTTATTCGGATCGAATGTAACACAACCAATGGAATATGATCCCTCACTATCGAAAATGGGCTGCCAGGTGGTGCCGGAATTAACGGTTTTCCATACCCCGCCAGAAGCGACCGCCACATAATATTCGCTCGGTTTATCTTCCCTTACTGCAAAGTCTGCAATTCTACCGGAAGTAAAAGCAGGGCCGATACTTCTGAATTTGAGCCCTTCTAAAGTTTCGGATGTTAGAAGGGATATTTCTTCTTTTTTTACCTCCTTCTTTTTGTTCTTTTTCTGTGCAAAAGTAACTCCTCCTATCAACAATAATAGAAAGGTCAATTTCAAAAAATGTTTCATTCTTTCAGTATTTATAAACAGTAATTAGTAGAGAACGGTAAATATATGATTGACTCCCCAGTTGGCAAAAGTAGTTTTGGGTTTTATTTGTAAAAATGAACTGCAACAGAAAAATTGTCATGCCGGTTTTATCATGATATTATTAATGATGAATTATGGTGCCCGGAAATCAGTATTCAGCACAGTGGCAGTAGCAGGAAGCAGTGATCAGTAATCAGTATTCAGTTAAGATTATAGCTGCAAGCTGAAAAAACAACCCAGCTCCCAGTTTATAACTCATTGAGGATATAATTTTTTTGTTTTAATCCTGAAAGGATTAAAGGTATTAGCTCCGGGCTTCGTTTCACTTCGCCCGGAGTATTCATGTCATATTTCGCGTAAGGGCTGAAAGCCCGAAAGGTTGCATATAAAGGCAGGTGTCATATTTTTCATGTTTATCAGTGTCACCCTTTCAGGGTTTATGTATATCAATTCTGTAATCCAGGACTTCGTTTTACTTCGTCCTGGCCTTTTAACTGACAGGGCGTTGCCCTTTAGAATTTGCCGGAGAATAGTCTTAGTGGGATTTTCCTTTTGAGACTGTATTACTTAAACTCTTAAAAAACATCTAAAATCCATGAGGTAGTTGGCAGTAGCGCTATCCAAACCCCAGGCTTCCAACCTCCGTCTTTCACATATCCCAAGATAGCCATTTTAATCCCTTATGAATAAAAAAATATCGTCCACGCTTTAACAACTAAAAATAGTTTTGTAAATCGTAAACCAAGAGTGAGGAGAATAAAGTGATTGGCCTGTAATCACATTCACACCCATCGAATGGGATTTAAGGTTGACTTATTGTTAATAATTAAGATAGGGGTGTCGGGTTTGAAACTAAATTATACAAAATACAAGGAAATTTTTGAAGGCAAAAAATTGCCCCTTGCCTTTGTTGACATGGAATTGCTCGATGAAAACATCCACCAGGTTCTGCAAAGGAGTAAAAATATCCCGATCCGTATTGCCTCAAAATCTGTAAGGTGCGCCTACATTCTCGATTATATTTTTAAGGCCGACAATCAGTTTCAGGGGATCATGTCATTTTCTGGATCGGAGGCGGTTTTTCTCAGTCAAAAAGGATTTGACGATATCCTCATCGCTTACCCCGTAACAAATGCGGAGGTTATCGAAGATATTTGCAAGGAAATAAAAAATGGTTCATACATCAACCTGATGACAGACAAATTGGATCATGTGCATCTGATCAATGAGGTCGGAAAAAAACACAAGGTTAAAATCCCGATTAGCGTAGATATCGATATGTCGGTTGATTTTCCCGGCCTGCATTTTGGTGTCTGGAGGTCTTCTATCCGGAAACCAAATACGCTGAAATCTTTGCTGGAAGAAATAAAGAAAATGGAATTTGTGAGCCTTGATGGCGTCATGGGATATGAAGCCCAGATTGCCGGAGTTATGGACAAGGTAGAAGGTAAATGGCTGATGAACAATGTGATCAGGTCATTAAAAAAATTCTCCATCAATAAAATTGCGGATAAGAGAAAAAAGGCCGTAGATATGATCAGGGCCATGGGTTTTGACCTTAAAATTGTAAACGGAGGGGGGACTGGGAGCCTGGAGTCAACCATTAAAGAAGATGTTATAACGGAAGTCACTGTGGGTTCTGGTTTTTTTAATTCACACCTTTTCGACAATTACCGCACCTTCAGGCATCAGCCTGCTGCGGGATTTGCTTGCGCTATCAACCGGCACCCTGATAAAAATATTTATACTTGTTCCGGCGGTGGATATATCGCATCGGGATCAACTGAAAAGTTGAAAGCTCCACTGCCTTTTCTTCCCAATGGCGCAAAACTCATTAAAAACGAAGGCGCCGGAGAGGTGCAGACACCCATTATTTATAAAGGGAAAGAAACATTGAAAATTGGCGATCCTGTGTTTTTCCGGCATAGCAAAGCTGGCGAACTTTGCGAACGGTTCAATAAACTAAACCTGATCAGAAATAATAAAATTGATAAAGTTGTTCCTACCTACAGAGGTGAAGGAATGTGTTTTTTATAAAAGTTAAATTAATTTGAATATGAAAATAAATGTAGTCAACCCATTGACTAAAGCGCATCTGTATGAAATTGAGTCGCCGTCACAAGCAGAATTAAACAAAGTATTTGAAACGGCCCGCGAGCTACAAAAGAAGATTGGTGCATTGTCGGTAAAAGAAAGAATTGCTGAGGTGGTAAAGATCAGCAAATATCTGATCGAGAATTATAATGGCGTTTCTGAACGGATTGTGAGTGAAACCGGGAAAACCAAATTTGAGGCCTTGAGCAACGAAATTTTTGAAGTTTGCGATAATATCGACTACTACCGCGATCATGCCGAGAAAATCTTGAAAGACCAGAAAGTGCATACACCCTTAATTTTGATGGGTAAAAAATCAAAGATTAAGTTCGGGCCCATGGGGGTTGCACTGATTATTGCACCGTGGAATTACCCGCTGATGCAATGCTTCCTCCCATCAATTTTGGCCTTCCTTGCCGGAAATGCCGTAGTATATAAACCATCGGAAGTCACGCCGCTAAAAGGAATGTACGAGGAAATACTGGATGGGGCGGGATTTATGAAAGATGCCATTCAGTTTGTTTACGGGGGCAAGGAAACTGGCGCGGCTTTGATTGAGCAAAGACCGGATAAAATTCATTTTACCGGAAGCACAAGGGCGGGTAAGCAAATTATGGCCGCTGCATCTAAGCACCTGATTCCGGTTGACCTGGAGCTGGGCGGGAAAGACCCTGCCATTGTTTTTGACGATGTGGATATTGAAAAAACTGCCAACGGATTAGTTTGGGCTGCCTTCACCAATGCCGGGCAATCGTGCACATCTATTGAGCGCTGCTATGTGCACGAATCAATCTTTGATGCCATGACAGAAAAAATCGTAGCCCTGACGAAGAAACTCAAACTTGCCAATCCCGATTGCGAAGATTGCGATGCGGATGTCGGATGTATGACAGCGGATTTTCAATTGAAAAAAGTAGAAGCCCAATTGAAGGAAGCTACAGAAAAAGGCGCCAAAATATTGTGCGGTGGAACGACCATCGAAGGAACGCAGATCATGCCACCCACGGTGGTGACAGAGGCAACGACAGAAATGGAATTGATCTCGGAGGAAACTTTCGGGCCGGTGTTGCCCCTACTAAAATTTAGCGATGAACCGGAGGTGATTGCTTTAGCAAATGACAGCGAATATGGCCTTGGCGCCAGCGTCTGGTCTAAAGACCTGAAAAGGGCTGAGCGTGTGGCGGGAGCCCTGAAAGTGGGAAATGTGGCGATTAACAATCACATGCTCACAGAAGCCAATCCTGCCCTGCCTTTTGGAGGTATAAAAAATAGCGGGTTCGGAAGGTATAAAGGAGACTATGGTCTGCATACTTTCTCCAATATAAAGTCCATCATCATCGGGCCAAACAATAAAGTGATCGAACCTCACTGGTATCCGTTCACAAAAATAAAATTCGAAACCTTCCCGAAGCTGATGAATGCATTTTTCTCAAGGCCGAGGAAATGGATCAAGTTCGCAACTGTCGGAATGAAAATGGACAATATGGGAAATAAGGAAAAAATAAACCTGAATAAATAAAAATGGTTCGACTGTTATTTAAATGGAAATAGTTGATAGTCCGAAGCCAGAAGTCCGGAGTCGGGAGTTGATTTAGTAGTAATAGTGAATGGAGGAAAATAATAATAACCTACAGGATTCCCTTTTTCAATGTTCTCAACATACTAATTCTTCGGTCTTCTGACTTCCGACTTCGTTCTTTATCAGAATATTTTCAATTAATTCAGGGCAAACAATAAATTTACAATAATGACAAATACATATGACTACATCATTGTTGGCGCCGGTACTGCCGGTGGTGTACTTTCTTATAATCTAACAAAGTCAGGAGCCAGGTGCCTGCTGATTGAGGCTGGAAAACATTTTACCAGAGAAACTTTTCCGACTGCCGAAGCAGATGCCTCGGCACAAATGTACTGGGGAGGAGGGATCGAATTTAGCAGCGACGCTCAAATGGCCTTTTTGCGGGGCAAGTTGGTTGGTGGCGGATCGGTGGTCAACCAGGCATTGATGGGCCGCTTTGATGACCTTGCCCTGAACGATTGGAAAGATGAAAGTGGGGTCGGTTTTTTCGCCATGTCCGAGATGGAGCCGTTGTACGAAATTGCAGAAAGTAAGATTGCCCTGCACAATTTCAAGGCTGAAGAACGGACAAGGAATGGAGAGTTGTTTGTAGAAGGCTGTGAGGCCTGTGGGTATAAATGGCATTTTTTGAGACGGGCACAAAAAGATTGTGCTTTTTCCAAATACAACGATTGCATTGCCTGCCTCGGTGGGTGCCACCGGGATTCTAAACAAAGCACGCTGGTCACCTACATCCGGGATGCAGAAAAGGATGGCCTTAAAATACAAGCCAATACGTCCATCGAAAAAATTGAAAACGGCAGTGCCGGGGTTACACTTTATGGGGTTTCAGACGATGGGAAAATTACTTATACTGCCAAAAACCTTATCTTGTCGGGAGGGGCATTTGGCACGACATCCCTTCTGTTGAAATCGGGGTTCAAAAAGCAATTGCCCGCCATCGGAAGGTATTTTGCCACACATCCCCAGTTCATGTTTTTTGGTTTGTACGATGAGCTGATCAATGCCCACAAAGGGATGTTCCAGTCTGTGGCATCTAAAGACCCGCGATTCAGAAAACGTGGATTTAAACTCGAAAATGTCTTTGCCGGTCCTGCCTCGATCGCCATGCTTTATACCGGTTTTGGCGCTGATCATCTCGAATATATGAAACATTTTACCCGTATGACCTGTGCAGAAGTTGCCGTACGCGATGAAAATGCAGGTGAAATATTGGTGGATAAAAAGGGAAAAATGATCGTGAAAAAAGAATTGACATCGCAGGACAAAGACAGGATGAAAGATGGTGTGGGAGTATTGAAAGAGATCCTCGCGGCAAGTGGCGCCAAAAGGGTCATTGAATCACCATTATATTTTGGGCTCCATTTGATGGGTGGAGCCAGAATGGGCACTGATCCTGTTACATCGGTTGTCGATCCTGATTTCCGCCTGAAAAATCAAAAGAACATTTTTGTGTGCGATTCCAGTATTTTCCCAAATGCACCCGGCATCAACCCCGCCTTAACCATCATGGCGCTGGCGCACAAACTCAGTCAACAATTAACAGCATAAAATATTATGGAATCAAAAATACTAAGCAAGAGTGCAGCAAAAGGCCTCACCCGGATCGGGGACATCCTGATACCCGGAGATGATAAATTCCCTTCTTTTTCAGCATATATGTGTATGGAGCATATCGACGACCTGATAAGTTATGCACCGGAAGATGATATAAATGACCTCGGAATGGTCCTTAGTATCTTATCCGTTTCCCCAAAAAGCATGCTGGTCTGGCTGGTAAAAAAGATGGCAAAAGCACATAAAAACCATGGCCCGGCGGGCACCCTGCTTCGTCAGCTTAATATGGGGATCAGGGGCATTGTATTTTCCTTGTATTACTCCGAAAAACCCGGGGCCAACTATACCGGAAAAAATCCTGATGAAATGATCGGATTTACCTTAAATAAGGTGCTTCAATAGCTGAAATATTGCGTGATGTTCAACTTCCCAAAAAAGGAGGTTCCCAATTACTCATTATTCTTTCTTAGTCATACTGCAGGTATCTATCCATTCTGCTGTAGCAAAGCTGATCCAATGCTTGTCCCTGTTCCGTCAGAACTGGTTGATGATTAAGGACAAGCCATGACGCCAGTCCGGTTGCCAAGAGAGTTTGGCTTTGAGCCTCTGCCTCCCTCAGGATTGATGGGGCCGGTAAAGATCATTCTGATTAAAATGGTGAAAATTAACTATTGAAGATAAATCAACTTTGGTAAGACAATTACACTGAGAAGTTAAGCGATTTGACATTAATCATATATCGTCCCTCTGGGACTACGTTTTTTTGTTATAGTTTTTTTTAATTGTAAGACCCCTATTGGGCTAAAACAATTGCATAATTAATGATGAGGGTCGGATAAATCGGTAATGATCATATGGAAATATATACTGCATCTGGCTGAAAGTGGTAATAATAAAAATGATTGTAATAAATTGAAAAAGAAGTATTTTAAAATGTCAAACGCACCATGTTCTGAAAGTTGTGTAGCAATTAAAATGAAGGATATAATTGTAATATTAGTCGTAGCTACAATAATATCTTCATGTGCAGCGGATGCGATTTTATTTAAAGTGGACGATTCCAAAATAGGAGTAAAACACAGACGTGCAAATGGTACAATATTTAATAATACTTATCCTTTTTCAAATTTTTTTGTGAGTGATGCTGATTCAACAAAAAGATGGACGCCAAGTAAAAGACATATTGAACTTGCTGAAAAAATTTTAAAAGAACAGATTAAAAAACTTAATAAAAATAGAATTAATCAAATGGAAAATTGTCCAGTTATCCATCGGCATCTCTATGCTTATTTTAGGCAATATGTAGGAATAATAAATGATAGAGGACAAAGAATAATTCATATAAACTTTTATTGGAACAAGTATGGACTTATTGACAGAATAAAAGGATATCATGATTTAAGATTGGATTTTGATTCTGACTACGCGATTGTAATGGACGGATGTAGCTATTATTGGCAAATCAATGTAAACTTGGATGAAAAAAAATTAAGTGATTTAATGATAAATGGAATCGCATAAATATGAAAACGATCCACGAAAAAAAATAAGTTTAGTAATCAGTCTGTCATTGTCCTGTCAGGGACAAATTATTTATAGAAAATGAAATATACACAAAACGAAGTCCCGTCTGCGTGCCGCTGAAGCTTTAGCGGAGGCGCAAGGGACGGGATATTAATAAATCGAAGGAGATGATAAAATCTATATTCAAATTCCGGGCAGTATTGTTTTTTGCGGCAATAGTACATACAGGTTGCGCCATAACAGAAGAAACCGATCTGGCGAAATATGTCAACCCGTTTATTGGCACGAGCGGCAGCAAGCTTGAAGGCCACGGGAATACCTTTCCTGGTGCGGCCTATCCGTTTGGCATGGTGCAATTGAGCCCCGACAACGGGAAGAGTGGGCCCTATTATTGTTCGGGTTATTTTTATCCTGAGGATGTCATTGCCGGATTTAGCCATACCCACCTCAGCGGCACAGGCGCCGGTGACCTGGTGGATATTTCATTCATGCCCACCACCAAAGAGATTGTGGAGATTTATTTTACACAACCCGATGAATTTGTAAAAGCCTATTGTGAGGAAACCGGGTTGGATATAAGCGAATACTTTGATCCTGAGAAAGGGCCTGTTTTTAAGAAAAATATATTATTGAAATACCGCTCAAAGTTTTCGCACGATCAGGAAGAAGCATCGCCGGGATATTATTTTGTGAAACTATTGGACGATGATATTGACGTAGAATTGACAGCTACCGAGTTTGTCGGATTTCATAGATATACCTTCAACAAACCCAAAGATAAAGTCGATGTCATTCTGAACTTAGGTTTTGCCATTAACAGGGGTCGCTCCGTTAAGACATACCTTGAGCAACGATCACCAACCCAATTTGTAGGATACAGGTTTTCCGAAGGCTGGGCAGATCATCAGCGGGTGTTCTTTGCGCTGGAGTTTAAAGACGCCCCTGTAAAATACAGGACTTTCAATGTAGAAAATAGCTGTCCAAATGATGCTGTGAAAGGTAAAGGCATTCAAGCGGTCTTTTCATTTGATGGAAAAAAATCGAATGAAGTCCTTTTCAAAGTTGGACTGTCCTCCGGTAGTATTGACGGCGCTTTGGCGGACTTGCAAACGGTTAAAAAATACGGATGGGATTTTGACAAAGTGAAAAGTGATACGCGTGCAACATGGAACGAAGAGTTTTCGAAGGTGAAAGTCACCTCATCGAATGAAACCCAGAAGCATATTTTTTACACGGCACTTTATCATTCATACCTTACCCCCAACCGTTTCTCGGATGTGAATGGCGAATACAAAGGATTTAAGAATGACACGATAAAGGCTGAGGGCTACAAGCAATATACGGTGCTTTCCTTGTGGGATACCTTCCGGGCACTAAAACCTTTTCTGGCAATTATGCAACCGGAGCTGTATAATGATATTGTGAAATCCATGTTGGCTAAATATGAACAGGACGGAATTTTGCCTTATTGGGAAATTGCCGGAAATGAGGGTGGCTCCATGATCGGGTATCACTCCGTGCCCGTTATTGCCGATGCCATCCTGAAAGGGATCGGCGATTTTGATAAAGAGCTTGCACTAAAAGCGATAATTGATGCCTCCAACCATGACCGGAAAGGACTGGGGTATTATTTAGAATATCATTTTGTGCCAACAGATCTGGAAAAAAGTGCAACGGTTTCTAAAACACTGGAATACAGCTACGATGATTGGTGTATTGCCCAGGCGGCAAATCATTTGGGGAAGCAAGATGTGTATTGGGAATACATGAAACGCGCTGAATATTACAGAAATCTTTTCGATCCCTATTATAATTTGATGCGAGGAAAAAACAGTGATGGAAGTTGGTATGAGCCTTTTCATCCGAGGTTTGGCCAATACGGCAATCCGCACTATGTGGAAGCTAATGCCTGGCAATACTCATTTTTTGTGCCGCATGAAATGGACACGCTCATCAAATTGATGGGTGGTAATTCTGGATTTGAGTCGATGATGGATTCATTATTTAATCAAACATCTGAAATCTTAGGAGAGGATACCGAAGATATTGTAGGAAGAATCGGGCAATACGCGCACGGCAATGAGCCGAGTCACCATGTGGCTTACTTGTATGATTATGTTGATAAAGATGAGAAGACGCAATTCCGGGTCGATCAGATTATTGATTCACTTTATACCGATGCTCCGGATGGACTGTGCGGCAATGATGATTGCGGTCAGATGTCGGCCTGGTATGTTTTCAGCGCCATAGGATTTTATCCTGTAAATCCACTCGATGGAAGATATTACATCGGTTCACCGCAATTTGAGAAAGTGGAACTTACACTTCCGAATGGAAATATTTTTACTGTAAAGGCTAACTATGTTTCTGACAAAAACATGTACATCAAATCAAAAAAACTTAATGGAAAAATACTTTTCCGTCCATACATCACATATGAAGAATTAATTTCAGGTGGGGCGCTGGAATTTGAGATGACTGAAATGCCATGATTGTCGTTATATTATTCGACATTAAATCCCAAGTTGCCTATTTAAATTTAATTGCCGGCTTGGCCACAAAGGCTAATGTCTGTAAGTTATGCGGCTTTGGCCGGTTCGACCAAGTTTTGTCTTCACAAAGTATGTAATTTCGTAATATGCAGACACAGACCAAGGCTTATGAATGGAGATAATTCCATAATTGACATGGATCGGATAGGCAGACATGAATATAATAATTGTAAAAACAACAGTAGAAAAAATTATGAAAAATTATCTTTATCCCCTGATTGCCCTGTTTCTAATTGCACTTACAGCAAATGCACAAAATGATATTAAACTGAAATTTAATGAAGAGGGCGAATTCAAGATCGTACAGTTTACGGATACCCATGTTGATTTGGCCAGTAAATCAAATTTAAATGTGTATGAAACAATTGAAAAAATACTCGATACAGAAAAGCCGGATTTTGCAATCCTTACAGGTGACAATGTGACAGAAAATGAACCTCAGGAAGCTTACCGGCGATTTGCAGAAATTTTTAAAAAGGCAAATGTACCGTGGGCAGCCGTGTTTGGAAATCATGATGGACAAAGCGGCATTTCAAGAGAATATCTTGCGGAATTTCTTCCCAAACTTCCGCTATGTATGAATAGTGACTTGGATATGGGTGAAATTTATGGATATTCAAATTTTGTTCTGCCGGTGTATGGAAAAAATAAAAAGACCAAAGCTTTGCTGTATTGTATGGATTCCAATAGCAACAGCACCCTAAGCCCGACAGTTGATGGGTACGGCTGGTTTGACTTTACACAAATTAATTGGTATCGGAAAACATGTAGGGAATTCACACAGGCGAATGATGGGAATCCATTACCGGCGCTGGCATTCTTTCATATTCCTTTACCGGAATATACCCAGGCATGGAACAATAAAAACACGCCGCCATTGGGTGTTAAAAATGAAGATGAATGCAGTCCCGATATCAACACCGGGATGTTTTCAGCTATGCTGGAATGTGGCGACGTTATGGGTACATTTGTAGGTCATGATCACATCAACGATTACATTGGGGTTTATTATAACATTGCCCTGGCATATGGTCGCGTAACTAAAGTGATGCGTAACCCTGCGGAGGATCCTTTGGCCGGTGGACGCATAATTGTCTTGAAGGAAGGACAACGTCAGTTCGACACATGGATTCGCGATATGAATGGCAAACGAGAGCTCGAGTGCACCTGGCCCGATTCATTTACCGCTGAAAATAGTCGTGAATAATTGCTGAAATCTTTATGCATACATGAAGTGATAATTTATATGTGACAATGTGCGATTAAATTCAAACAAATTATCACTTATTTAAAATGTAGTGGGCAATAAATAGTTGGGGTCTTTGCCTAGTTGGGATAAGATAATTATCGACCTTTATTCAGAACCGAAATATGAGAACAATTACCATAGGACTTATTATTTTGATTACTTTTTCCTGTAATGTAACCGTTCGGGAAAATAGTGATAAAATCGGACACAGGCTTCCTGCTGACGTTATGCCCACATTGGGATGTTGGTTCTGGACAGAATCAGAGTTTGAACCCAAAGGCTATCAATCATTCATCGATCAGGTCAGTCTTCACTCCCCATATAATTATCTTACCACAAGTATTAGAGCGCCAAAAATTGAAGTGACAGATAATGATGTACACGATCAAATCAAAGCGGCTGCAATATATGCCACGGACCATGGAGTTCCGATTGTTATGGACCTCGATGTCCGGTTGGCACGGCGGGCATTCGCGGCAAAGTATTCTGACGAACTTCAGGAAATGGTACTATTGAAGGAAATTGAACTATCTGCTGAAAAGAGTACAAAGATTGTGATTAACAGCATCGACCTCGGCGATCATTATACCCACAGAACTACCAATTATATTCCACTTCAAGGTAAGCTGCTGCGGGTTTATTCCTATAACCGGGATTCAAACGGAATAGATCCACAGACGCTCAAAGATATAACGAACGAATGCAAAGTGATCTCCTCTTCCAAAGATTCTGTCCGCGTTCAATTACCAAAACATAAAAAATATATCTCAAGTCAGGCATGTGTAATGGTTTCCTTTACTCATCTGACACCCGATGTGTTTGCCCCGCATTTAATAGATTTTCAACGCCAAATTATCAGACAGTATTCAGACACACAACTGGCCGGAGTTTGCAAAGATGAGTGGGGATTTCCTCCGGATTTTGATGGAAATCTTGAAAAGAATCAATTTTGGTATTCGAAACATCGTGCAACTGCTTACGCCGAAAGAACAGCCGGACGCGATCTTTTAGCAGACTTTTTGTTAATGCATGCAGGTATCAAGGGACAGGAAAACCAACGTCTCATGGCTATAAATCACTTTATGGAGATGTCATGGCAGCGCAATGGTGAACTGGAAAACGATTTCTACCATTCTGTAAAAGAAGTTTTCGGTTCCAAGGCCATAGTGGCAACTCATCCTACCTGGTGGCCATATCCCGACCAGCGTGAGTTTAAAAAAAATGGTCTGGATTGGTGGGTAGCAACCCGGGATTGGGCACAAACGGACGAATTGACTCCCTTCGCAGTACGTACTGCGCTTGCTAAAAAATGGTCGAGCCCGGTTTGGTACAATATGTATTATTCTAAAAATATTGCAGACTACGAACGTTCTGTTTGGAGTTTTGCCCTTGCCGGCGGAAGAATCAATTATCACCAACCCTACCCTTCCGAGAGTATTGAAAAGGCCAGAACAGAGCTCTTACAAGGAAATTTAATGATGGCGGAAAGCCGGATTCGTTTATTAAACTTTATTAGCCAAAGTCCGCTGGATTGCCCGGTAGCAGTAGTCTTTGGACATGCTTCCGCAATGAACTGGGCCGGGCCGGACTACAATGACGTCGGGATGGAAGTTGCCGATAATCTTTGGCGTGAAGGGTTTCCTGCAGATTTGATACCCAGCAGTGAGATAGAAAATAATAATTTGTATATCAATGAAGATGGCTGGATTTGCTATGGATCACAACGCTATTCCGCTGTGGTCCTCTATAATCCTGAATTTGAAAAACCTTCAACTTCTACGTTTTTTAAGGAAGCTCAGAATGGCCCAACCATGTTGTACAGCGTAGGAAACTGGACTCTGGATTTTAATGGGCAAACCGTTAATGGAGAGGCAGCATTGCCGAAAAACATGATTAAATCATCGGAAACAAAAATCGTGTCAGAAATTAGCCAGGCTTTACGAGCACAAAATATACACCCACAGACACGGGCTACTTCTCAATTAAAAGGATTTGGACACACATCCAGTTCACCTCCGACGTCCGGATTTTGCCGCCTTATTGACGGAACAATTATCCGGATTGCAGGGACAAATAACGTTACAGGCGATCCAATTCAATCCAGCATTAAAATTGGCAAGTACAATCCGACATTTAATGCAATAGGCGTAGCTGCTGTCCGGCTCGACAGTGAAGGCCGTGTAGAAACCATGGCTGCTGGAGGTTTAAAACATTTTAAAGTGGGGAATTTTGAAATCATATTAGATCAGCGTGCTGATATCGCACTTTGGAAAAATGAGCAGGGTATATGGAAAGGCGCTCTTCAGGGATGGAAGGGTACAATACCAACACAATTATTAAATATCACTAAAGATTGGATACGCCTTGATGTTCCGGTTCCGCTTTGACACCCTACTGGAGCAAGTCTTTGACTTGTATCTAAGCAATGAAAGCAGCATTTTAACCCAACTGGGAGTAGAATTTTCTACCCTCATATCGAAAAATGATATTATACCCGGTAGATATGCCATAATTCCAAACCTGATCTATTGGAAATTGATACAAAGATGTAGTTGCAAAATAGAAGTGGCACCAGAGGGTTGGTAAATGGTACGTCACTGGCGCAAGTCTGTGACTTGTGCCTATACAATGAAAATCAGGGTTTTCAACCCGGTATTTAACAACGAAAGCTCTCCCACTGGTGCGTCTCGCTTCTCATATGATCTGCTCTGTTTTACTAAACAGTATCTTTCTTTTCATATCAATTGGGTATATCATTTTCGTAATGGCAGGTTGCCGGATTCTTAAACTAAACCCGCGATCATGGAATGCAACACTGGGAACCGCGCCAGTGTATCGGCAAAGGTGAAAAACGAAAAAGGTCCGAGCGAGACGCATCGAACCAGTTTTTTGTTTTATTTAGAGTTGGTCCAGCTAAAAACATTATCCACATCTTTCTACAGCTCGGGATTTCTAATTTTTGCCTCGGTAATAATATTATAAATGGTACGCCTTGCAAATATGCACCAGTATGAGATCCTGTTGATGCTAAAATTGCAATTAACTATAAAGTCAATAGTATCATTTCTGTTTCTACCTGTAAAATAATAGAGGTTTCTTTAACAATGAATTGCAAATAATGCTCGCTGCTAAAATAATTTGAACTATGAAAATATTTACGCAAATCCTGATTCTTTTTCTTCTTGCCGGTGCCTGTACGGAAAATCCCCAAAAGATGATTGTCAATCTAAGATGTGAGTACAGGTCAAATCCGATGGGTATCGATATCAAAAAGCCTCGCTTCTTCTGGGAGATTAATGATTCCCGCCGTGGCGCCACTCAGTCTGCCTATCAAATATTGGTAGCCAGCAGTGCTAAAAAACTGAAGAAGGACAAAGCTGATATTTGGGACAGCGGTAAAGTTGATTCAGGTCAGTCGGCACATGTTGTCTATTCCGGTCCTGAACTTAAATCACAATCTACATATCATTGGAAAGTAAAAACATGGGACACAAATGGAATTGTATCACCTTATAGCGAAGCGGCAACCTGGGAAATGGGAATATTAACAGAGCGCGAATGGCTGGCAAACTGGATCGGCAAAGAGATTATTGAACAGCCAAAAGAAGAGGAAGAGAAAAAGTGGAAATGGAAAGAATGGATTTGGCATCCCACTGAAATCGGCATCAATAAACCTGTGTATTTCAGGAAAAAGGTAAATCTTCCTGCCAACAAAACAGTCACCTCTGCTCTGATGCGCATGACTGCTGATAATAAATTCACAGCTCATTTTAACAATAAGGAGCTTGGAAGCGGGGATTCCTGGCAAACAGTATTTGATTTTGATGTGAGTGATATCATTAAAAAAGAAAATATCATTGCCATCAAAGCCGCGAATACTGCCGGCAATGTTTGTGGCCTGCTATTTAGTCTTAAAATTAATTTCGACGATGGAAGTGAAATATATATTGCTGCCGATAAAACTACTAAAGACTGGAAAACAACAAATAAAGAATTCTCCGGATGGGAAAAGTTTGCATTCAATGATTCGGGTTGGGAGCAAATAAAACTTCTTGGCGATTATGAAACAGGGCAATGGGAAAAAGTGGATGAGCAGAACAAATACGAAGCTCCACGTCCGGTTTTGGTCCGTAATGAGATAAAGATTGATAAAAAGATAAAACATGCCCGCGCTTATGTTACCGGTTTGGGTGGCTATGAAATGCATATAAATGGACAGAGGGTTGGAGATGCTGTTTTTACTCCAGGTTGGACGCATTACCCAAAACGTATTCAGTACCAGACATTTGATGTTGCGAAGCTGCTCCATAATGGCACAAATGCCATTGGCGCAATTCTTGGCAATCAGTGGTGGAGCGGTGGTCTCGGCTGGCGGGGGTCAATCGTATATAGCAAGGGCCCCTTACGTTTCTTCATGCAGCTAAAGGTGGATTACGAAGATGGTACGAGTAAGACATTTATCACAAATGATAACTGGAAGGCGCATGATGCCCCAATTATCGAAACCACCTTATATAATGGCGAAAAATATGATGCCCGACTAGAAGAAAAAGGTTGGGATAGTGTGAATTTTGATGATTCAAAATGGCACAAAGTAACTGTGCTGGATAAAGAAGAGGGGAAGCTTGTTGCTCAGCAAGGGCCTCCGCTTCGAGTTGTCAAGGAAATTGAACCCGTTAAAATTACCAATCCGTCCGAAGGAGTTTATGTGGTGGATATGGGGCAGAATTTTGCCGGATGGGCGAAACTGAAAGTTAAAGGTGAACGGGGAGATTCTGTACAGCTTCGTTTTGCAGAGACGTTAAAACCTGACGGAAATGTTTACCGTGAAAATTTAAGAAAAGCCGAAGCCACTGACATTTATATATTGAAAGGGGAAGGCCTTGAAGAGTGGCAACCCTTATTTACCTATCACGGCTACCGCTATATTGAAGTAACAGGTTTCCCCGGCGAACCTAACCTCGACGCCCTTACAGGACTTGTGGTTTATTCCGAAGCGCCGAACATTGGTGAATTTTCATGTTCAAATGAATTACTCAACAAAGTTCAGCATAACATTCTATGGGGTCAGGCAAGCAATATGTATTCTGTTCCAACTGACTGCCCGCAGCGTGATGAGCGCTTGGGTTGGATGGGAGATGCGCAGGCTTTTGCCCCAACGGCAAGTTATAATATGGAAATGATCGGCTTTTTCAATAAGTGGATGAACGATATCACTGATAGTCAGGATGACGATGGTGCAGTACACGATGTTAATCCTGTGATTGTTGTAAAAGGACCCGCTGCACCCGGCTGGGGCGATGCGGTTTATGTGGTCCCTTGGGTGATGTACAAATTTTATGGCGATCAACGAATTCTTGAGGAAAATTACGATGCCATATTAGCTTGGGTAGATTATATGAAATCTAAAAGTGTAGGAGATCTTTATGAAAAAAGTGGTTACGGCGATTGGGTGGCAGCAGAAAAGTCTCCATCTGAACCCATTGGTTCAGCATACTACTTTTATGGAGCTAAAATGGTTTCGAAAATTGCTGGGATACTCGGTAAGGCTACCGATGAGAAAGAGTATAAAGAATTATCAGAAAAAATTGCCAAGGCATTTAACAGAAAACATTTTGATAAAAAAAATAATACCTACACGGGCAATACACAGACAGCAAATTTGATTCCCTTGAATTTTGGCATAGTTCCCGAAGATCGCCGAAATGCGGTTGCTGCCACTATCATCGAAAATGTAAAGGCAAAGGACAATCACCTTACCACAGGATTTTTGGGCGTTTCTCTTCTTCTACCCACACTTAGTGATTACGGGTACAACGACCTGGCCTTTACAGTCGCCACGCAGAAAACATATCCATCCTGGGGATATACTGTAGAGAAAGGGGCTACGACAATTTGGGAGTTGTGGGATGGTGATACTAATGGACCAAGTATGAATTCCAGAAACCATTTTGCCCTCGGCTCATGTGGGGAATGGTTCTATGGCTACCTTGCGGGAATACGCCCATCAACGGAAGCCCCCGGATTTAAGAAGATTGTTTTGGCGCCCATTCCTGTCAAAAATTTAGACTGGGCAAAAGCAGAGGTCAAAACTACTTATGGAGTTGTATCGTCACATTGGGTGAGAAAAGGAAATATAATTGAATATAATTTTAAAATCCCGACAAATACTAGTGCTGTTTTCCATCTTCCGCTTATGGGAAAAGAGTTAAAATCAGTTCGGGAAAGTAATATCTCACTTTATGAAAACGGAAAAATTGTTCCTGCTGAAAGCATTGATTTAATTGATACAAATGAAAAAGAGGCGATGATATCACTCGCTTCCGGAGCATATCATTTTGTCGTCGAATATAAATGATATTATCCAAACCTCGTTTGTTTTTAAAGAGTAATGTGTTGATAACTTGCCCCATTTTTATATTTCCAATAGAAATGATACTCATTCGAAAGAGCATCAAAAAATAAGCCGTATTTAACAATCTTTGGCAGCCGTTATTGCGAGCAATAATTAACTATTCAGATGCCAACAAAGACACTAAAAATAAAATACCCAATACTATGAAAAATCCCTTGATCTGCTGAACAGGCTACGAGAAGGCGAGGCATGTTTTGGGAAAATATTATATATATAGTTGAAATATTATATATATAGTTGAATAACTAAAAATATAATAGTATAATTGTATGAGCTTAATACAAATGACATGATTAGAGATCTTACAAAAGCAGAAGAGCAAGTTATGCAAATCCTCTGGAACATGAATGAATCCATCGTCAGAGACCTTGTTGAACAATTCCCAGATCCAAAACCTGCTTACAATACAGTATCAACTGTATTGAGGGTATTGGAGAAAAAAGACTTTGTAGATCATAAAGCGTATGGAACCACCTACGTGTATTTCCCAAAAGTGAGTAAAGAGGAATATTCAAAGTTCCAATTTACTAACCTGATTAAGAATTATTTCAATGGCTCATTTCCAAAAATGGCAGCCTTTTTTGCCAAAGAAAATAATCTGACCATTCAAGAATTGGAGGAGATGATGGACATGGCCAAAGATGAAATGAAAAATGAAGATGAAAAAAGCGAACTGTGATGGCTGAACTTATTGTTCTTATTTAAATAACAACTTGATATGGAAACGTATTTGATTTATTTCCTTAAAGCCTCTATCGGCATAATTCTTTTTTATCTGTTATATCAATTTGTTTTGAGAAAGGAAACCTTCTATACCTCCAACAGAATATACCTGATCATAGGATTGATTCTGGCTGTGCTTCTTCCCATTTTTCCGGTTACATACATTTCTCCGGCAGCGATGCTCAATAATTCAGAATTCTTTACATTTGATTCGCAAACCCTTCCTATAGTACTTTCCAGCAATTCCGACATCAATAATGAGGAAGGTTTTTGGCAATTGGCAACTATTATTTCATCACTTTATATTATCGGGGCGTCCTTCTTCTTTCTGAGGTTATTACTTCAGACTGCATTTTTACTGCTCAAATTTAGCGTAGGAGAAAAGTTGCAAATTGAAGGAGTCACCGTTATCAATCAAAAGCATAAGATCATGCCATTTTCTTTTTTTAAAGTGGTTTTTATACATATTAAAGAATATTCAAAAGAAGAATTGTCCAATATCATTGCTCATGAAAAAGTGCACATTCAGGAGCGGCATTGGGTGGATCTTTTGATCGTTGAACTGTTGACAGTAGTTTTTTGGATAAATCCAATCGTTTGGTTGTACGAAAAGTCAATCAAGCAAAATCACGAGTACCTGGCAGACCAGGGAGTGTTACTTGCAGGTTACAACCCCGGCCATTACCAGGCTTTATTAATTAATCAATTAATGGGAGTAAAGGTAATGGGTTTTACGAACAACCTGAACTTTTCCCTAAACAAAAAACGAATGGAAATGATGAAAAAAGAAAAATCCCCAGGATTTAAAAAGGTGAAATTATTACTCTTGTTGCCGGTAATAGCAGGCCTTATGTTTGCGTTTGCGAAACCAGTAGTTATCGTGAATAGTGAAGATATTGACCCAAATGAAGATCAGCTTGTTTCAGCAAAAGGAGAGAAAATTGATCACGATAATTATTTTTCTCAGCAAGAAGGCAGCATAGTTAGTATTAAAGGGACGGTAAAGAGCGAAGATAATGTTCCATTAAAATATGCTATTGTGATGCAAGAAAACTCTTCCAATGGTTGTGTGGTTGATGAAAGCGGTGAATTTCAAATGGACGTACCTGAAGGAGCAAATCTGGAGATATCCTATCTTGGATATAAAACAGTAACTTCAACAGTCTCTCACCAAAAGAATACCGACCATTCTTATTCATTTGTCATGGAAAAGGGTGTAGTCAATATCAAATTACCAGAGTTTAAGAGTGTGGAAATTAAAATGCAATTACCACCACCTCCTCCTCCAATGTTTGGAAGGTATGACAAAGATTTGAGAACTATGAGCGCAAAACGTTTGCCGTTTTATAAATATGGAGGAATTCCCATATTTGCACGTGACATACGCTATGAAGTTCGAAGGATTCTCAACCAAACAGATAATCGCGGGAAAGTACTTGTAGGATTTACGATCGACCTAAAAGGAAAAGTACAAAATCCGCATATAATTAAGAGTGCCGGCAGTAATTTTCTTGATGACTCAGCAGTGGAAATTATAACCAAACTTGACGATTGGTCAATTGGATATCAGGGGTGTAACAAGGTATCTGTTGATTTCTCCGTGCCAATAAGTTTCAATTAATTCCCAGACCTGTTCTTGGATCTGTTGGCTATTTGAGTTGATCATCCAGATAGCTAACAGACCTTCTGCCTGGTCCGGTAGGTGGACGCAAAAGGTACGAGAATAACCAAAATATTCATTGTCATTTCGAATAGTGGGCGTCATTTACCTTTTCACCATTCTTTCTACCTCATCATTAGGCCTGCTCGCACGATCTTCAACAAAAAGCCCTGCATATTATTTCAGCTTAAAGAAATGACACTCATCCGCAACAACACCAAAAAATAAACTGAATTTTATCTATCTTTGGCGAGCATAAAGTTTTTATTATTTTTATGGGAAACGATCAAGCGGCATCGACAAATAACAATATTCAGGAATGGGTCTCTCTTTATGCAGACAACCTGTTTAGTTGGGCACTGCATAAAACAAATGACAGAGAAACCGCACAAGACCTTGTACAGGAAACCTTTTTAGCTGCATTTAAATCATTGGATAAATTTCAAGGGAATAGTCAGCCAAAAACCTGGTTGTTCGCCATTATTAATAATAAAATCATTGATTATCACAGGAAAAAATTTCGTAGAAATGTCATCAATATGTCTTCCCTAAAGGTAGATCATAACAATACGAATGTACTGGAAAAAATCTTTGATTCTGATGGCACGTGGAGAAAGGAAATGAGACCATCGGAGTGGAAAGAATCAGAGGAGCATCTGCTTGACAACACAGAATTTAAGGATGTACTTCAGAATTGTATGGAGGCACTCCCTGAAACCTGGTTTATGGCAATTCAGTTCAAATACCTTGAAGAAAAAAGTGGAAAAGAAATTTGTCAGGATTTAAATATCAGCTCGTCTAATTACTGGCAAATGCTTCATAGAGCCAAGTTGCAGTTGAAAATTTGTATCGAAAATAATTGGTTTAAATTATGATCCCAATGAAGAAATTAATGAACATCCTGGTCCTTTCCTGTAAAAAAGCATCCGGTCTTATAGAAAAGAAACTGCACTTTAAACTTAGTCCGATTGAAAAGTTACAGCTCATGATTCACACAAGCATGTGCGACGCTTGCAGAAAGCATCAAAAACAAAGTATCGAATTGGATACACTTCTCAAAAATCATATCGCATTCGATTCCAATTCAAAATTTTCCATGTCTGAAAAACTTTCTGATGACTTTAAAAATCAGATCATCAAGGATGTAGAAAAAAAATGATTACTGTTTTTACCCACTTGAGTCTATACCGCAATTAACTTCCTTGGCTCGCCGTCCCATGTCAATTAGTTATGGAATTTTCATCGTCAAAGCGCCTCAATCTGTGCCTACCTGTCCGTAGGCTCGTGTCAATAATTTAAGCATTTTCCATGGTCTGTGGCCCACAGACCAGTAAAACATACACATATTTCGGCCTGTGTGCCACAGGCCAAGGTGAAGAAGATTGAGGATACTTTTAACTAATTGACATTGGTCCGTAGGCAGGCAAAAACCATGGCGATCAGTGCATAGATCCTTAATTTATTGACTTTAGCCTCACTAGCAGACATTCCTTTGTTGGTCTTGTGACCAACAAAAATGAGGCGATAATTCTGCGTTTAAAATGGTTCATGGGCATGTACATGTTGGTGACAACACCATAGTCGTTAACCTTAGGGCTTTAATATTTCATTAACTAACTGATAATGTGTCTTTTTACGCCAAGGAGCCTGACAGGCTGTATTGTCAATTTGGGGTAGAAAATCTTTTTTAAGCCAAGAAG
>JAJRQT010000072.1 GCA_024280115.1 Bacteroidota bacterium | reverse complement strand
GGTATTTCAAAAAAACCAACCTTACAATCAATCTCTTCGGCACTATTACATCCTGGTGCATTTTTTTTAATTTTTACTTTCTTGTCCGAAAGAATCAGTACGCCACAGACACTTGCCACATTGCAAGTGGGTAGTGACTGGTTGTTTTTAATGAGCAAATCAGCCTTCTCAACATCCTTAGATTTAATGGTTGCTGGATCTATATTTTGAATACCGTCTATATTGGTTAAGGTAAAATTATACTCAATCCATAAAACACCATCAATAGCCGCTATGTTTTCTATACCATCTAATGTTGTTAATGCTGCATTTTTCCAAATAAATAAAGATCCACCAATAGACGTAATATTTTCTAAACCTGCCAGCGATGTTAAAGTCGCATTGTCCCATATTTGCAAAAAACCGCCAATAGAATTAATATTTTCAGCGCCTGATAGCGACGCTAATAATGGATTACTATCTATGAGAAGAAACCTACCAATCGTAATATTTTTAAGACCCATTAGGGACGGTAAGCTTTTGTTGCCCGCTATGGACAACCCAGAACCAAGAGTAATATTTTCTATACCCGCCAGTGATGTTAAGTTTGCATTATAATCAATCAACAAATTTCCATAAATAGAAGTAAGATTTTCAAGACCCGCCAGCGATGTTAAGCTTTTGTTGCCTCTAATAGCCAAATCTTCACCTAATAAACCGCCACCGGATCCAACAGTAGTAAGATTTTGCAAACCCATCAGTGACGTTAAACTTTTATTATTCCGAATATCCAAACTTCCTGCGATGGCGGGCAGTTTTTCTAAACCCGTCAGCGACGTTAAGCTCGTATGCAAAATACTTAAATTTCCATCAATGGTCGTAAGATTGTCCAGACCTACTAGCGAAGTCAAAGAAGCATTTCCACCTATGATTACTTCTCCTTTAACAATAGTGAGACTATCTAAGCCTTTCAGTGATACCAACGCTATATTATTTGTGATCCATAGTCGCCATCTAATATAGGTTAAATTATCCAATCCCTTTAGTGAAATCAAGGCATCATTACGTCCAATACTTACCCCCCATTCTATAGTCGTAAGTTTCTCTAAGCCCTCTAATGTTATTAAAACTGGATTATAAGAAATATTCAAGGAGCTAACGAAGGTTAGATTTCCTAAACTAGTCAACTTCGATAAAGTTGCATTATTATAAATTGCCAATTTTCCACCAACGGAGGTCAGATTCTCTAAGCCCGTCAACGTCATTAAAGTTGCATTATTCTCAATTTTAAGACCCCCGCTAATAATCGAAATCCCCACCAAACTATCTAAATTCATAATCGCCCCAATGATAGCCTCGGCAATCGTCACATCCCCTTCGATCTCCGTACAACCAGGATAATTGCTTGGAAAATTATCAATTTCTTCTTGTGTAGTGAAAGTTATGCCGTCAGGTAGGCAAGACTGAGTGTAAACTGTCGTATAACTTAACAGAAATAGCATCACTAAGGAAAGCGTAAAAGGTATATTTGATTTGCAATTCATGATAGAAATTTTATTTTTTTTCAAGTTTTTATTTAGTCTAGCGTTACCTAATTCAAACACTCAATTATGGTATATGAGTGTGTGACAAATAGTGAGAAAGCTAATTTGTTTTCTTGTTCTAATACCCGTTGGGCGTTCAAAAGTCGCTACACTCCGTTCAAGTACCCTTCGGGTATTCAATGCCTTTATCATCGCAATAATACGCCCACCATGAACGCCGCAGGCAATTGAACATATTGAATTTCCCACATTATTCACACACTCTCATAGTATATACCTATACCTACCTAAATCCGTTACTCCTTGACAACCCATTTTGTATAGACCGTCTCTCCTACCACTAACATCACCGTATATGCCCCTGAAGCCCAATCTCCAGTCATTATTTTTTGACCTTGTGTTGTTGTATTGGGTGCTGCAAATATCAATTGCCCGAGGTCATTATAGACCCGCAATTCATAGGTTTTACCCGCTTCGTTCTCGATCGTCAATACGTCCATTACTGGGTTCGGATAAATAGACAGACCACTCTCTTGGATATCTGCTATTCCAACTAAGGTCAGACAGTCCTCATCTTCTGTAAATTTTAAGGTATCTCCATTTGGATAGATGACACAGCGTAAACTTACATCCACCCAAGTATCTGCTAGTGGGTAATGCGGAAAAAATTCTATCATATCGCCTACTCCTTCTAGGTGATCCCACCTAGGATGATAACCATTTTTAGCCGTAAGGATCTGGTGCTTATAGTCCTTTCCATTTATGTTTAAGTATTCAACAGTATCAACTATTGCATGGGTAGAGTCAAACAAATCTCCTTCACAACACCAAGGCATCTCCATCGCCAATGTATCCCCAACAACTAGAGAAAAATCAAAGAATAGATGCTTCTTTAAATCCTCCTTGTAATAATATACTTGCTGACCGCTTTCGCTTATGTACTTAATTCTCACAGGAAATTTGGATTCCAAAACAAAAGCAGACTCCCCATTTATCGTCGTATCTCCGATAATTGTCACAGAATACAACCATGATGGAATAAAATTTTCTCCTTCATCAACAAAATACACCCACTTCATACCCACTTCAAAATATTGGGCGGATGCCGATAAAGAAAATAAAAGAAAACTCAATAGCAAAATCTTGTTTTTCATAATTGTATTTTTTGATTTAAAAATATTTTAGTCATCGAACCACATGGACAGATTTAACAAATGTTCTGCTCCCTGCTTTCACCTGCACAAAGTAGATGCCTTGCGGCCATTTTCGGGTCAATAGGGCTTGTCTGGACTGCTGGATATTCGCTTTCGCAAAAAGCACCTGTCCATCCAAACTGAGCACCTCCACGTCATATGATTGCGCTCCTAATACTTCTATTGTCAATTCAGCTACGACTGGATTGGGGTATAGATTTACGGATATCTTTTGCTTATCGAACAAGGGATCTTCATTTGCCAACAAGATACCACTGCAATCACCATCAAAACAGCCATCACTACCTAATTTTAATAAAAAACCGGCTCCAGTATAACCAAATTGAAAATTCGACAAAAATAAATATTCCATCTGCCCCCCAATTAATATACCTCCATCTTTGTCTTCATGTACTTGACTGACCCTGATTTGGTTGAGGCTGGAGGACGATGAAATAGTAACGCTATTAGTTAGTGGAAAAGGATCATAGCGCCGTCGCCATAAAAACTCACCCGTTTCATCATATTTAATAATGAATAACTCCAATGAATTATCATCAGCTTCTGTAAAGGTTTCTATACTCCCTGCGACAACTACATGACCATTTTTGAGCTTACAGATACCCCCGACCAAATAAGCGGTGTCCTGTATCGTTGGTGCCGTCTGATCGGGCGAAAGGTTGTAAATAGAATCCTTTATTAAGGACCCATTTGGCTCCAACAAAAAAGTGGCATATAAATCGCTCGATTTGTTATTAACAATATTCGTATCCAAATTAGCCACCACAAAGCGATTGCCATTATCTAATTGAACCGACACACCACTTCTGTAGGTTTTCGTTAACCCAAATAGATTTAAAACACCCAATTCCTCCTGATTTTTTACAAAACCAAAAGAATCTAAAGACCCTGAGTAAAATTTATTTGGAGGAAATGCCCCTCCTTCTTCTATCTTTCTATACAAAAAATCAAATCCTCCTTCTTTTGGTTTTACCTTAATCAATTTAATAGAACGAGGGTAAGGGAGTACAAACTCATCAATAATGATTTTTTCTACGATTTCTCCTTTTCTATTCATGATGTGTATGGTGGGAACGAATGGAAAACCATAAGATGCCCAACCAGCAAACATAAATAAAGAATCTTGATATTGGTAAAAGCTATTTTGGCGAGATAAGCCATCTTCCCCGGTCTTTAAAAGTCTAGTGTACAACTTTTCCCCCGTATTCACATCTATAACTTGATACACTTGCCCACGGACACTATCAATTTTACAATCAAAAACAGTATATAATTTATCCTCAATAATAATATCGTGCTGAGTTTCATTATAAGGCAGTGGTCTATACCAAGATCCGTCTAAGCTATCAAACCCATCAAAATCCACCCGCCACTGTTCATTGAAATCAAAATCAATTTTTGAAAAACGGGACATTAAAACATTATTTATATTGGAATGGGCATATTGCTGTATCACATAACCATCTTCTATTGCAATATACCTCGAAATCATTTCTTCTGTCTCATAAGAAACTCCTTGTGCTGCGCCTTCCCCCCATGTGAATAGTTTAAAAAAACTAGTCTTGGGCTCTTGGGCAAAAGCCGTTGCGAAAAGAAATAATCCGAACAAGAGTAGAAGCAATATTTTTTTCATCTGATAATTTTTTGTTTCCAATAGATTTAATAGATGGGGAGCATACGCTCCCCATCTATCTTACTGGCTAATTTTTGACCATTTTCTCAAAACGTGTTTCTCCAGCCATATTGGATATATACATAAAGTAAACTCCAGGCTTCCAAGTTTGAGTATCAACATGGATTTCTTTTTGCGCATCAATATCAACCTTATAAATTACGGTTCCTAATACGTCATAGATAGCGAACTTGCCATTCTCGTAATTCGAAGTATTGACGACTACCTCCACATTAAAAGGATTGGGTGCCATTAATAATTCCGTATTAGCAATTGTATAGTTGGAGGTTCTATAATTATTCATCCCTAACCCATCAACCCTAGGTAAACTTGGCTCAAATCGTTGGTCGTACAAAATACCCAATACCGATCTAGAATAAGCCGAAATAGGTGAATCTTTCTCAGCCATGGCCATCAATTTCAATTGAAAATCTTCTTCCAAGGGAGTAATTCCTGTTTGCACCCAATTAAGATAAACACGCTGAGGCAATATGTAATCTTCCGATGCTCCTTTGGCCTCTAGGCTATCCAAAAAGCCACTAGCCTTTAGATAATTGTGCTGATTCACTGCCACACTATATCTCAAATGCAACACCCTATCACCAAACTGGACAAGATAGCTATCCAGCTCATCATACATTTCTTCCGCTACAAAATACTTTGAAATATTCATTAGTTTTCGACCTACCGCTCCACCCAGCACTTCATCAATTCCTTTCAAAGTAAGCTCCGCTTTAATCTCAGTAATAACTGGTGGGTCGTTCCTTCTTTCAAAATCATAATGCCCATTTTTAACGTCGTCTTGCAGTGTAGTCGTTGGACCCGGATCGGCAGAACCAGGAAGTTTATATACTCCTATTGTCCCGCAAGAATAATTTTTTAAAATCGTCTTTTTACTCAGAAGAGTGAAATTATTTATCTTATCCTGACAGTCTGTGTCTCCTATATAGCACTGAGGGACCAAATGACCCGAATTATGTGCATAATATGTGAATTTCTTAACATCATCAGGATTTGCCTGAATATTTTTATCCCAATTATTTTGCGACCAAGTATTCATTGTTGGGAATGCAGCGGTGCCGAAAGTAGAAACCTCAGCTTTATTTCCATCATCAGGAAAGGTCCTTTGTATAATCATATCGGCATTTTTATTATCCTTTACATCATTTTGATTTGCTCTGTATTTCATTCCTCTACTAATCCCAGATGGATTCACCCCATAGCTATTATCAGAAAACATATTACAATCCACATAATTATCATTATCCCCTATAGACTGTAAATCTACTCCAAGGGAGTTCTTATAAAAATAATTGTTCTCAATTAGAGACTCACCACCCATGATAGACACCCCAAAAGTATTTTCAATAAAATCATTATTCACCACATCAAGATTAGAGGACGCAGAGGCGTGTACGGCCTTAAAATTTCCCGTGAAGGTATTTAACTTTACATTATATGGATAATTTAAGAAGGTCGTATTAACCATTGATATCCCCCCCCCTCATTTCGATTAAAAGAATTCCTTCGTACATATAAGCCCGCATTTTCGGAATAAATAGCCCATTTTAAATCATTAAATTCGCTATTCTGAATTTTAATGCCATTACTAGCCCAGCTGGAAAGACCAACCCAGCCTTGATCAAATAAGCAACCATCAAAGTCACTAAAGTTTTTGTGATTGGATAGCATAAACTCAACTGACCGATTATTATTCAAAAAGCTTACTCCTTTTGCCTTAACATAACCACCCCATAAATCTCCATTATCAGGAAAAGTTTTACTTTTACATGAAATTCCAGTTCTAGCATTTTCTAAAGTAGAACCGTCTAGTAACATAACAATTCCATGATCTCCCGCTTCTAAGGTATAAGATTCGTTAGCATATTCATTTCTATGTGGGATATTATTATTCCCTTCTACATTAATCCCTTTCCAATAATTATCTTTATCCTCGTCATTACAGACACCCCCATTTGAGAGAATCGCATTAGTCCCTAAAACCAATCTAGCGCCTTGCTCCACAGAAATGGAGGCTTTAGGCTGCAAATACAGTTCGCAAGAAATCTTGAGTGTACTCCCAGATCTTACAACCACATTACTATAGATTCGCATATTATTTTTCCATTCTTCATCAGGATCTACCACAATATCATGCTCCAATACATCTTCACAAATGACATACTTTCTAATATAGGAGGTCATTAGAGAACGATAAATTTCCCTAGCTTGACAACCAGTAAAAGATGTTCTTATTGAACTACCACCACTAACCATTACATTCTTAAGACATGAATTGTCCTTATGTCCAAGTCCAAAGAAAAACATATGTCCAGTTTCATGCATTATAGATCCAGCCACAAACGCTGCTCTCTCTTTTACATACCATTCTTCCTGTGTTCCCCCTTGATGGCCTTCAGTTACGAGATATTGATAATACGCAGTTGGTGCGTGCCAAATTGCTTGATGATTTAAATCTAAAGTACTAGCACTAGATGAATACCAAACAGGTGATTCCATATACAAATAAGTTTGAGTCATCCCTGGCTGATCTAAGATCTCCCATAACGGAACATCATGTTCCATATAATTGTCGTATATTGTTTTATTATTTGTACAGATTATATCTATTCCTGGTTTATATTCAGACTCTTTACTTGCTAATTCATGGCATTCATTTAAAAAAACTTTACTATAACTGTCAAAAGTATTTGGTTCAGTATCGTTTTGATGATTCCAATGCTCTTCATCTCTAACCTCTACATAATTGGGAACAAATTCTATATGAATATTATCAAAATGCGTTGGAGAAGTGGAGCAATCACAACTTTCTTCTGCCATATTCAAGAATCGTTGATTAATATCAACAAAAATATCGTTCCAAAATTTCACATGCTTGTCATTACTCAATGAATAGTTACCCGAACCATCTTCCCGTTGCATAAAAATTACATTGATTTTAATTTTCACTGTCCGAGTTGCATTTAATGGAACTATATCTTCCAAATGGTTAGAAAGAAAAGCGTTAAACAAAGAAGTACAGTCAGCATCTCGATCATTTGGGTTCTCAAAATTTTGTGGTAATAAAGTTGAATCAAATCCGCATGAAGGATCTACATGTTGCCCATACACTATAGTACTCATCAAAAAAAGGACAATCAATAAGAATCCATTTTTTTGCTCTCTTGGTCTTTGTTTGAATCTAGTCCATAATTCATATAGATATCTGACATCATCTACAACCAAATAAAATTTGGTTGGGGGAGTACTCCCCGAATTTAAATCTGTTCATAATAAGAAGTTTATGAGTTCACTCAAAATAAGAGAAAACTCTGTTAAAATAAAAGCAATTAATTAAGTCAAATAGACTATATTCAACAATACTACAGACCCATTCTTCTACCCACTATTAATCCGTTAGACGCAAATATAATAAAAACTCAATGCATACAACTTAACCAAATAAATCAGACCTTTGCCATTCAGAATTAAACAAGCACTTGAAAAGAGAATTCATTATAAATGTAGTATTGGTTTTAGGACTGAATGTCTTGATAAAGGTGTTTTTTATCTTTGG
>JAJRQT010000071.1 GCA_024280115.1 Bacteroidota bacterium | reverse complement strand
TCCCCGAATTTTACCATTTTTCTTAATAATGGAACTTTTGCAAAAAACACACTTTTTTTATTCATAAGCTTTCATTTGATGCAAAGCTATGAATATCAGAAACTTACAGAGGTTTCAGCCTCCTTTTTGTCTATTAAGCCTCCATTCCAGTCTCAAGCGACCAAATCTGCTCATCAAAGTACGACCCATTCAGACTGCTAACATACTCTATTCGGCAACTAGTTAACTGGCTGACAACCTTCCCTTTGCATTTGAAAAAGAAGCTAAATCGATCTCAAATTGATATATGTCAAAAAAAAGAGCATGAAAATCAGTAAATATCTGATATCCATCTGTTTATAAAAAATATATCGCCATTTTTATAGCCTTTAAATCCACGTCAGTTTATTGGAAGGGGTTATAGGTTTTACTAAATTTATATACGATGAAAAAGATTTTAATTTTTTTAAATAATTAACTTTTCCTACTATGAAAACGAATAAATTTTTCCAATTACTAACAATGGTCATTTGCACTATCGCATTTGCTTTTGTTACAGGGTGCGAAGGCCCTACAGGTCCTATGGGCCCTGCTGGTGCTGATGGCAAAGACGGAGTAGATGGCAAGGATGGTTCGGATGGTACCGCAGGTGTGGATGGCAATGCAATTTGCCTGGAATGTCATAACTTAGGTACTAAAAACGGAATTACTTTGGCGTACGATACCTCTACTCATGCAACAAGTGGTCAAATATGGCCGGGCAGCCCGTTGGTATATGAGTATGCAGGTGGACGGGTTGGTTGCGGTATGTGTCACTCAGATCAGGGGTTTATAGAAACTCAATACACAGGATTGGACACACTGGCACGGGCAATTCTTCTTCCTCAGAGAATCCAATGCAGAACATGTCATTCATTCCACGAATCACTTGACTTTGAAAATGATCCAAATTTTGCTTTAAGAATCAATGATGCAGTTGATCTGTTAATGTACCGGGCTGCCGGTGCTGATCCTGTCGTAATCGATTTTAAAGATAATAGTAATTTGTGTGCTAATTGCCACCAGCCAAGAACTTTGGCGCCGGTAGCTGATGACAAGAATGAAGCTAGAATCACATCGCCTTTTTACGGCCCGCATCACGGGCCACAATCTACCAGTCTGGCAGGCATAGGCGCTTATGAATTAGGCACTGGTTGGCCAGATCCTGGAACCGGATCAACACATGCGACAAACTCAACATGTACCACATGCCATATGTACAATCAAGAACACAGTTGGGCGCCTAGTCTGGATGCGTGCAATACTGCAGAGTGCCACGGAAATATAGGACTGATAACTTCAGTTACAGACAATACGCGGCAGGTGAATTTTAGGACGTCTCTTAATACCCTAAAGGATAAGCTTACTACCGCAGGTCTTCTGGACCAAAGTGGAAGCCCGGTTGTAGGGACATTTGGAGTCGATTCAGTAGGCGCAGTGTATAACTACGAGTGGTTGGTAGATGATCGAAGTAGCGGTATTCATAACTTTTTATATACTGAAAAAATGCTAAATAACACTTTGGCATTATTCCAGTAACCTTTTTGAATAGAATTTTTTCAGTATTGTTAAACTGCTCTGATAATCGGAGCAGTTTTTTTATTTAATTTTTAAACTAATGATTTATAATGTCGTGGATATCGTAACGAGATCTAAAAATCTCAAGACTTTTTTGTGCCAGGATAGTTTTATGCAAAATATCCTTGAGAGAAGTTATTTGTCAAAGGAATGAAGCCCTCCGTGTTTATTCAACGTTTTATTTAGATACGAAATGCCGTAAATTTTTTTGACCTATTACAACCTACTTTCAAATTGCCGCGATCAATATTGGGATTATTCTATGCCCAGGACCTAATTTATATTCATTCTAATTTCAAAGAATAACTTATTCAAACCGTGAGCTAGTATATGAAGTGATATCCTTAACAGATTGAAAATCTTGCAAGTAAAAAAAAGAAAGATAAGTTTTTAAGAAATGATAGGATTAATATCAACGATTTGGCGATATATGTCAATATTATAAAGATTTAATATTACCATGCATGGATAAAATATCAAACCAACATTCTTTTAAAAATAAAATGCCTCTATTACCTTTAGTGACGTATTATTATAAGATTTTTTAAACTCAAATTAGATATATACTTATTTTTATAAAAGCCGCCCCGATACATCGGAGCGGCTTTTTCTATAATTTTATAATCAGACCGTTATTCGAGTTGAATGGGCAAAAAATGTTGGTATAAAAAGATTGGGTCAACCGTAATAGGCCACTTGTTCCAAACCTTTTTTATCGAGGATGTTGATATTTTGTTCCACAATTTCAATGAGACCATCAATCTTAAATTCTTTCAGAACACGAATAACACTTTCTTTGGTCATGGCTGTTAATTCTGCCAGATCCTGCTTGGAAACATTTTTTATTGTTCCATTGCTGATAGCATGGTCATTCAGATATAAGATCGATTCTGCCATACGGCCTTCCATATTTTTTTGAGTTAAAATCGATAACTGCTGATAAGTATGGAGTACCCGTTCTGAAAACTCTACCATATATGCATCCAGAAAATCATGGTTGCTCCGCAATACGGATTTAAATGCATTGATTTCAATGAAACAAGCTTCACAATCAGTTACGGCCATGAGTGAAGAGTGATGTCTAAGATCCATAAAAACACCAACTCCGCCATTCAAATCATATTTTTTAGTATAGGTAAGTATCAGGTTTCGTCCTTTGGAACCTTCAATATATACTTTGCCAAAACCAGTGTGTAGTATCACAATGTGTGTGAGTGGAGTGCCCTGCTTGTAAATGATTTCCCCTTTTTTGAAATTCACCTCTGTTCTGGCATTGTTAAGATTGTCTAACTCACTTTTGTTCAGCAAACTAAAAAGTGGACTTTTTTTAAAACAATGTTTACATTCCAAACACTTATAGTTGTTTTTAAATTCTGCCATCTACTCCATTCCTTTAATTAAAAACGCTTTCTGCTTACTGTTATTTAAGATTTTTAATAAAAATCTATATTGTATCGTAAATTTATTGATATATATCATAATATCAATGACAAAAATCATAAATCCTCAATATTATATTACACAAATAAAATAGGTGGTTAATCATTTTTCCATCAATTTTGTCCATCACAAAATAAATCAAACAAATATTTATTAAACGATTAGAAAGATGAGAGAGATGAGAAAGCTTAATTATTTATTTATTACTCTGATTGCCATGTTTGCAATCAATTGTAGTAGCGACAACGATGATCCACCGGTAGTAATTGGTGATCCCGTAATACAGGCTCCAACAGGAACAACAGTTCAGGTTGGCGGGGATGTTGATATGAGTTTCAATGTTGGCGCCGAGGGGAAAGTAGCTGAAGTAACAGTGGGCACCAGCAATGGTACTGCTGTAATCGTTGATGCAACGAGCATTATTGGAAAAACCTCCGGTATAATTACGGTCACTTATACAGCCCCTATTACCGAAGGCGCACAAACGGTAACTTTAACTGTAAAAGATCAGCAGGCTACACCAAAAACTGCCAGCAGTAACGCTGATGTTACAGTGACTTTAGCACCTGAAAGCTCAAGCGAACTTTTGGTAGCTAAATTTGATGCTCCTCCTATTTTAGACGGAGAGATTGATGATATCTGGAACCTCGCCCAAAAACTTGTAAGTACAACAAGTGTTCCCAGCAACCTGGGAGATAGAAATACCTACTACAACGAAGACGGTATAGGTGAAGAGTTTCTTGACATATTTGAAGCATATGAGGGTGAGGAAACTAACTTCACAATGCGGAGTGGTATCAATGGTGACAATATTTATTTCTTAGTTGAATGGGAAGATGCGGACGACAGCAAAGACAGGCAATCCTGGTATTTTGATGGGACTGCTAAGCTTTGGAAGCAGGAGCATAAATATGCCAATGCTGCTGATGACAAGTATTATGAGGATAAATTCGCCTTCCTATTCCCAATTGGTACTGTTACAGGATTTGACTCTCAAACTTGTTATGCTTCATGCCACACTGCTTCAACAATTACTAATCCTAAGGATAAGCATACCAGGCACTATTTAACAGAAGCAGATGAGAAAATTGATATGTGGCACTGGAAACGTGTAAGAGGAACGCACAACGACAGGATTGATGATCAGAGAATACAATCCGTTGATCCTCCATTCACTTCATCATCCAATGGTAGAGGTGGCGATCCAGATTCTGGAGCGGGATCACGATCAGGATATTCGGATAATAAGCAAACACTGAACAATGGAACTGATGATGTAAGCGTGCCATTATATGTTGTACCAGACGGAACAGACTACTACTGGATCCCAGAGGCCCAACTTGATCAGGAGGCTAAGAAAGTGACAGCTGTTGATGCTGATGGTATATTAACATTAGAAGGTGGTGGCACTATTGATCCTACCGGAGATACCGGTTATGACCAGGGAACAGGTAATAAACGTTTCCCAAGTATTCTTACCAGAGATTTCTTAGGAGAGCGTGCTGATTTAACCATTATGGCAAAACACACAGGTACTGGTTGGGTAGCTGAATTTACCCGTAAACTAGACACTACAGATCCATGGGATATAGTATTTGATCCGGCAGGCGCCGATGTGCCATTTGGATTCGCTATATGTAGCAATGCTGCGATTGCGCATGGTATTAAGCCTGGCTTGACCATGACATTTGAACAATAATCATGTATTATATAAGAGGCGCCAACAATTGTTGGCGCCTCTTTTTAATTATAATATTAATTTTTATCCTGCTTAATAAAACTGTTTCAAATAACCAATGCCCTGAAATCAAGTTTAGATGAACTACATACATTTGGCTTAGCATAATTGAAAAATTAATATAATCAGAACTTTACAAACATGGAATCAAATAGAGGAATAAAAACACTAGTTGCCAGCTTTATGCTATGCGCGGTATTTACTACAGGATGTTATTATGATAAGGTGGCTCCAGAAGGACCTCCGGAAGGCAGTATAAGTTATTCAGAAGACATTCAACCATTTTTTGATGCAAGTTGCATAGCTTGTCACAATGGAGGTGGAATACCACTGAATCTGGAAGCATCAGTTTCGTACGCTGAACTTATTTTTGGGGATTATATAGACGAAGCTATTCCTGCAAATAGTTTATTATATACTAAAATTGAAGTTGGTGGCAGTATGGAACAGTATGCCACGGACGCAGAGAGGGCAGTGACCTTGAAATGGATTGAACAAGGCGCTAAAAACAATTAAACTCTATAGCTATGAAAAAGACTTTTATAAAATTAACAAACACAATATATAATTGCCGCCTATTCCTTATAGCTATTGTATGGCTAATTGTAGCCTCTCCTGTAATAGCGCAAGACGAAAAGGAAGAAAAAAAATCAGATAAACCGGAAAGGCCGGCATTCGAAAGCGCCTGGTGGTTTGATGGCCAGACAGGGGTCCTTTATCAAAAAAAGACATTGGAGTTTGTCATTCAGCACAGATTCGGTTTAATGAACTCAGGCAACGGTGATTTATTAGGAATTTATGGTCCTTCTAACATCCGTCTTGGATTAGGGTACGCGCCAACCGATAAGCTGAATGTTGGATTTGGATACACAAAAAATAAAAAAATTCTTGACTTCTATGGGAAATATGCACTTCTCAGACAGACCAGATCAAATTCAATGCCCATAAGTTTAACCTATTATGTAAATATGGGGATTGAGTTACTGGATGCAAAAAATTATCTCAATTCCACAGACAGGTACAATTATTTTCATGATCTTATTCTCATGAGGAGGTTTGGAAAAAAATTCTCTGCACAAGTGGGAACCTCATTAACGCATTACAATGCTGTTAAGTGGGAACAACAGGATGATGAATCCTGGAAGACCATGGAAAACGATAGCTGGGGTTTAAGTGTAGGAGCTCGCTATAAGATAACTTCACAGTTGATCCTTATGGCTGGTTACGATCATCCTTTAACGCAACATGCTATTAATCAGCCAAAACCTTCTATTAATATTGGTGTTGAGATAGCAACCAGTAGTCACGCATTCCAGGTATTTGTTACCAATAATAATCGTATTCAACCTCAGGAAAATTTTGTGTTTAATCAAAACGATTTTTCCAAAGGGGATTGGTTAATTGGCTTTAACATTACCAGACTGTGGGGATTTTAATCTTTCAGTATGAAAGCAGGCAAAAAAATCAGCTTAGCGACTCAATTTTTTTAATTGGTACAGTATTTGGTTATATTGCAATTATTAATAGTCTTTTTAATCTTAAATTTTAAAAACAATGAAAACAAAACTGAATTCAATTTTAACTTTTAGTGCAATTGCTGTTTTTACCTTAGCATTAGTTGCATTTACTGCCCCTCAAGACGAGTGGGTAGTTCCGGCAAAGTATAAAAGTATGGAAAACGAATACGCCGGTGAAGATGAAGATGAAATAGGAGAAGACCTTTTCAATCAGCACTGCAAATCGTGTCATGGAAAAGAGGGATACGGCGATGGGACGAAAGCAAAGGAACTTGAAACCGAGATGCATGATCTTACTTCAGCAAAAGTTCAAGGTCAGACTGATGGAGAACTTTACTATAAAGCCATTATAGGCCGGGATGAAATGCCAAACTTTGAAAAGAAAATCAGAGATGATGAAGATCGCTGGATGGTCATTAATTATTTAAGAGCTTTAGCTAAATAGTGCCTGTCCATAAAGTTCGCTATCTGCGTTACGCTTGCTCTCAAAATAATCATTTACGAAATGTAAACTCACATTTTTCGAGCTGCTCAAGCCTTGATAGCAGCCTTTCTGAATCAGACACTGAGTTTATAGACGGACTTTAAATATTTTAATTGTAAGGTAAAATAAAAGGCGCCCAAAAAGGGCGCCTTTTTTTATGACCTAAAAATATAAAGAATATACAATTTTCAAATGCTTAGTATTATTAATAGAGTACTACTGTATTATAGAATCAATCAGGATTAAAAAATTAGCGATATTACCATTGACATAGATCAAATTTTTTGCGATAAATATCAAAAATAATCCACTTTATATTCTTGTATACATATTTGAATATATTATTGTTTGGGCCACCTTTGTACAGCTTACAAACATTTTTTGATGGGAGTCCACAATTGTACTTTTAATTTTCCTATCACTAAATCAAAAAAATCAAAACCACTGTGATACTACATTAGTCTCCATGAGACATTATTAGCCCCATGACATATAAATATTAACCGCTAAATTTTTATTAAATAAAATTAAACGGTTTGAAAATATTTATTGTATTCAAGATTTCTCCGAAAAGCACTGATAATGCATTATTTATTCTTTGTTTTCAGGGAGTAACACCAGCACTTAGTGTTGACCATGAAACTATTATACACGATCCAAATTGCAGGCCTGGAATTACCAATACATCAAATTTCTCACATTGGGGTAGCCCTTTTGAAATTAAAATTTATTTGGCCAGGGTTATTGCGATAATAACAACAGATCCAATACTTATTTTTTTAAAAACCGTTTGAATCGCTTTTAAACTCATATAACATGAAAAAAAAAGAAGATAAAGGCAATCGCCGCAAATTTCTTAAAAACACCTTTACGTTAGGTGCAGCAGCTTTGGCAACAGGATCAGGAGCAGCCCTGGCCCATAAAAATGAAAGTGGGGGCAATGGTAAAACAGAGAAAGTTAAGGTTTTGACAACTGAAGGAAAAGTTGTTGAAATTGATAGACACATTGATGATTGTAAAATAGACCCATGTGCCCCACCAATCGGAAATGCAGCCAGGCAGGGAATTCCGGGTAGATCCTTTGTAATGGTAATTGATCTGGCAAGATGTAAAAATGCCAGGAAATGTATTGAAGGATGCCAGAAAGGTCATAACCTGAAGCCTGATCAGGAATGGCTAAAAGTTTACCTGATGAAGGATAATCCAGAAGGAGAACCGTACTGGTTCCCCAGGCAATGTTTTCATTGTGATAACCCTCCATGTGTAAAAGTTTGCCCGGTTGGCGCTACATTTAAAAGACAGGATAATATTGTATTGGTCGATGAAAACCGTTGTATCGGATGTAAGTTTTGTGTTGTCGCCTGCCCTTACTCTGTTAGAATATTCAATTGGGATGAACCACCTGAATCCGATATTCCGCATGAAGAATACTCACCGGAAGTAAGCGTTCCTGCCCAAATCGGGACAGTTTCAAAATGTGATTTTTGCGCTGACAGATCGCGGGAAGGTAAATTGCCATATTGTGCGACAAGCTGTCCAATGGGTGCTTTATACTTTGGTGACAGGAATGAAGATGCCGTTTCTAACGGAACCGATACGCTTCGTTTTTCCCAACTGATTAAGGAAAGGGTTGGGTATAGATACAGGGAGGAATTAGGGACAAAACCTAATGTATATTATTTGCCTCCTGTTGAAAGAATGTTTGACTATGAAAGTGGTTTAGACAAGTTACCCGAAGCGAATCAAAAAGTTTATGATGAAATCAGATTTGGTAAAAACGGTAAAAATAAATAGACATGAATACAGCAAATATATCAATAAAAGATTTTGTTCATACCCTGGAAAAGCCATCTAAAAAGTGGTACTTCTGGGTGGCAGTATTATCAATAATTTCCTTGTTTGGCATTTATGCTTTAATACGACAGATGATTGAAGGTCAGATTATTACTGGCATGAGAGACAATGCCGTTTGGGGTATTTATACTGCAAATTTTGTATTTTTTATGGGCTTGAGTTATGCTGGCGCGCTTATTTCGTGCACATCGCAACTTCTAAGAATAAAATGGACCAAACCACTCATGAGAATGGCCGAACTTTTAACGGTTTCTTCTTTAATAGTTGGCGCCCCGTTTATTCTTTTTTGTTTAGGTAGATTAGATAGAATTCATTATCTATTATTTTATGGAAGAATCCAGTCTCCAATCACATGGGATGTAATTGCCATATCCACCGACCTGGTATTTTGTATTGCATTTCTTTATTTTACCCATATTCGTGATTTTGCTAAACTCAGGGATTATCCTAATCTGAATACAGCAAATTGGAGAAAAAAGATGTATAAGATTCTTGCATTAGGATATAAAGGAACAGCTGATCAAAAAAAGTATTTGCACCAGGCCCACGATATCATGGCTGCCATAATCATTCCGACAGCTATAATTGCCTATTCATTGCTTTCACTTTTGTTCAGCATGAGCTTAAGACCTGGTTGGCACAGTACAATTTTCAGTCCATATTTTGTGGTCACTGCCGGTTACTCTGGTGTAGCGCTTTTGATTGTGGTCATGTGGATATACCGTAAAACTCAAAAGTTAGAAGATCATATTACAAACTTACATTTTAATTATCTCGGGTTTGCCTTGATCCTGCTGACTTTTATTTATGCATATTTTTGTTTTAGTGAATATTTAACTGATTGGTACAATCAGACGGAAACCTTACACCTGTTATTAAGTAAGTTTTCTGATTTTTCTCAATTTGGATGGTTATCACTATTCCACATTGTATTTGCATTTATAGTACCAGTAATTGTTTTAGGGTTCCCTTGGTTGAGATCAATCAATAGTGTGACACTTGTATCACTGTTTATTGTATTAGCCCTTTGGGTAAAAAGATATTTAATCGTTGTCCCTACATTGGAAACACCATTTATTCCAATACAAGATATCAGGCCAGAATATGTTAATTATTCAGCATCCTGGGTAGAATGGGCACTGAGCGTTTCAGGAATTGCTGTCATCATTTTGATTTTTACGGTTGCATCTAAAATAGCACCGATAATCCCAGTTTCTGAAGTGTCTGATGCACATAATCTCGAAAAACCAAAATTGCTTTTTAAAACTAAAGGTGAGTAGTGAATACTTAATACAACTAAAATGAATTCTTTAAAAAAAATAATTAAAAATATAACCTACGCACTTATAATTGTTACTGTTAATTTATTGTCAGTTTCAGAAGTAAGTGCTAAGGTGCAGGCCAAAAAAGAGCGTGTTCGAATGAAAATGTATTATTCGAAAAATGACGCAGGAGAAAGACTTATCAGTATTGGGCTTACCGCTGGAAGTGGTAAAAAAATGCATGGGCTCAAAAATGAGAAAGTCATATTGAACTCCACAGCAAATGATTCTACATTCACATTGGCAATATTGGAAACTGATAGCCTGGGCTTAATCAATTTATATTTGGCCAATGATTATAAATTTCCTATGGACGAAAATGGGATATCGATAATTAAAGCCAGTTATGGAGGGGACGACACATATAGATCGATATCAAAGGAATTGGAAATCGCTGATATTGAGTTTGATTTTACTTTTGAAATAGATGATTCTGTTAAATATCTTATTATAAAGGCAAATAAGATTGACCGGGAAGAGAATAAAACACCAATAAATGAGCTGGATATTAAAATAGGTGTACAAAGATTGTACAGTGTTTTACCAATAGATATAGTGGAAACCAATGAAGATGGAATTGGAAAGCTGGAAATACCAGATGATTTACCTGGAGATGCAGAAGGGAATTTAACATTTGTAGCTAAAATAGAAGATCATGATGAATTTGGTACAGTCACCAAATCCGCCAGTCATGAATGGGGAACACCCGTATCTTATGAAGTGAAACCACTTCCGAGGCAGCTTTATACTGATGAAGCGCCTATCTGGATGATCGCTGCAGTATTTATAACCTTACTTGGTGCGTGGTATCATTTTTTCCTTTCGATTAGCAAATTGATTAAACTTAAAAAATCAGCATAATATTCAAATTAATTAATGGTCAGTAGATGGATCAATTTATTTATTTAATTATTCTTTAACTCTAAATTTTTTATACAATGAAAACAAAATTAAATTCAATCTTATCAATCGGTTTTATGGTCGTATTTATGCTAGCGTTAGTGGCTTTTACTGCCCCACAAGATGATTGGGAAGTGCCGGCAGAATATAAAACCATGGAAAATGAGTTTGCTGGAGAAGATGAGGATGGTATAGGAGAAGATCTGTACAAACAACATTGCAAATCTTGTCATGGAAAAGAAGGATACGGAGACGGCACAAAAGCTAATGAAATCGAAACTGAAATGCGGGATCTAACATCAGAAGAAGTTCAGAGTCAAAGTGATGGTGAACTTTTTTATAAGGGGATAATAGGACGGGATGAAATGCCCAATTTTGAAAAGAAAATCAAAGATGATGAGGATCGCTGGATGCTTGTTAATTACATGCGCGCACTTGCCAATTAGTAATAAGTTTAAAATTTAATATGAAAAAAGGGAAGCATTTGCTTCCTTTTTTTGTTTTCAGAGGTTTTGAAAGACCTTCTTTTGATCAATTAATCCAATTACAATAGATCATTTGATTGACAATCTGAATAATCATTCCCAATCAAATAACTTTTTCGTCTGGTTCATTTAATTATTAGCATATTTTTTGTAATTTATTAATTCATTTGCCAGCAATCATACACTCTATTTTTTACTTAGTTTTTTTTGAGAAAGTAAATTGAAATTATAAACTTTTTCTATAATTGAAAGGAACTTAATTATGGCTGATATCGAAAATGAAAACGCTCAAAACTATGACCTGTTATTAAGTAAAATACAATCTCTTGAAAAACGGCTGGGTAGCATTGAATCAATGCTAAGAATTGAATGGGTGGATAAAGAGGCAAAGCTAAAACCAAGTGAAAAACCAGATGAAGGATATACAGCAGAAAATGCCGAATCTAAAATTGTAGAATATGGTCTGGCCTGGCTTGGCAGTATCGTATTTTTATTTGGGATTATTTTTCTAATGTCCTATACAGAAAGTATAGGATACTTAATATCCTCAAAAGTCATTGCGTACCTCGCTACCATATTATTAATTGTATTTTCTTATTATTATCGAAAATCTTTCCCCATCCTGGTAAACGTTCTGAATATATTTAGCTTTTTACTGCTATACTATATTACACTCAGATTACATTTTTTTACAGAACAACCCTTGATCTCACAAAAATGGATTGATCTTTTTTTACTTTTTATACTTATTGGGATACAATTTTATTATGCTATCCAGAAAAATTCTGAATTTTTAGGAAGTATAGCCATCTCTCTTTGTATAACCACCGCTATTTTCACCGATTCCACATACATTACTTTTTTAATTCTTACAACCACAGCAATCATTGCGCTTATTCTATTCTATCAGAAATTGTGGTGGCGATTACTCATTTTTTCTTTATTCACGGTTTACCTGACACATCTAATTTGGTTTTTCGGTAATCCTCTAGTGGGACATCAAATGAGGGTTGTTGAAAACCCTCAAAATAGCATCATTTTCTTGTTTACCTATGGTATTATTTATGCATTATCCATATTCATTCCTGTCGAAAGAATTAAATCGAATGGAGCGTTGATATCTACAGCTATTTGGAATGCCTTGTGCTTTTCATTTTTATTATTGATGACCGTGTTATCCTTTTATAAGGAAAATTATATTTTAATATTTGGATCCATTGCAACATTCTGTATCCTTTTTGCAGTTCTGCTCAAAATAAAGGGGAGTAGAAATTTTGCGCCTGCTACTTATGCATGTTTTGGATTTATGGCCTTCAGTGTCGCAGTTTATGGATTTTCCGGAATACCCGATGTATATTTTCTACTCGTGCTGGAAAGTTTACTCGTAGTATCCATGGCACTATGGTTCCGTTCGCAAATTATTGTAATTGCCAATTCCTTCTTGTTCTTATCCATTTTACTAATTTATCTAACCACCTCTCCATCGGTGAATTACATAAATTTTGCTTTCGCATTTGCTGCAATTGCTACTGCACGTATTTTGAATTGGAAGAAGGAGCGATTGACTTTGAAAACTGAGGTTTTCAGAAATGTTTATCTCATCGTAGTATTTTTCATGGTCTTGTTTGGTTTAAGTCATGCATTACCGAGTCAATATGTGACCTTAGCCTGGACAGCCGCAGCCATTGGATTCTTTATTTTAAGTTTACTCTTACACAAAATAAAATATCGTTGGATGTCTATTCTAACAATTATAGTAACGGGTGGACATCTATTTTTCGTTGATCTGGGACGAATGGAAATTGGCTATCGGGTTATAGCTTTTTTAGTCTTTGCAATTATCTCACTTGGAGGATCTTTATATTATACAAAACGAATACGCAAAAAACACAAAGCATAGACAAACTGTGCTGGCTTATTTTATCTAATAATTTATGAAAAATGGTTTTGGCAACCGATCTTCTGTTAATAAGTATTCTTAACGTTAGCAAAGTGACGAGTTAATTAGTTTCATGAGATTTATATACGAAAAGATGTGAAGTGCTATTATTTATAAAACAATTTTTAATCTGAATTAATAATTTGTGTCTTTTTTATTAAAACTGCTCTATTTCATGATTTAAATCATGTTTATTCAATATTTAATCAGTGATCTTTGTTACAGAACTGTTAAATAATATTTTTAAAGTATTCTAAGCAAATAGACCTTTACAGTAAATAGTATTTTTTAATTTATTAAAACCAATTTATAATGAAGCTCCCAAAATCGTATTACAACATCGTGTCTTTTGTTGGAACTATCATAGCGGGCATGAGCCTGTTCATGATTATATTATTTAGTATAGTAGGCTATTTTTATCAGGATACAAGCTCTTACTTAGGACTCTTTATTTTTATCATTATACCAGGTTTTTTACTAATAGGGCTAATTATTATACCTATTGGTATGATGATCGAGGTCAAAAGAAGGAAAAAGCGCGAACTTGAATACATTAAAAAAGGTTGGCCGGTAATAGATCTAAATGTATCGAGATACAGGAATGCAATTCTAATTTTTGGGGTTGGAACGATTGTTTTATTTATTCTTTCATCTATAGGAAGTTACGAAGCATTTCATTATACAGAATCAGTTGAATTTTGTGGGACCCTATGCCATGATGTAATGGAACCGGAATATGTTGCTTATCAAAATTCTCCTCACGCAAGGGTAGCATGTGTAGAATGCCATGTCGGAAATGGTGCCGATTGGTATATGAGATCTAAACTATCCGGATTGAGGCAGGTTTATGCTGTATTAACTGATGATTTTGAAAGACCCATCGGTACTCCAATTCATGACCTTCGGCCCGCACGCGAAACCTGTGAAGAATGTCATTGGCCTGAGAAATTTTACGCTAGAAATTTACGTCAAACAAAGCATTTTCTTACAGACAGTTTGAATACTCAATGGGACATTAGTCTTCAGATGAAAATCGGACCGGAACAGAGTGCATTGGGTCTTTCTGAGGGTATTCACTGGCACATCAATCCAAAAGTAAAAATAGATTTTATTCCAAAAAGAGAAAATAGAAAGGATATTCCATGGGTAAAATATACAAACCTTGAAACTGGTGAAGTCACCATTTATGAAGATGAAGAGAACGCGCTCAGTGAAAAAAAGATGGCTGCAGCAGTAGAAAGAAATATGGATTGTATGGATTGTCATAACAGACCGTCACATCACTACTATACTCCACAGGAATTCATTGATCAGGCGCTTATTTCAGGTGAGATTCCTAAAGATCTTCCATTTATTAAGAAAGTTGCCATGGATCTTTTTATTGATCCTTATGACACCAAGGATACTGCTATATATACGATTAAAACTTATACTAAGGAATTTTATGCAGAGAATATGCCTGAAATTTCCAGGACAAGAGCAGCGGATATTGATAAAGCCATTGAAGGGATAACAGAAAAATTTTCAGAAAACATTTTTCCTGAAATGATGGTGAGTTGGGATGAATACGATAGTCATATCGGGCATAAAACATATAATGGTTGTTTCAGGTGCCATGATGACAATCACAAAAGCGAGGATGGTAAAGTTATTTCTAAAGACTGTAACATTTGCCATACGATAGTTCTTCAGGGAAAACCCGGTGAAGAACAATTTACATCGGTTGCAGATGCATTGGATTTTGTACATCCCAAAGAACTTGAAGAGGGATGGGAAGAGGATCTGTGTACTGAATGTCATAGATACTTGTACTAAGAATTTATCCTTATGAATTAAATAGCCTGACCTTTTGGAAAGATGGAAAATAAAGAAAAGAAACAATCGCGTAGAAAGTTCTTTTTTAAGACAGCCACAGCCGCATTAGGTACAATCGGTGCGGTAGGAATTGTTACCCAATCCTGTAAAGAACCTGTAGAAGAAGGGGAAACAGTATCCCTTTTATCACCGGATGGTACTCTGGTGGAGGTAGATAAAGCCAATATTTCGATGGCGAAAATGCCTGCTCAAGTTAAAGAAGCAAGAGCTGGAATACCTAACAAAAAATTTGTTATGGTTATTGATCTTGCGCGATGTAGAAACGCACGAAAATGTGTAACTAACTGTCAAAAAATGCACGATCTTGAGCCTGGAGATGAGTGGATAAAAGTATTTTTAATGCAGGACAGTAATGATACTGCACCCTATTGGTTTCCCAAACCATGTTTTCACTGTAATCAACCACCTTGCGTAAAGGTTTGTCCGGTGGGAGCGACTTATAAACGAACAGATGGTCTTGTTTTGGTGGATAATGAGCGGTGCATTGGTTGCAAATTCTGCATGACGGCGTGCCCATATTCATCCAGGGTGTTTCAATGGAAAGACCCTGTACATGAGAGCCAGGCTGACCACGATTACTCACCAGAAACCAGTGTTCCTCATCAAGTCGGTACGGTTGGTAAATGCGATTTTTGTCCGGACATGGCTCGTATGGGTAAGCTGCCGACATGCGTAACCGGTTGCCCGAATGGTGTAATCTTTTTTGGTGATAAAAATGAAGATATTGTCACTAATGGGACAGAATCATTCCGCTTTAGTGAATTAGTGTATGAACGGGCAGGATATCATTTTATGGCTGAGTTAGGTACAGAACCAAATGTCTATTATCTACCACCGGTTGATCGACTTTTCGACTACGAAACCGGTTTCAAAACTTTGACTAGTGAACAAAAAGAATTTTATGAAAAATCAATAGTTAAAAAGCACTAACTTAATTATGGATCTCGATCAGAAATCTACCAGAACATTAAACTATTTTGTCCCCCAAATGGTGACAATAAGCAAGTCGGGAATTTTACAGCTCTCTGTTTTAGTTCTATTTATACTAGGTGGGTTTTATGCCCTTTATATACAGATTGTCGATGGGCACATTGTTACGGGTATGCGTGATAATGTGGTATGGGGATTATACATTGCGAATTTTATTTTCTTCATAGGTATTAGTTATGCTGGAGCTCTAATTTCCGGCATTCTTCATCTACTTAGAGTAGAATGGCGGCACCCTATTATCCGTATTGCTGAGATAATTACTATTATATCTACCATAATCGGACCCGCCTATATTCTATTGTGTATGGGTCGCTTAGACAGGTTACATCATTTAGCCTTATATGGCAGAATTCAATCCCCAATAATATGGGATGTGCTGGCTATAAGTACTTACCTAATAGGCAGCATTATATTTCTTTATCTGGCAACCATTCGTGATTTGGCAGCTTTGAGGGATTATCCTTTCAAAAGCAAGTGGAGGCATACCTTATATAAATTTTTTGCGGTCAATTTCAATGGAAATTCAAAACAGAACCGGTACCTGGAACGTGGTCTTGATATAATGTCAGCTATTATTATCCCCCTGGCAGTACTTGTTCATTCCGTTTTAGCCTGGATCTTCGGCATGACCCTTCGTCCTGGATGGCATAGTACAATTTTCGCTCCTTATTTCGTAGTTGCTGCTGTTTTTTCAGGTACTGGTGTTCTAATCATAGCATTATGGGTATTCCGTAAATATTATCATTTAGAATCTTATATCACTAAAATTCATTTCAATTATCTTGGTATCATTCTAATGATTTTAGGAGCATTATACGCTTATTTCACCTTTAGCGAATACCTAACCAGTTGGTATGGCTCCGAAACCTGGGAAATGGAAGTCTTGTATAAATTATTTGATCCTAATGGATACTGGTGGTGGTTCTTCTTTGCAGCAATTGTTGGTGTTGTTGTCCCAATACTGGTCATTCTTATTCCACAATTTAGATCCATTAACAGTATTACCGCGGTCTCAGTAATTGCAGTCTTCGCCCTTTGGGTTAAAAGGTATCTCATTATTATCCCAACTCTGGAAACTCCCCTTTTACCCTTACAAGACATGAGGCCAGAATATATTCACTATACTCCGACAGCTATAGAGTGGCTGCTGACTTTTGCCGGTGTTGCGATGTTTTGCTTTTTGTTTTTCTTGTTTTCTAAGTTTCTTCCCATTGTTTCTGTGGTCAAGGGTGAAGAGGGGACAAACTATGCTGAATTAAGAAAAACCGTAATGCAACGGATAATAAAAAGAACTTAAAGGAAGAAAAGTGGAAAGTGACTAAAACGATACAACAAAGAAATAGAGGCCTTATGAAAAGCGTGATTAAACATATTTTAATAATAAGCCTGATTGCAACAATTACTACCGACAATATTTTTGCCCAAAAAAAGAAGACAGCTAGAGTTCAGGTTGGATATTTTAAGGATTACACTAAAGAAGAACACCTTGTTGCCACACTAATAGTTAAAGAAAAAAGGTATGTGCCGTTAATTAATGGCGTCATCCAATTTTATAGCGTCAGCGATACTTCACGGGTGTTACTGAGTAAAATTCATACAGATAATGATGGAAAAGCTGTATTTATTATTAATGATGATAACCCAAAAATAATCAAAGACCCTTCAGGACTTTTTACTTTTGAAGTTGAATATGAAGGGAACTCTTCTGTCAATGCCGCTAAGCGAAAAATAGCTATTAAACGGGGTGATTTAGAAGTCTCTTTTTTCCAAAAAGATAGCACAAAATCTATTGAAGTTAGTGCAACAGAATTTGGCTTGAATAATCAAATTATTCCCATTGAGGGCGTTAATATTCTGTTGTATGTACAAGGGACTTTTAGCTTACTGAATTTTGGAAAAGAAAAAACGGATGAAAATGGTAATATTCACATAGACTTTCCTACAGATATGCCGGGAGATACAACCGGTGTTTTAACCATTGTTGCAAAAATCGAAGATAATAAAACATTTGGAACAATTGAATCCAGGGGAGAAATGAATTGGGGCATACCAATCGAGCCGGTCAAAGAAAAACAGCGCGGTCTTGGTGATACCGATGCCCCGTTGTGGATGGTTTACACCTTAATTATACTGTTATCTGCCGTATGGTTCCATTACATATATGTTATTTTTCTGATAGTCAAAATCAAACTTGTGAATGGAAACATATAAATTATTGATAGTCATTTATTTGAAAATTTAGATATGGTCATATTTTAACAAGATTAATTATGAAAAATAAGGCAGCAGGTCACCGGAGAAAATTTTTAAAATCAAGTGTTTATATCGGGGTCTCTGCAATTGCTAGCTCGCCTTTCATTCAAAGATGTAGTTCCAAAGAGCCGGATAAGGAGAAGAAAGTAAAACTCCTCACAACCGATGGAACACTCGTCGAAGTGAACCAATCAAATTTGATGAAAATGTCACATCAACCGGCTTCTCCTAAAGAAGCCCGAAAAGGGATACCGGGAAGGCATTTTGTCATGGTAGTAGATCTGTCACGTTGCCGGAATGCCCGAAAATGTATAAAGGCATGTGATCATCACCACCAACTCACACCTGATCGCCCATTTATAAAAGTATTGCGGATGCAAGACAATAAGGCGTCTTCTCCTTACTGGATGCCAAAAAAGTGTTTTCATTGTGACAATCCACCATGCGTTAAGGTTTGTCCGGTAGGAGCCACATATAAAAGATCTGACGCACTTGTACTTATCGATAATAAACGTTGCATCGGTTGCCGGTTTTGTATGGCCGCCTGTCCGTATTCCGCTCGTGTTTTTAATTGGGGAAAACCTAAACCTCAATCAACAGACCATTCATACTCTCCTGAAACAAGTGTCCCAAGTCAAATTGGGACCGTAGAAAAATGTGATTTTTGTCCAGACATGTTACGTCAGGATAAAGTACCTCACTGTATTACTGCCTGCCCAAATGGAGCCTTATATTTTGGAGACCAGATTGCTGATTCGGTGACTAATGGTAGTGAAACGGTAAGGTTAAGCACCCTGCTTCGTGACAAAGCGGCTTATCGGTACCACGAAGAACTAGGTACTGAACCAAATGTTTATTACTTGCCGCCATCTGACAGGTTATTCCCATTTAAAGAAGCGCCGGAAGGACAACCAAGTTAAAGAATAACGATATGGCAAAAGACAAAATTTTTCTAAATGACCAATTCAACCAAAAGGTTGAAAAGGATTTGCTTGCCCATCTGTTACCCAATAAAAAGGTCGGAAATATTTTCATTTTCGTATTGCTTGCCTTCATACTTGTAGGAATATACGCTTATTATCGGCAGCTACGATATGGCCTGATTGTCACCTCTATGCGAGATTATACTTCCTGGGGGGTGTACATTTCAAATTTTGTGTTTTTAGTGGCTATCAGCCTGGTTGGTTCTCTTTTCAGTTCGATTCTCAAATTGTCGAAGGCAACCTGGTCAACGCCATTAACCCGTATTTCAGAAATTATCGCTATAGCAGCTATAATTTGCGCCAGTGTCATCATTATTGTTGATATGGGCAGACCCGATCGTTTTATCAATGTATTAATTCATGGACGGATTCAGTCTCCAATTATCTGGGACGTGATAATTATAACGACTTATTTAACTATCAGCGTATTATTGCTGTACATATCACTCATCCCTGATCTGGCTATTTGCCGGGATAAATTAACAGACGCCCCAGGTTGGAAAAAATGGTTCTATAAAGTCTTTTCTATTAATTGGCATGGAACACCGGAGCAAAATAATATACTACACAAAGTATCATTCATGTTGTCAGTAATGGTGATACCAGTTGCCTTTGCCATACATACGGTAACGTCCTGGTTGTTTTCGACGACCTGGCGTCCCGGTTGGGATAGTACGAATCTGGGACCCTATTTTGTGTCGGGGGCATTAATGGCAGGCGCTGCTGTGATTATAGTGGCAATGTATTTTATCCGCAATGCTTTAAATATTAAAGAGTACCTTACTGACAAACTTTTTGATCATATGGGTAAACTGCTGGTGCTGTTGTCATTAGTTTATCTTTATTTTAATATCAATGAGTATCTAGGGCCGGCATTTAAAATGGTTGGAGTGGAAGGAGAGCATATTATCGAACTATTTTTTGGCAAGTATGCCAGTATGTATTGGCTGGTGCAGGTATTCGGATTAGTTCTGCCAATTGTAGTTTTGGTTTTTGCCTGGGGAAGAAAGCCATTGCCCATGTTAATTATATCCATTTTAGTGCTATTGGGAGCATGGTTTAAACGCTTTTTAATCGTTATTCCATCACTTCAGCATCCGTATTTACCTATTCAGGATGTTGATGAGTCTTATCGGCACTATATACCAAGTTGGGAAGAGTGGGCAATTACTTTTGCTTCTTTTGCCGGTTGTTTATTAATAATCACCTTTCTTGTAAAATTACTACCGGTAATTCCGATATGGGAAACGAAAAAAGAAGAAGGGAATGAACCTAAACAACAGGAGGTATGAAGGCGATAATAGTTACATTAATAGGCATGATTTTAATGGGGTTTAGTAGTTCAAATTATCCTGTGGGTGGAGATAAGGCACCTGTACGTGTCTATCTCGAATCTTTCAGAAATACTGAAATGCATCAGCTTTCTGTAAGGGTATTGGCCAAAACAGAAAAACGATATCTACCGGCGGCAGGTGTAGAAGTTGTTTTATACTCATCGGAAATAACAGATTCTAATTTGTTGGGGACAATAGTGACTGCCAGTAATGGTTTGGGCACATACACCTTTTCCCCGGCTCAATTTGAATCAGCTGAAAAAACCAAGGTTGCTAAATATTTCGCTGTTATTCATGAAAATGAAAATCTAAAAGGTAAAGAAACCGCAATTTCCGTTGAAGATGTTAATCTTGATGTCCGGTTCATGATAGAGGATTCAATAAAACTAATCTACGTCAACGTGTCTGAAATAGATTCTACTGGTAATAACATTCCGCAAGAAGATGTCCAAATAAAGTTTCTTGTTGAGCGACCATTGAGCCCTTTACCCGTTGGTGATGAATATAATACCACAGATGAGGAGGGGAATATATCCATGGAATTTCCTGATGACTTGCCCGGAGATACCGAAGGAAACCTGAAAATACTTGTTCGGATTGTAGAAAATGAGAAATATGGATCGGTTGAGGTTTCGAAGATTATGAAATGGGGAATCCCCACATTTGTCAGTGATAAAACGATTAAAAGATCTTTGTGGGCCTCAAGTGCAAATGCTCCCATTGCATTATTAATTTTCATCAATGCCCTGATTTTGGCCGTTTGGGGAGTTATATTTTATATCGTTTTTAAATTATTCCAAATAAGAAAAATTGGCATATAAATAAGTATAAAAATTACTGTATAGGTAATAAATTTTAATAATAATTTTTCACTAAAAAATTTGAATTATGAAAGAAAGAAAAATCCTTAATGTTTCGCTGTTTATGATAGCGTTTGTGGCCTTTGCACTTTTTGCATTTAAGCCAATTGTAAATTATCAGGATGATTGGGAGGTCCCTGATAAGTATAAAAAAATGGAAAACACGGTAACTGATGAAGATGAGGCCATGGAAATAGGCGCCGAGTTGTATGCCAAGCATTGCAAATCCTGCCACGGGAAAACCGGATTAGGAGACGGACCAAAAGCCGCAGAACTTGACACACCAAGCGGTGATTTTACTACTTCTGAATTTCAAGAGCAGTCGGATGGTGAATTGTTTTACAAAACAACAAACGGACGAGATGATATGCCTTCATTCGAAAAAAAGATTAAGGATGAGGAGGAACGTTGGATGGTCATTACTTTTTTACGATCACTGAAAGAGTAATAATTGGGGCAAATTTTATTGAGGCATATGATAAATCTATGATATGCCTCATTTTAAACTCCAACAATAAAACGGCTCATTTTGGTCATGGATAATGCTGAAATAAATTCAGGAAGACTCACTATTACAGGCTTGAATTGGAGTTAATCGCCCCCACCTATAACCAAACACTGACAAAAAGCATATTAAACCCATGGACTGTGTCGCACAGACCATTAATCCAAACATTATTTTTGGCAGTTTATTTTAAGTGGTTTGGTCTGATGTTTACTAATATTATACTACTGACCATATTGCTCTACTGGTATGGTTTGAAGCTCCTTTCCGGACCATACCGCACAATATATGAGGTCCTGTTCGTACTAGCTTGCTGGACCAGACCACAGACTGTAACAGCTTAGGTTCTGACAATTGTAATGGTCATGACCAAACAATCACTTAGATTCTGACCGATTTCTCAATATGGTTCTGACCAATGTTACTTTTTAGTTATCACCATATGGCTTGGGGTTTGAGTTATGATTTATTGAAGAAATTTATTTGCTGGAATTATTTGGCCTGTTCAAATGAATAATCTGGTTAATGTCATATCAACAATTAATAGCCTAATTAATATTTTTTAACATTTCAGCTTATTGTTTGGCAAAATAATTGCCACGACAATAATTGGAATTCCTTTAGTATCTGCTTTGAAGCAATTAATCTTTTGTATTACTAAAAAATATATCAAAATGGCTGTTAAATATCATGTAGTGCAGCGAAAAGATCCAAGGGATTCAAACCTGCCAGTTAAGTATTATGCTGAAATCACCGATCGTTATGAGATTAATTACAATCAATTATTGAAAGAGATTACGGACATTAGTACAGTAAGTATTGGAGACACTTACAATGTATTACAAACATTGAGCTATCTTATAAAAAAAAATATACAGGAAGGGCGTTCACTAAATATTGGCGATCTGGGCATTTTTTATATGACGCTTAATAGTGAAGGAAATCTCTCGCCGGATGATGTGAATTCTAAAAATATCACCAGGTCCGTGATCCGATTCAGAGCATGCCGGAGTCTAAAGGAGGTGTTATATAGACTAAGCTTTAAAAAGTCATCTTAACATTGAGGGCCAGAGCCTTGAATATTTTTTAATTTCAGTAGGTGAGAGTTTGCCTCAAATGTCTAATAATAAGCGATTTGAAGTAAGCAATTCTTTATGTGTTTGTGCCCTTTTTGAGAAGCTTGGGGATTCAGTTATAGAAGAAATAAAATAACTTAGAAATACTTTGAGATAATTAAAAGACATTTGGGACAACCTCTTTTATAAATCTTTTCTTATAATTTATACTTTTTAGTTTCTAACAAGCATATGATGTGTAGCGACTCTTTTATAAATAAATAATAACATATTTGTCGATAAAATTTGTGGAATTCAAAATAGTTCTGTAGGGTTGAAATTATAATAGTTATAAAAGGATGAAATAACTGGTATTAACCTTTTAGATTAACCGTTCAAATTAAAAAAAATCAAAAATTCCATATTCAATATGTAACATTCATCACAATCTAACATTTATCATAGTTTTGTTAAATTAATTTGATTTATTTTGCCTCATCAACCTCAAATTGTAAGAAATAATAGTATCTGGAACTTTTTTCAAACTAGTGTAAAGAATCAACATTTTAAACAAATTTTAACAGTATGAAATTTTTTAAGTTTTTATTCTCAGGAACCTTTATGGGACTTTTAATGGTCGTATTTGCAATTTCCATTGGTTATGCCACTTTTATTGAAAACGACTTTGATGCTACAACTGCCAAAATGCTCATTTATAATGCAAGATGGTTTGAAGCGCTTATGTTGTTGATGATAGTCAACTTTTCAGGCATGATTTTTACAAGGCAATTGTACAGAAAAAGTAAGTTGAACATATTGGTTATTCATGTTTCTTTGGTGATTATAATTATCGGAGCTGCTCTAACCCGTTATATTGGATTTGAGGGGCAGATGCACATCAGGCAGGGACAGACAACTGATTTATATTTATCCTCAGATACCTACATTAACATTCGTCTTGAGGATGGAACAGAGAAGGAAAATATAAGTAAGAGGATATGGTTATCTCCGGTACAAAAAGAACTGTTTAATGAAAACATCGACTTCAATAATTCTTCATTCCGTATCTCTATTGATCGCTATATGCCCAATGCAGTTGAAACCTTCGTTACAGATGAGCAGGGCGTTGGTATGTTAAGTATTGTGACTTCCGGGGAAAAAGGACGAGATGATACCATTCTCAAATATGGAGAATCATCTGTTTTAAATGGCCTTGGGGTGAGTTTTGGTGATACCACCAATCGGGAGAACATCTGGTTTATTATTAAAAAGGGACAATTATTCATGAAATCTCCGGTCAAATTTTCCAGAAGTTCAATGGAATCAGAAAGTGTCAATGATTCATCTATGATTGTCAGTGAGTTTTCTGTTGCAGCAAAAAATCAAGTATATAAATTTCCAGCGGTGAATATGATGATTAAAGATTTTTCAGAAAAAGCATCCTTAACTTATGTGCCTGACCCGAATGATGATGGGCATCAACATGGGATTAGAGTAGCTAAACTTAACATAGTAGGTGAGAATATTTCAAAAAATATCTTTCTGAAATGGAGTAAATGGGAACGGGTTAACATAGATGGCATTGATGCTTCAATTAAATTTGGATATCAGAATTGGGTACTTCCGTTTTCTCTAAAGCTTAATGAGTTTCAGCTTGACCGTTATCCCGGTTCGATGAGTCCTTCTTCATTTGCCAGTGAAATCACACTTATTGATAAGGAAAATAATGTGGAAAGACCATTCAGAATTTTCATGAATAATATTTTGGAATATAAAGGATATCGATTCTATCAGTCTTCCTATGACCAGGATGAGAAGGGGACCATATTATCTGTAAATCATGATTATTGGGGGACGTTGGTGACTTATTTTGGATATTTTTTACTTTTTGGGAGTTTGCTTGTTTCCTTTTTTACTAAAAAAACCAGATTCAGCAGAGTTTCTCAACAGATCAAAGAAACTCATGATCAACGAAAAAAATTACTTGTTTCTGTGGTATTACTTTTAATCACATTTCTTGGTGGACAGAGTGTGATCGCACAGGATGCAAATGTAGTCAGTAAAGAACATGCCGCACGATTTGGAAAACTCCTTGTTCAAAAAAGTGAGGGGAGAATCATACCAATGAATACTATTGCGAATGAAACCCTTGTGAAAATTTATAAGAAAAGCAGTTATCATGGTTTGACGGCGGAACAGGTGATTCTGAGTATGATCGTAGATCCGCAAACATGGCAGAAAAAACCAATGATCAAAGTTGACGATCCCGCATTACAGAGTATGCTGGGAATCACTGGTAAATATGCCAGCATCAGTGATTTTTTCGATGAAAAAGGACAATACACATTGAAAACCCGAATCAACGATGCTTATGCAAAAAAACCTGCATTGCGTAATATGTTTGACAAGGAATTGATCTATGTAGATGAAAGGGTAAACGTAAGCTATATGGCATTTAGTGGCTCATTGCTGAAATTTTTCCCATTGCAAAATCACCCCGAAAATAAGTGGATCTCTCCGGCAGATCATAAAAAATCGATTGACAAGGCCGATGCAGATTTAATACTCTCCATGTTCGAGCAATATCTTGTGAAACTTAAGGAGGGAATTCAATCAAATAACTATACTGAAGCCAATCAAGCCCTGGACGTAATAAAAAATTATCAGAAAAAAGAAGGTGCGGCAATAATCCCCTCTGAAACTAAAGTAAACATGGAGGTTTTTTATAATAACATTAATATTTTTAAAAAATTATTTCCTGTATATATGTTGCTGGGCATGGTGTTATTTGGATTTTTCTTCGCCCAAATATTCAAACCTGCATTGCAATTTAAACTCATAATAAATGTGCTGATTGGCATATTGATATTTGCCTTTGTAGCTCAGACTTTTGGTTTGGGGCTGCGATGGTATGTTGCCGGTCATGCGCCATGGAGTAATGGCTATGAATCCATGATATATATTTCCTGGGCCACCATGTTGGCCGGATTTATGTTTATGAAAAAATCTCCAATAATTCTTTCCATAACAGCATTGTTAACCGGTGTGACTTTGCTTACCGCTCATATGAGTTGGCTCAATCCCGAAATCACAAATCTTGTTCCGGTGCTGAAATCCTACTGGTTGACCATTCACGTGGCCACCATTACTGCCAGCTATGGATTTTTAGCGCTTGGTGGTATGACCGGATTTCTAAATCTGGGAATTATGATATTTAGAAATAAAAGTAATATGGAGCGCGTTAATCTCACTCTTAAGGAACTATCACTCATCATTGAGTTGTCTTTGACAGTGGGGTTGATTCTTTTGATCATCGGCAATTTTCTCGGTGGTATATGGGCCAATGAATCGTGGGGCAGGTATTGGGGCTGGGACCCGAAAGAAACCTGGTCGCTGGTCACAATTATTGTATATTCATTTATTTTACATATGAGACTTGTTCCCGGTTTAAGGAGTACATTTTCATTTAATTTCCTGTCTATGTTTGGATTCAGCTCTGTCTTAATGACTTACTTTGGCGTGAATTATTATTTATCGGGACTGCATTCTTATGCTTCAGGAGACCCGATACCGGTACCGGATTTTGTGTACTACGCATTGGCTATTATGGCCATAATCAGTGCTTTAGCTGCGTATAATGACTATAAAGTAAAAGATCAGACTCCTGTATTGGATGAAATTGAAGAATAATTTATTGAATAGCGTGTTAGCTTATTAAGGGCTTAATCTGGATCAACCGGTACTTCTGGGGGGAAGATATATTGACATTGGTTTTTGATTGGTATTGTCCTTTTTCTTTGCTTGCCTGCCTGCAAAGGCAGGTCCAAAGAAAAAGAACGAAAAAGAAAAGACACCAAAATCAAAGGTCAGGACACGCACAGGACGCACAATCCAGCCCTTCATAAAATGTTCTGTACTAGGAAATTCGAAAGGATATGGCTAATTGAACGAACATTTTAAATGCCGGCCTACCCACTTCCTGTCCTGCCCCACACTGATTTTGGAAATACCCGCCCGCCGTTTATATTAAAATTGATCTTTAATAAATCAACATCCAGGAATAGTTGGACATGATTCAATGGTAATATCTTATGTTGTTTCCCCTAGGTTTTAAGGTTGATCCCTTAATCTTATTCTGAGTTTTGGAACTATTTTTTAAATCCTGAAAGGATTAAAGGTATTAGCTGCGGGCGAAGAGAATCGAAGCCCGGAGTATTCAAATTAAATTTAATGTAAGGGCTGAAAGTCCGAAATATAAAGACATTGTACCCATATAAAAATATCTTCGATCAACTGTCATTTATTATGACATGTTAAGCATAATGCGCTTCCCTGGTTTGACTTCCATATTGAAAGTGAAACGGTGGTCATACCGCCGCCCCCACCAACCTGATGACAACCGGTGCACCCCTGTGTATTTCTACCAATATGAACATCATGGCAGGAGGTGCATTGCATGTATCCATTTTCAAGAAGGTCTTCTTCAATGGTCCCTCCCAGTCCAGATGGCGTAATTTTTGGATCATGCAGGCCTCCATCAACCGTAGCAAGTGTTGTACTGTATTCAAAAGATATAGGATGATCATCTCTCAAATCAGTCGTTAGATTACCAAATGAAACATAACGGGTTCCATCTGTATTACCACTATGGTTTTCGACAGCAACGGTTCCGTCATGACATGAAAAACATAGTTTTGAATGACCAGCCGGCTGACTGGGAAAGCTATTTAGCGTTGAACTTGAATAAACCTGAAAAGAGGCATTCGTAACTTGATGGTTCCACAAGGGAGAGTTTGGCACCTCCATATTGGCATTATGAGGTGTGTGACACGGTTTGCAAGCTTCATTTCCACTCCAGGCAGCTCCTGTAAAATCGTGGTGGCTATTCGATAAACCCTGACCATACGTGTTTAAAGAAAAGAAAGCTAACAGCGGGACAGTAAAAAAATATTTAAAAACTTTCATAAGGCTGGCTGAAAAGATTAATAAAAAATATAATAATTAAGTATAACCAAATAAATAATACAATGTTGAAATTCGATTAAACAAAAAAAATCAGTTAAGTTGAAATTCAGTATAATACACCATGATTTGTTTTTATATTTGGTTAAGCTAAGTTCGTTATCAATGTATAATTTTCCAAGGAATAATATGAGTATATTTTAATTCTGCTGCGGTAGAATTACAATGTATTGGCTATTCTCATGATTACACAATGATGTTCTCAGATTGTATTTATTTAGAGGGAGTATAATGCCACGGCTAAATTATTCAATTGATAAGGAAAGCTGCAAAGTGAAAAATAAAAAAGTTATTTTTTATGGAGGGAAATGCACTTTACTTTTGTGATAGGGAAATCGTGATTTTCATAAACATTACTTAATGATTGCCACCTGGTGCTAATTGTTATTGATTACATTAACAATAATTGAAATGTTATTCTTTGGAGTAATTTGTTACATAAAATTAATCTATTTTTTTATCTCGATTGGGTGTTTATCAATTTCAAATCATCTAAACCTTGGTTTTGATAGCTACAACCAAATCGTAGAGTTTAGTCTTACAGATTCTTTGTTATCGCAACAGGACCGGCTAAATCAAAAAAATTATAGCGATGAAACACCACAATCATTAAATGAAGGTCAGATATTGTTCGGGTCATACGACAAATTTTTCCATTCCGTGAATATCACCTCAGGCATGGAAATTTGGAGATTTAAGACGGGTGGATGGATCAACTCCACTCCGGCCATATTTAATGGCAAAGTCGTTTTTGGCTCCTCTGACAATTTTCTTTATTGTATTGACATCAATAATGGCTCCGAAATATGGAAGTTCAAAACAGGAGATTGGGTTTATTCCAGCCCGTCAATACATGATGGCAAGGTATTCATTGGTTCTAAAGACGAATTTTTGTATTGTTTGGACCTCGCCACAGGTCGTGAGTTATGGAATTTTAAAACTGAAGGGTGGGTGTATTCGAATCCGGTAATAGCTGGAGAGAAGGTATTTTTTACATCAAAAGACGAGAACTTATACTGTCTGAACATAGACACTGGTAAAGAAATTTGGAAATTAAAAACATTAGATTGGGTTCATTCAAGTCTTTCCGTATCTGACGGAAAGGTCTTCATGGGCTCAAAGGATGACCATCTATATTGCGTGGATGTAAACTCCGGCAGTCAATTATGGAAATTTAAGACAGGTGGCTGGATTTATTCGTCCCCATACATCTCTGATGGAAAAGTATTTTTTGGGTCAAAGGATGAATACATGTATTGCCTCGATATCAAAACCGGTGGACAAATATGGAAATTCAGAACATTGGGATGGGTTTGGTCAAGTCCCACCGTGTCTGACGGACGTGTTTTTTTTGGATCAAAAGATAAACATTTGTATTGTTTAGATATTAAAACAGGCGCTGAGATATGGAAATTGAGAACAGAAGGTTGGGTCCGCTCATCTCCGGAGATAGCTAATGGGAAAGTATTTTTTGGGTCGGCAGATCGAAAACTGTATTGTGCTGACATCCGGGATGGTAAGATAATATGGGAATATAAAGCAGCCGCTGAAGTGTCTTCTAAAGCACTGATAGTAAATGACAAAATATTCTTCGGCAGTTGGGACAATCAATTGTATTGTGTGGATAACAATTCCGGTCGACATCTTTGGAGTTTTAAAACTGGTGGAGCTGTCTCGTCCAATCCATATATATCGAACAAAAAGCTTCTTTTTGGGTCAAGGGACAATTACATGTATTGTATTGATATTGTGAGTGGAAAGCAGCTTTGGAAATTTAAATCAGGAGGAGGTATACATTCCAGCCCATCTGCATTTGGTAATAAAGTAGTATTTGGTTCAACTGACCATTATCTATATTGTTTGGATATAGGTACAGGGTTGGAACTATGGAAATTTAAAACGGAGGATTGGGTGAGTTCCAGTCCTTCTATAACAGACGGGAAAGTATTTTTTGGGTCAAAGGATAATCATTTGTATTGTGTCAATCTCAATTCCGGGGAACAAATATGGAAATTCAAAACTGATGATCGCATATCATCGAGCCCCTCTGTTTCTAAGGGCAAAGTATTTTTTGGATCAAAGGATGGCAACCTTTATTGTTTGGATATTAAAACCGGTGAACTGGATTGGAAATTTAAAACTAATTATTTGATATCTTCACAACCTGCAATATCCGATGATCTTATTTTATTTGGCTCCGCTGACCAGTACTTGTATTGCGTCAATATCAATACAGGCAAGGAGGTATGGAATTTTAAAACAGGAGGTATTGTTTCCTCGGGCTCAATTGTATTTAAAGGCAAGGTAATATTTGGCAGTTGGGATGATTATCTGTATTGTCTTGATATCGCTAACGGGAATACAATCTGGAAATTTAAAACCGGGGGTTCGATAGCTTCTCGTCCCGCAGTATCGGATGGCAAGGTGTTTTTTGGTTCCAATGACGGTTTCTTGTATAGTGTAGATGTAACTACCGGTAGAGAATCCTGGAAATTTAAAACTGAAAATTGGGTTTGGTCGAGCCCGGCAATATACAGACTTCAGTAATTACATTTATAGGATAATCACAGGATTAAAAGGTTATATCACAATCTCACTATCTCGCTCTATCGCAGGTACTCCGTACTTGTGATAACCACAGTCACTAGGTGTAGTTTGCAACTACACCTTGCTATATCAACCAAAAATTATGGATTTTTTAGTGCCTCAGTCTGTGCCTGCCTGGTAGTCAAGTCTTCACAGACCGAAAAACTGGTTTTACCCGGTTTACATCCGCCTGCCGACGATTTAGGAAACCCATCCAGCAAAAGTTCAGTGATAGAAGGGGGCTAAATCTTATTTTGAGATATTGAATAACTTCTAAAGGGCAACGACCTGTTATGTAAAAGTTCAGTGCGAAGTGAAACGAAGCTCTGAGTCAAATAATTCGTATTGAGTAAACCCTGAAAGGGTGACACTTATTAATACATTAGAATTTACGATATATATTCCTTATAAACCTCTGAGACCTATTTTTGTCGTTGATTATCTTTCGGACTTACAGCCCTTCAATAAGTGTAACTTGAATACTCCGGCTTTGTTTTACTTCGCCCACAGCTAATACCTTTAATCCTTTCAGGATTATACTAAAACACATTTAGATTCTCAACACCTCAAAATAGGATTTAGCCTAGAAGGGAGTAGAATTTTTCTACATCCGGACGGGATCTTGGAAAACTATGTTTATATCTGTTCGCCATGGTTTGCGCCTGCTTGGCCGTAGGCAGGTCTTCACAGACCGAGATTTTGGATTTTCGAATGGTCTGTGCGCCACAGACCATGGTTTTTTTTATTTATTTTAAATCCGATTGCCCTCGGGATATTTAACCCCGACACAATAGATTATTATCACACGTAGGTCCCGCGTAATTTACAGGATGATCCAGCAAATAAGGTTAATGATATATATCATAGTTTAATTAAAGCATGTTGATTTATTTTGGGTCTTTGGACTGAAAAAAGATCATATGAAACTTATACATACCGTTATCGCCATAGCACTCACCATATCAATTGGCCGGGCTCAAAATCCTACCCACTCTCAATCGAACATTCATGAAATCGTAGTGGAGCAGGTATTGCAAACAACATCATATACCTATTTACTCGCCAAAGAAAATGGACAATCACAATGGCTGGCGCTGCCAAAAATAGAAGCCTCCATCGGAGAGACATATTACTATCAGGGAGGCATGGAAATGAGAGATTTTAAAAGTTCTGAGTTGGACAGAACCTTTGAATCGGTGATATTTATTCAAGGAGTCCAAAGTGCTGAAGTTATCCAGGGTGGATCCGGTTTATCGCAAGAAACCCAAAAAACAATACCCCAGGAATCTGAACCCGTTTCAGAGAAACTCGAAATAAAAATTGATCCGGCAGACGGTGGAATTTCTGTTGCCGAACTGTTGGGCAATAAAGAAAGCTATGCAAATAAAATTGTGAAGTTGAGGGGAAAAGTCACAAAATTCAGCGCTAATATAATGGGTAAAAACTGGATACACCTGCAGGATGGCACTGAACATTCCGGTGAATATGATATTACTATTACCTCAGATATGGAAGCAAAACAAGGCGAAATAGTGACAATTGAAGGAAAAATTACGTTGGATAAGGATTTTGGATTTGGATACTTCTATAAAATCATCATGGAGGAAGGAAAAGTGATTGATGTAAATCAGTAAAATCAACCCTCCATTCTAGGTGTAGTTTGCAACTACACCTTGCTATGTTAATAAAACTTCAAATCCTATTTAACTCGTGATCGGCGATAGAAGGGTGTAGAAAAATACTACACTCAGACGGAGGACCTGCCTACAGGCAGGCACAAATCAGGGATGAACCCTTGACATTCGCAGCAAGGCCATCACTATACTCCACTAGGTGTAGTTTGCAACTACACCTTAACTATATCAATAAAAATCCAGACTTTAACATCATTTCCGACTGGGATTAATTATGGCAGCCTGTAAAAAAATTCTACACCCAGACTGGGGAAGAACCTGCCGCATTTTACAAAAAACCACTACGTGATATATATCACTTAATAATTGATATATATCAATTATTCATAGATATAAATCAATTCCTCATTGAGGAGTTTCCCTTTGTATTCTTGATATGGAGCTATGTGATTTTGTACCTTTAAGAAAAAATAGAACTAATTGAATTTAAACTAAAACTTTTTTACAATGAAAACACTTAAAAAACTTTTTACACTTGCATTTGTAATGCTCATGGGGCAGTATATTTATGCACAGACTATTGTTGGGTCAGCTCACGACTTTAGTGGTGATAACTGGAATAACACCGGCGAGATTTGTATCGTATGTCATACACCTCACAATGCGGATATTACAGTTGGTGAAGCTCCGTTGTGGAATCACGAAGTAACAACAGCAAACTTTACTCTTTACTCATCTCCAACCTTTGATGCAACTGATCTCGGACAACCGGCAGCAAGTTCCAAACTGTGCTTGAGTTGCCACGATGGTACTGTAGCTGTTGATAATTTTGGTGGTAGGACAAATGGTAGTGATTTTCTTACAGGTAAGAAAAATTTGGGAACGGATTTATCTGATGACCATCCTATTTCCTTTACCTATGATGCTGCCTTGGTTGCTTTAGACCCAGGGTTATTTGATCCAACCACTACTAGCTCAGGTTTGGGAGGCACAATTAATGATGATTTGCTTTTAGGCGGTCAGGTACAATGCGCTTCCTGCCATGATGTACATAATGGAGCTGGTCTTTCTGATCTCTTAAGGTTGTCCAATGCTGCTAGTGCTTTATGTCTGACATGTCATGCTAAATAAATTTAATTTTCTCATTTTGTAATAATAAAAAAGGCGGTTTTACCGCCTTTTTTATTATTTCGGCTATAGTGTATTAACTAAGAAATTAATTACGCTATGGTCAGACACTTTGGGTCATAGCGGGTTCTTCGGTCAGTTGATTTTTGACATATGCGGGGTCCTTTTCAAGAGATCCCGCATGGACAAAGGGAGTTTTTAGTTAGTCGGTTAAATTACCATCGGCCCGGATATAGATAATTATATTGGCGATAAAAATCAATGAAAAATTACATTGACATCACAACTGATACAAATCATATTTTAAAATTATTTAATTGATCATATTTGTATAGGAGTGTTATTTTTTAAGGCGTTTTCGGGTTAGCTAAATACTGGCAGACCTGACAGGTTTTGGAAACTTGTCAGGTCTTATTAGGTCTGTGACAACGAATCGGATTTTTCACAAAGCATCCTGTTAAAATGGCAGGATTGGGTATATCAGATAAAACTATTTTTATGAAATTGTTAATTAATTTTTTAGTTGGGTACTTTTTACTTGCTGCCCTAGCTTGTTCGCCAAAGCTACAAACCACCGCCGAAGTGATTGTTTATCCGGCGCCACCTGAAAAGGCACGTATTCAATACCTGACCAGCTTCAGCACCTCACAAGACGTCGAAGGGAATAAATCTGGATTTGGCAAATTTGTAGCCGGTGAAGAAGCGCCAAAACCTATAATAAAGCCTTATGGCGTAGCAATACAAGGTGATAAAATTTATCTATGTGACCTTGATCTGGAAGGTCTGGAAATTATGGATATGAAAGCCCGGAGTTTTGAATATTTTGTACCAAAAGGCCTGGGACAACTAAAACTGCCCATTAACTGTTTTGTCGATTCACTTGGTTACCTTTTTGTGGCAGATGCCAAAAGACAACAGGTAGTAATATATAATGAAAACCATGAATATGTTACCGCTATTGGAGCTGATGAAAATTTTAAGCCTACGGATGTTTTTGTGAAAAATAATAAAATTTGGATAGCCGATGTAACGAATGGGAGTATAGATGTTTACAAGAATGACAGCACCTATCAATTTCTATACTCCATTCCTGAGGAGAAACAGGGTGAAGGTAAATTATATCAACCAACAAACCTTTTTATAACCGGGGACAAGGTCTATGTCAGTGATTTTGGCGAGTTCAAAATTAAAATATATGACCACAAGGGTAAATATCTCAACTCGATCGGTAGCTATGGTAAAAGCCTGGGCCAATTTGTACGGCCAAAGGGTATTGCTGTTGACAGGGAAGACAAACTATATGTTGTGGATGCCGCATTTGAAAATGTACAAATATTCAATAAGGAAGGCCAGCTTCTGATGTTTTTTGGCGGTAGTTACAAGGGGCCGGGAGATATGTGGCTGCCGGCAAAGGTGGCTATAAGCTATGATCATCTGGAAAATTTTCAGGAATATGTAGATGATCGCTATATTCTTCAATACATTATTTTAGTAACCAATAACTTCGGACCTGACAAAGTAAATGTTTATGGATATGTGGAAGAAAAAGCGATAGCAAATAAATAGATGCCAGGTATAAGCGGGAAACATATTGTTATCCTGTTGGTGAGTCTGACAGTTGTGGCAGTGGCATGTGCGCCAAAAGTTAGATATGGTATTCTGAGTACCATTTTCGATGGTGTGCCTACTCCTGTAGAACACAATGCCCTTGTTGTTGGGGATACCCTGGGACAGCTTGACAGCGCCAGGATATTGGCTGTATCAAAAGCTGTTTTAGCGCCCGTGTATAACTACATACATGAACCTTACAGAGAAAAAGATTGTGCGAGCTGCCACATTAAAGAGCAGATGGGAAAGCTGGTCGTAGAAGAACCACAATTATGTTACCAATGTCATAGCAGTAATAATGAAAAACATAGTTTTAAACATGGCCCTGCCGGCGCCGGTTATTGTACTTCATGCCACAGACCACATGTAGCCGAAACCAAACATTTGTTATTGAATGAGGGAGAAGAATTTTGTTACAATTGTCATGATCGTAAAGTGGTCACAGAAAACAGCATTCATGATAATATCAAAAAGGATAATTGCCTGGATTGTCATAATCCGCATAGCAGTGAAAACCGGTTTGTATTGCAAAAGGACGCATGTTACAAATGCCATGAAGACACCACCAGTGATTACAGCTTTTTACATGGCCCTGTTTCAGGTGACTATTGCTCGACCTGCCACGGACCTCACACATCGGGTAATGAAAATTTACTGGTACAATCAGGGCAAGACCTTTGTCTGAATTGTCATGATTCTTCAGATGTATTCAGGAATGTAGAACATCAGGGAACGGAAAATGAAGTTTGTACTCAATGCCATAATCCGCACGGGGGTGAAAATGAATTTATGCTAAATTGAAGTAAAAGACGGTGTTAAAATCGAAACTGCTCATATTTATTCTTTATATACTTGCAGGTCAATGTTTTGCCCAGAGTAAATCTTCTGATTTTAAAATTTGGCGTCTTGTTTCATATTCGGGAAACGTTGGGGTAAAAGGCTTCTATCGCGAACAGGAAAGGACGCTCAACAACGTTGTCGATTATTCAAAATATCCCTTTATCTATGGAAGATTTAGTCTCTATACCAAAAACTATATTGTTCATCCCAATTTATTGGTATTGGATATCGGGGGCGAATACAATCCCGGGGCCAACAGTCAAACATATACGGTAAGTCCAGACCGATCGGAGGTTTTAACACTCAAAAAGCTGGATATCAGGGCAACCCTCTTCAGTCAAAAACCAATGAGTTTTGGTGCTCATTATAACATCGGCCAAAATTTTGTTAACCGGGAATATGTTACCAGTCTGAAAACCAACTCCAGGCAGTGGGGACTAAATTATAATTACAGAAACAATATATTGCCATTAACAGTGACATATACCGACAGGAAGTGGAATCAACTGGAGACAGAAACAGGACGTACTTTTCGTTTCAGGCAAGGGGAATTGCAAGCCCGGGTCAGAAGATCTTTTACTGACAAAGGAGATGATCATGAGCTGAGATATTCACGTTACAGGTATTTCCGGGAAGATCAAAACTTGGTACAAATCAACAACTTGTACGATAATCTGATATTGAACAACCTTTTCTACTTTGATAACAAAAGGAAGTATATGTTCAGGTCATCGATCACCAACCTTGATCAACGCGGTAATATTACGCAAAAAAGATTACAGGTTTTTGAAACATTAAATTTCAGATTACCATATAAATTTAGGTTCAGTGGTAACTATGACTTCACTGGTGTACGGCAGGAGACTCAACAATATAAGCAAAGCAGGATCAGGGCCGGCCTTGACCACCAACTGTTTTCAAGTCTGAGAACTGGGGTGTTCTACGAATATTTTAAATCTGATTATTCGGCATTCAAAGAAACCAATACACGGTTTGGAGGGACTCTGAATTATTTAAAGAAAATTCCTGCTAATGGCACCCTGAACCTCATCTACAGCTTTCGCAGGCAAAATCAAAATGTAGTCAGCAATCCCGACTCACTTTTGGTAGTAATAGATGAAGATCACGTGCTCTCTGATGGTGAGATTGTATTACTTAACCGCCCATATGTAAATCTGGCCAGTGTGTTGGTTAAAGACCTTACCGGATCATTTATTTACCAGGAAAATTTCGATTATCTTTTAATTGAAAGGAATGAATTTGTAGAAATTCAAAGGATACCCGGTGGGCAGATTGCCAATAATAGCGCCATTCTGGTGGACTATGTGGCCGAGCAGACCGGCTCCTATAATTTCAATGCGGACACGCAATCTTTTTCTATCCGGGTAACGCTTTTTAAACGGCTACTGGAATTTTATTACACATTTGCTAATCAGGACTACAACAATTTGCAATCAGCCGAATTACTTACCCTCAACTATTATACACGAAATATTTATGGTGGGCGGTTACGAATTGGATTTTTTAGCGGAGGTGTGGAGATGGATGATTATCGAAGTACTATAGTGCCCTATATAAAAATGCGGTATTACATGCAAATGAATGGGCAAATTGGTAAAAAAATCCGGCTCTCACTCAACGGTGAACTGACCGATCTTACGTTAACTGAAACGAATACCGATCAGCTTTATTCAAATATTTTCGGTAAGGTAATCTATCAAATCAAGCCACAATCTAAACTTAATTTTGATTTAGGTTATCGAAAGCAGGTTGGCGAGCAGATAGATCTTGATTTGATTACTTCAAGGTTAGAATATAATACAATTTACCGGACGCTGTATATAAAGGTCGGGTTAGAAGTCTATAGGCGAGATTATGTAGGAGAACAGATCAATTTTGGCGGGGTGTATTTTCAGATAGACAGAAAATTTTAAAATGAGATAGGAAATGGGCAAATTAATGATATTAATATGGATTAGTATTCTTGGCCTCAATAGCCTTTTTAAACTAAACCAGTTTGACAAGGATGCCAGCGGCAATCATATTAATGCCGCCAGTAAACAAACTGTTTTGACGGTTTCTTTTGATGATCATTTAGATAACTATGGATTCATCACTCAAATTGATTCTGCTAAATCATGCGCTGAATGCCATGACGACCTGCTCGATGATGAGAATGTTCATTCGCCTGCCAAGAAGGATTGTCAGCGTTGTCATATTTCTGTAGGGGATGAACATCCCAGGGAAAATATTGAAGATTTTACGTTGAAGGCGGAGGTTCCTGATCTGTGCTATGAATGCCATGATCCTAAAAATGAAGAAGAATTTGTGCATGACCCAACCCAAAAGGGGGAGTGTTTAACTTGTCATGACATCCATAATTCACCTAATCTATACCTTGTAAAATCGGATCCGGTTTCGACCCTTTGCTATGAATGTCATGAATTGGAAATTCCGGAGAATAATATGGTGCATGGCGCTGTATCTGATGGAGAATGTATCGGGTGCCACAATCCACATCAGGCTGACAACAAATCATTTATGAAATCAAGTAACCTGGGGCGTTTATGTAGAAGTTGTCACAAGGACATCCGAAAACAACTTAAAAAAGAATATTTGCACAAACCCTTTAAAAAGGAGTGCTTTAGCTGCCATAGTGGTCACAGCTCCAAAGAAGCACACCTAACTGAGCTTCCAACTAAGGAGCTATGCTTTAGTTGCCATGAAGAGACTCGCGACAGTATTCAAAACGCAAGTGTTGTGCATGGGGTAATGAATGAAACCGAATCCTGCCTGAAATGCCATTCCCCTCATGCTTCTACAGAAAAAAATATTCTAAAAGCAGCAGAAAAAGAAGTGTGCTTAAGCTGTCATGATACTCGCATAACCTCTGATTCCAGCAGCGTTAAGGCTATAGGCCCACAACTAAAAGAGGGAAACACTATTCATGGTGCAATTATAGAGGAAGGGTGTACGGTTTGTCACAAAGCACATGCTTCCGAGGAACACACGTTACTTTCCATGGCTTTCCCTGTTGAGAAATATACAGAGGCAACAGTTGAAAATTTCGATCTTTGTTTCAGTTGTCATGATCAACAGCTTTTTGAAGCTCCTGTCACTAAGACAGCGACCAATTTCAGAAACATGGATCAAAATCTGCACTATGTACATATTCATGGAGAAAAAGGGCGCAACTGCAATTTATGTCATGATGTACATGGCGCTGAGAATAAATATTTAATCAAAGAAAGCACACAATATGGAAACTGGCTAATGCCGATAGAATTTGAACACACAGATAAGGGAGGGTCTTGTTTAACCGGCTGTCATGACAAATACAGTTATGAACGCATCGTGGTTTTACCGGATTCATTGAAATTAAGCGAGTAGAAATTGAACATTTTTTTTTATGCGGACTTTTAAATTTTTTCATTTCGTTTTAGCAGGATTATTCCTTTTGGGAAACCTTGGTGCTTATGGACAAGGTTTCATAAATAATCCCCATAAATTTGATAAAAATAATTGGGATTTTGATCAACGTTGTAACCCATGCCACATCTACAATCCCGAGGCTAAGGCCACTTCTTCCGATGGTTATTTTGTTTCTTACGAAAGTGATTCCTTGACAGCCAAAGATTCTGTGTATATATCGAGCGTGTCAAAATTATGCTTAAACTGTCATGATGGAGCAGTTGCCGTATCCGGCCAAAATACCAGACTTTCCCAGGCAGAAGCACAAAATACCGGTATTCATTTTAGTCATCCGGTTTCAGTGAAATATTCAGAAGGAAATATGGGAAAGACCAGGCTCTTCAACCCAAATACTACTTTATCTGGGATGGGAAATACCATATCGGAAGATATGCTTAGAAACGGAAGGATTGAATGCACATCGTGCCACGATGCACATTTTTCCATGGAATTGATAGCCTGTAGTACATGCCCTCCGGTTACTCCGCGGCAGATGGAAATCAATGGTTTTTCATCATTGTGGAAGACAAACAGAAAAAGCGCATTATGTTTAACCTGTCATAATCTATGAAAATTCCAGTCAACATACGCTTTGCCCTATCCTTCATATTCCTGATGGCGTCTGCCCTAAGCGGATCAATGGCACAGGATACTATATTACCAGATAGTGCCATTAAGGCAGATGTGGTGCATATCCGTTGGGTTGGCGAATTTCCTTCTGAGCAAAAAAACTCCGGTAAAAAAGGTCTGTTTGATCGTATTGGAGAATTTGTCTTTGGTAAAAAACCGGCTGTACTTATAAAGCCGGTTGCTGTGCTGGCGCAAAGCCCGGAATTGTTTTGGGTATTGGATCAAAAAAATAATTCCATCGCATTAATAGAGCATCAGAAAGGCGCCACACTCAATCCAAAATCAAAGGATGATCAATCCTTTAATTCACTGGTAGGTATTTGTGAACTTCCCAATAAGAACATGCTGATAACTGATTCAAGGTTAAATGAAATTTTCTTGCTTACCAACGGAGGGAAAAAGGTCACAGTATTCAAGGAATCACTTAAGTTGCAACAGCCTACAGGTATAGCATATTCAGGAAGTAAAGATGAGATATGGGTTTTAGAGACTAAGGCTCACAGGATTGCAATACTCAATTCAAATGGAGCGCTTTTGAGAACGATTGGTAGTAGGGGGAATGGTCCGGGGGAATTTAATTTCCCGACTCATATTTGGATTGATCATCAGGGGTTTGTTTACATTGTAGATTCAATGAATTTCAGGGTACAGATTTTTAATAATGATGGTGAGTGGGTTTCTATGTTTGGTCAGGTCGGAGACGCCACTGGATATTTTGCGAGGCCAAAGGGCATAGCTGTCGATTCTAAAGGTAACATTTATGTGGTTGACGCCTTATTTCATACAGTTCAGATATTTAATCGAGAAGGGCAATTGTTATACAATTTTGGAAATCAGGGGCACAAAAGTGGTGACTTTTGGATGCCACTTGGTATTTATATAGATAACGATGATTATATTTTTATAGCTGATAGTTATAATTCGCGAGTACAGATTTTTCAACTTATTAATCATGAATAGAAGGTACAGGATTGGATTTTTTGCGCTCTTTTTCAGCCTTGTTTTACCGGGCTTTATACAGGGTCAATCAGTGGTAAGTACCATGCATAATCTTTCAGCCGGAGGGCCCGGTACAGTTAAGGCCACTTCTGAATCAGAGGTATGTATATTTTGTCATACGCCACACGCGAGCCGTCCCGTAGCGCCTCTATGGAATAAAGATGATCCCGGCTCAACTTATACGTTGTACAGTAGCTCAACTTTACAAGCTACTCCCGGGCAACCTGATGGGTCTGCTATTCTATGTCTTTCTTGTCATGATGGCACAATAGCTCTGGGAAATATCGTTAGCCGTACTACGGATATAGATTTTAGTGGTGGCATCACTACCATGCCATCGGGTAGAAGTAATCTTACTACTGACTTAAGTGATGATCATCCTGTTTCTTTTAATTATACGCCCACCCTGGCAGCTACTGATGGACAGTTAAAAGATCCTTCGAATATTACTTTACCTGTGCAGTTGGAAAATGGAAAGGTACAATGCACTTCCTGTCACGATCCTCATGAAAATACTTATTCAAAGTTTTTGGTTACCACAAAGCAAAATTCAGAACTTTGCTTTAGTTGTCATGACCGAAGTTTTTGGTCAACTTCAAGCCACAGCTTATCAAATGCCACATGGAATGGTTCGGGCACCAATCCCTGGCAACATATAGAATCTCCATATCCGACAGTAGCGGAAAACGCATGTGAGAATTGCCATGACCCGCATAACTCTGGAGGTAAACTAAGATTATTAAAAGCAGCTGCCGAGGAAAGTAACTGTCTAGATTGCCATAACGGGAATGTTGCAACTACTGATATCCAGACAGAGACACTCAAACCTTATACTCATAATGTATATGGTTATAATCAGATACATGATCCCACTGAGCCAACAATGTCAGCCACACAGCATGTTGAATGTCAGGATTGTCATAATCCGCATGCTGTTAACAGTACTACTGCCAGCGCTCCGGCTGTAAATGGGTTTTTAGCTGAGGTACGAGGTATAGACCAGGGAGGTAATAACGTGAATCCGATAACAAATTCTTATGAGGTATGTTTTCGATGTCATGCCGATAGCCCGGCAAAACCAGCTAGTGTCATCACCCGGCAAATAGAACAAAATAATGTTCGTTTGGAATTTGACCTTGCTAATCCTTCATTTCATCCGGTAGAAGGGGCAGGAGTAAATAATGATGTCCCAAGTTTAATAGCTCCCCTCACCGAGTCCAGTGTTATATATTGTACCGATTGCCATGCAAGTGATGGAGCCTCCCCAGCCGGCCCACATGGTTCTATTTATCCACAGATATTAAAATACCGCTATGAGACAACTGACTTTACTCAAGAGTCGGCAACAAATTATGAACTTTGCTATAGTTGTCATGACCGTAACTCTATTCTTGGAGATCAGTCTTTTGATGATCATGATAAACATATCAGAGGAGAAGACACGCCTTGTAGTGTCTGTCATGATTCTCATGGAATAAGTAATACACAAGGCAATAATACGAATAACACACATTTGATAAACTTTGATCTGAATGTTGTTTCTCCGGATCAGATGGGTAGATTGAGATTTGAAGATTTGGGTAACTTCAGAGGGCGCTGCTATCTTACTTGTCATGGTAAAAACCATAAGCCTAAAGGTTATTAAAAAGGTTCATATCAAACGAATGAAGAACCTAGAATTTCATTGAATTAATCTACCGGCCCTAAAACTTCGTAAGGTTTTTTGAGAGATAATTTCTTAGTGGAGCTTCTTACCTTTGTTGGTCTTGTGACCAACAAATATAAGGTGCCAAATTGAAATTTGTATAGATTCAGGTTTTTGTTGGGGACAACACCAACAAGAGTTGAGTTCGGAAATAGAGGACATTAAAATAATAGTAGAGCCAAAAATTAAAACTCCGTAAGGTTTTTTGAGAGATAATTTCTTAGTGGGGCTTCTGAAAGCTTTCCATTCAGATCGAGATACTTGAGATAGGTTTCATATATTTTCTTTTTAACAGTGTTTTTCTTTGCCTGGAGATCTATTAAAAATTCATTCATTTTAATCAGATCTGAAATTTTAATAGATTTTCCGGGACTATGCAACCCTATCAGATTTTGCTTGCTGACTGCAACCAGCTTTTCATCGATTTCTTTATATTGATTGGCAAAATGATCCATCCTCAATACGGAAAGCTCCAATGCTCTTTTATAATCGTCTTTTTTTTCTTCCAGAACAGCTTCATCATCCATAAGCGCCAGCTTTTTTCTGTTCAAATCCGGCTTATCAGGATTTACAATTGGAATCCTAATGCCAATCTGGTAGCCAAAATGCTCCGATGTTTCATTCCCGCGATCTGTATCATACTCCGCCTGGAAATAACCTATATTTCTCAATGATTCCGATTTTTCAATATTAAACCGCTCTGCTTTCAGCGTATTCCTCTGATCCAGTTTAGTAAGGTAGATATTTTGACCGGTAGGATGATCTTTAAATTCGGCAAATAAGTTGAGAATATCCTGCACTTCTATCACTTCCTCTTCTGTCCAGTCAATTTCACCTTCATATTGATAGACATCTCTTATCAGAAACTCAATTTCATCCAGCTCTATTTTTGAGTTTTCAATTGAAAGTGTCATATCGAGCTCATTGGATTCCGTATCGATTAAATCTCCCAAATCCATGCTGTAAGCACCACTGCTCTTATTCATTATTATAATTAGCTGTCTATTAATTTTTAGCTGATTTTCCAGGTAAGCAATTTTCTCAAACTCAAAAAGGTGATTGACAATTATGAGATATCTCTGCTTCAGCGCATCGTTAAATTTTTCATGCTGTTCGAGATTTAGTAGTTCAAGTTGTTTGGAATGGTACCGTTTATTGGCTTTCAACTCAGCGGGATTAGCTGGCGTAAACCTCAATCTGAAATCTTCCTGGCTAAAGTCTGCATTGTTGGATCGTGTCCTGAATTCCACTCTGCTGATCCACGGACCATTGAAGTTATTTTCATCGAGAAAATCGAGCTTAGCCTGGGAAGGGTTCAATGAGATATCGCTTTTGGCCGTTGAGAGAAATCCTTCCATATCAAACTGGCAATACCCGTTTATTACCGGAATTATAAGAGAAATGATCAAAAGGAAAATATACCTTCTCATGATGATTCTATTTTTTAATGACAACAAACACACGTTCTCCATTCAGGAATTTATTGTCGTCCGGAATTTTAATAAATACTTCCTGTCCCCACATTGGTATATTTTGATTTGTTTTAAGCCTGTTTGGGTATTCTATAATTCGTGCACCGATTTCAGATACTCTTCCTTCAATGCTGTATTGTCTGTTGGAAGATTCTACTTCTACCACTTTGCCTACCTCCATAGAATATTTGAATCCCTCATTCATAATTGCTTTTATAATGGTTGGCTTCGACTCATATATGGACAATATGGTGGTGTATGGCGAAAGTAACTCACCAACCTGGGCATTTACATTGCCGATGGTGCCATGGATTTCTGCTTTTCTTATCAATCCCTGTTCTTCGTCCATTAGTACGGCCAATTCCTTTTCCAGCTGTGATTTAAGTATATTAAATGATTTGGTCTCCTGCTCGTAAATCTTTTTTTCAGAATTTATTTCCAAATCATACTGCTGCAATACAAATTCTTTCTCCTTGTTTAAACCATCCAACTGAATTTCGTAGTAGTCAGGGCCCGATTGAATTGTAGAATCGGCATATCCTGTCAAGCTTCCAAACTGTCTGGAGAGTTGGTTATTGTTTTCAACTATTACTTTGAGTTGGGCAATTTCTCCATCCAATTTTCTGATGCGTGATTCTTTTTGAGCCCTTAATTGATGCAGTTTATCACTATTTCTCGCTGCTTTCAACGACTGCTCAATATCAATTCTTTCGATCTCATTATTCTTTTTCTCAACATCCAATACCAGGTCCGGCCTTTCAACCCTCACCAGCATATCGCCGGGTTTCACCATCTGACCGGGGATTACAAATATCTCTTTTATCCGGATGGCTTTATGATAACTTATTGCTTTTTTCATTGGTTCTACCTGTGCGACAATTGCGGTTTTCGTGTCCTGAAACAGAAATGAAAACATGAATAGAACAACTATTATACATAACCAAAAAATAATGAAAAGACGCTTTTTTATCATCGCTAAAGTCTTTCTGTGTTGTTACGCCTGTTGAGTTTCACATTGTAAACACCCTCAAGCATGGTAAAATTTCTATAAAGGTCTTTATGATCTACATCGTTTTTTAATGAAATCTGATATTCGTATCTCTCATCTTCCATCTTGCCCTCACCAATACTCATCAAGAACTGGCTATCACACCATTTATCCAAAAATTGTGTGACCGCTTCAATTCCTTCTTCATGTTGTAAATTAAATGTCAATGAATACATATACAGTGATGATTTCCCATGCGGAGAAAAATAAAGCATAAACGCTACAGAACAAAATATCAAAGTACCTGCTATTGCAATGGAATACCCATAAACTCCGGTAGCAATTCCAACAGACAAACTGGCAAAAATGAACATTATATTTCGAGGGTCATTGATTCTTGTACGAAACCTGATAATGGCAATGGCTCCGATGATTCCAAAACCGGCGGCAACATTATTTCCGACCGCCATAATTACCATGGATGTAACTGATGATGCCAATACCATGGATTGAAAAAAATTGCCCGAATAGGAGATCCCCCTATAAGTAAGCTTGTATGTAAATGCGATGATTGTACTTAATGCAAACGCCAGCAGCAATGAAAAAATAGCGACTTTAAACGAAGGAAATTCATAAAATGATTGTTCCAGCAAGCTTTCAAACATGAATAAATAATTAAAATGATTTAAAAAATATTAAAAAATGAATAAGGTTATCTATGAATCCATTTACTTTGGAAATTAATCAATTGTTAAAATTAGTGATTTTATATAGATGGGGGAGATTAATATGAATTAAAATGGTACATAGATCCTTTATAACCAACCTGCTGTAACTATCATCACCTTCAGAGAAATTGAATTGTACAATCTTTGTGATTCGCTTAAAAAATTTTAATGGAAAACACACAAAAGATCAATTCCCTGCTGAGGTCGGCGGTACTTGGTAGCTTAACACTGGGATTGGCTCCCTTTTTTCCTGAGCCACATATTTTTGGGAAAGTCCAGTGGATATTGGGTGGCGCTGTTGGAATGAAAACCATGGATTGGTTTGATTTCATCATGCACGGAGCCCCATGGTTCTTGCTTATCGGACTCATCATTTATAAGCTGACATTGATGATTTCAGCCAAAAAATAAAAAATCCATTTCACAAATATCCGTTATTCTGTCTAATGAAACTCAAGAAAGTAAAGAGATCGCTTCCGGTGTAATTTCATACAGGTTTTGGACTACCAAATCAGCCATGCTGAGATCCTGAATTCCGGTGTGGGAGCTCGCATAGCCCACACAAAACATCCCAGCAGCTTTTGCTGCTATTACACCATTTGAAGAATCTTCTATGACGAGGCATTTTTTCATATCAGATCCGGATTGTTGTGCAGCTTTTATAAATATTTCAGGTTCAGGTTTTGATTTGGAAACCTCATCTCCACCAATCCTGTACTTAAAATATTTTTCCAAATGAAAATGCTCCAGCACCTTATCTACAGTGGGACGGGTTGCTGAAGATGCTACCTGCACAGTAAATTTATTTTCGTGAACGTACTTTATTAAATCTAATGCGCCATGCATTAGTGATACCTTACCATCTTCCAGGTCTTTCCAATACTTCTCCCGTCCATAACGAAGCATTTCTTCCGGACTTTTTAAAAGTCGATGCCTTTTCCCAATTATTGTCCACATATCTACCGCAGAGGTGCCTATAAAGGTTGCACGTTCCTCTGCAGTAATATTGAGTCCCAACTCTTTAAAAATTTCAGTTTCCAATTGCTGATGAACGGGTTCACTATTGATAATAACTCCATCCATATCAAAAATTATTGTCTTGATCATACGCTAAAAATAGTTGAAATAAATACTGGATTAAATAAAAGTGAACTTTAAGTGAATTTTTGTCCGGGATTGAGGAATTCACTTCAAAGAAACAGCCCTATTTGATTAAATGAAATAATCCTATGGCATGGCCCTCATATCTATTCCAGTATATGATTGCCTCTGGAGTCGGGAGCAATTTGATTTTACATTTTTTTTCTTCAAAAAAATCTGTGGCTTCATAGGAAAGTCTCAATGGTGCCTTATCCCCGGAACCAATAATAATTTCATTTGCATGGGGGTCATATAAGCTATTTGCTTCTTCAAGAGTAAGCTCCTGCGAGGATGATAAATTATTCGGAAAATCTTGCATCCTCTTATTCACCTCTCCTTCAAGATTGATAGATATATCATAACTAATTTGCTGCTTATTAATAGTGATTCTTCCCGCATCGTTTGCTTCGATAGTTGGCTTCATTGATTTATAATTTAATTCATTCGTTTCGTATTAATATAAACGAAGGCCGAATTTGTATGTTTTCAACCAGAGGTTTGAAGAGCGGTTCTTTTTGAGTATTCAATTTCCGGTTTGAACATTATGCAGTTATTGGTAATAATTTATTACTGGCGTCCGAGGAAAGTTATATTCACAGGAGAAAGGCGTTTTTTAAAGCGTATATGTACGATTTAACTAGACCTCAACAAGAATTTCCTCTTTGAAAGTAGTATTGAAATTAATCATAACTTATTGATATTCAATATCAATCCCCCTGCCCCCCCTTCTCCAAGGGGGATTTAACAGAACGCCAGAAATAATTTATAGTGGTTTTATAATTGATTTTGCGATTGAGAATCATGAGATTTCCATTCTTTAATTTAAATTGCTCATCAATCAGTTTTACAAATAGAAAATCGTATAGCTACTAATTTTAATGAAAAAGCTTAAAGTCGCCATAGCACAATTCCAGCCCAAAGACAGTGATAAAAATTATAATTTATCAGTAATTGAGTCTTTGTCTGAAAAAGCAAAAGAGAAGGGAGCAGAAGTTGTTAGTTTCCACGAAATGAGCATTACAGCTTATACATTCTATAAAAATCTAAATGAAAAAGATGCCTTTGATTTAGCGGAGCAAGTGCCTCACGGAGATAGTACTAAAAAATTGATCTCGCTGGCGAAAAAGTATGATATTTCCATATTGGCAGGATTGCCGGAAGTAGAAGATAGTCAGCTTTTTAACACCTATATCTGTGTGGATAAAAATGGACTGATGGCTAAATTCAGGAAACTGCATCCATTTATTAGCCCCTACATGTCACCCGGGAATGAGTATGTTGTGTTCGATCTTCATGGCTGGAAATGCAGCATTCTTATATGTTACGATAACAATATTATAGAAAATGTCAGGGCCACAACTTTGCTTGGGGCGGAGGTTATTTTTGCACCCCATGTTACGGGCTGCACACCATCTGCGATGCCAGGAAGAGGATATGTGGATGCAGCTTATTGGCAAAACAGGCATGAAGATCCGGAGTCACTAAGACGGGAATTTGACAGCCCGAAAGGGAGAGGCTGGTTGATGCGATGGCTCCCGGCAAGAGCTTATGACAATGCGGTTTATTACGTATTCAGCAATCCAATCGGATTTGATGGTGATCATTTGAAAAATGGGAATTCCATGATTATCGACCCGTACGGAGAAGTATTATCTGAAATTAAAAACTTCGAAGATGATATTACAATTTCGACGCTGACAGAAGATAAATTAACGCTGGCCGGTGGTTTTCGCTATAGAAATGCCAGAAGGCCTGAATTGTACAGTGACATTTTGAGCCAACCTCATAAACCAACCTTACAACCGACATGGATGAAGAAAGATACCAATTGAGTATGTGTGCTACCACTGTTTTCAGCAAGAGTAATTCACATTTAAGGTTGATATTAGAAAGCTCTGTTATGATTTAAATCAGGGTTATTAATGCCATTATTCCCTAATTTGCTACTCCTTAGGAATTTTTATTTGGCACACCATCATATCATGGAGCAAGATATATACAGACAGTTGCAAAGGCATATTGATCAAATGCCCATTCCCTTTCCTGAAACGGAATCTGGCGTGGAGTTGAGGTTGTTAAAGTATCTTTTTTCACCATTGGAAGCTGAAATTTCTCTTTGTTTAAGCGCAATTCCAGAACCTGTTGAGAAGATCTATAATAGGATAAAAAATCAAAAATTCAACATTGATGAAATTGAAGAGATACTTGAACGCCTGGTTATAAGAGGAGCAATAAGAAAAAAGACCAACAAAGCGGGAAAGAAGAAATATGGAAAAATGCCTTTAGCTATCGGTATGTTTGAGGCCCAGGTAAATCAGATCACTAAGGAATTTGCGGATGACTTTTACACCTATGAAAAAGAAGCTTTTGCTGATGAAGTGATTGGTAAAACCACAAATCAGATGCGAACCATTCCAATCAACGTGAAAATTGAACCGGAATATCAGGTAGGCAATTATGATGACATCAGGAAAATAATTGATTACTCACCGGGTCCATTTGCTGTGATGAATTGTGTCTGTCGCCAGGCCAGGGAGGCACAGGGCAGCCCATGCAAGCAAACAGATTTGAGAGAAACCTGCATAATGATTGAAGATGCTGTTGAATTCGGGATGAACCTGAACGCCGGAAGGCTTATTTCAAAAAAGGAAGTTTTCAAAATTCTTACACTCGCCAAAAAAGCCGGTTTGGTTTTGGAACCGGAAAATACACAGCATCCCAATTTTATTTGTTGTTGCTGCGGTTGTTGTTGTGGTGTGCTGACTGCCGCCAAGCATTATGATAAACCTGCGGAATTCCTTCACTCAAATTTCTATGCCGAAATTAGCGAGACCCAGTGTGATGGATGTTGGAAATGTATGGATAGGTGCCAGATGGATGCGATTGAAAAGGTCATAAATCATGCAGAAATCAACCTGGAGTGTTGTATTGGTTGTGGACTTTGTATTCCCACCTGCAAGCCAAAAGCTGTAAAGCTGATTAAAAAAGATAGTGAAACGATTCCTCCAAAAAACGGGATGGACATGTATAAGAAAATAATGATTGACCGATTCGGAGTCGTTGGCACCTTGAAAATTGCTGGTAAAGCTATATTGGGGATGAAAATTTAAACAATTTTATAATTTTTGATTTTCTGAAATGAGAAGTGGCAAAGATTCAATCGAGACCCAGGACGATCAATAAGATCAAAGTAGAAGACTATTTCTCCATCACACAAAACAAATCCAGACTTGTATCCGGTTCTTTGGTCAGTATGTAATCCGAATGATGAATTTCACTTACTAAACCGGAATCTCCTGAATTCAGCTTATTTCTATTCATTCTGTTTAAAATTTCGTATGGGATTTTAAGGATGAATGCAGGCAATCGATATTGAAGCTTGAGTACATCCCATTTCATTATTTTATTTACAGATTTTTTGTTTTCATTATAATAGGTCATCACTTTTTCATTTCCGCCAATCCCCAGCATTTCTACCTTTGAAAACACCTTTTGTGCCAACTCTTTCAGTTCGTTTGCTGTATATTCCCTGATATGCCAGGGATTTCGGGAAAGAGACATTTTTATATTTGGTGTTGTGATCAGCGCCTTTCCTCCCGGCTTAAGTACTCTAAATATTTCCTCTAAATAATTTAAATCCTTTCTAATGTGTTCAATCACCTGAAAGCTCACTACAACATCATATGTATTATCCTTTAATTCGGCTAAAGGAGGAATGACCATTTGTCGGAAATCACCTTCAGGATGTTTAGCTTTTAAGTTTTGGATAACCTGCGGGATTTTATCAACTCCTGTAAAAGTATCAGCTTTGGGGGCGATCAATTCAACTCCCCGGCCTTCACCACAGCCAATTTCAAGCACTTTACCATAAATATATTGCTGACTCAAATAATAGGCCTTTAATAGACGTTGATGAATTGGATTATCTGATGCAATAACATCAGAAGCAATTTCTGTTGTATAAACTGACATTTATTACGTTTTTTAAAACATTGTAAAGTAAAATAAATTAATTTAATTGCTGATGATAATATTCGCTTCAATTTGGCAATGCCATAAATAAATTTATGATATCATATATTAAGACATTATTTACCTCATTTCTAATAATCTTTGCTGCCATAAGTATTGGTTATGGGCAAAAGGTATTTATCGATGAAAATATAAGCTATTGGTACAATGTGAATAACGATGTACACATGAATCACAATATATTCTTCGAAGGTGATTCTGCATATTTATACCTCGAAATCGACTTTAACGACAAGCTGTTTGACGATTTCCAGTATGTGATCGAATACCACGAAAGCTATCATAAACTCGATATTGATCAGGCAGATACCATCAATATTCAGGATCATATTATTGCCATAAAATCCGGGAAAATTTTTGCATACTTTATACTTCCCCGAAAAGAAAAAATTGAGCTTGCGGTTATAAAAGCGATTAATAAAAAAAATGGGATAGACTTCACCTATGATATTCCATTTATGGAAAATTACAATTTTTCAACAGATGGGTTGGTCTTTTTTGAAGAAGATGGTACTACGCCCATCCTGAAAAGTTTTATAAATAAGGATCAACCAATTTTAGTGAAAAGCATAAACGATTATAGCGATTTAATTTATGTTTATTATTATGCTGAGGACTTCGATGAAGCTGTTCCTCCGATGGTTATAAAAGATAATCGGGCCTCAAAAGAATTGAAAATCGATTCGGTATTTACCGTAGAACTCGATCAACAATTCAACCTTAGAAAGGAGGGATTATATTTCTTTCAAAAAGACAGCAGCTCGGCTGACGGTATTGGGATCAGGGTTCAGGATCCATATTTTCCACTGGTCAAAACATTTGATAAAGTGCTGGAACCACTGATTTATATTTCTACCAGGGATGAGACAAATGCTATAAGAAATGCCCCTGACCCAAAAAAAGCCTTTGAAGAGTATTGGATAAAACTCGTGAAAATTCCGTCGCTGGCCACTAGTGCGGTACAAAAATATTACGAAAGGGTAGAAGCCGCTAATTATCTGTTTACAAATTTTAAAGAGGGCTGGAAAAGTGATATGGGCTTAATATATATTATCTACGGGCCACCAAATGATGTTTATAAATCAGAAGAAATAATTGATTGGGTCTATAATCGAGATCTGACAATGCCTACAGTTCGGTTTTCTTTTTATAAGGTAAAAAATGTTTTTACAGAAGATCACTATTCATTGCTGAGAAAGAAAAATTATGATAAAAACTGGTTTAAATCGGTAGAACTATGGAGGAATGGGAAAAAATAAGTTATGAATAATTCTAAAAATGAACTACAGGGAAATAATTTTATTTTTGGCACTAGGGCCATTCTTGAAGCCATAGAAGCTGGCAAGGAAATTGAAAAGGTACTCATTCAAAAGGGCCTGAAAAACGAATTGATCAAGGGTCTTATTTCCAAAATGAAAGGCCTTAAAATCCCGTTCAGCCAGGTGCCCCAGGAAAAACTGAACAGGCTTACCAGGAAAAACCACCAGGGTGCGATATGTTACATTTCTCCAATTCATTATTCCTCCCTGGGCAATGTGATAGAAACATCATATTCCAAGGGGAAAGATCCCTTTTTAGTGATATTGGATAGAATAACAGATGTCCGGAACTTTGGTGCAGTTGCCAGGACCATGGAGTGTGCAGGGGCCGATGCTTTGGTTTTACAGAGCAAAGGCAATGCATTAGTTGGTGGAGATGCTATGAAAACATCTTCAGGCGCATTGAATATTTTGCCCGTATGTAGAGAAGAAAACCTAAAAGAGACACTTAAAAGCCTCAAAGCCCAGGGAATCAGAATTATAGGCTGCACTGAAAAAACTGATCAATTGATTTACGACGCAGATTTAAGCGGCCCCATCGCCATAATTATGGGATCGGAAGAAGACGGAATTTCTCAGGAATATTTAAAGCTTTGTGATAGCTTTGCAAAGATCCCAATAAATGGTAAAATAGAATCGCTCAATGTTTCTGTATCTACCGGTATTATCTTATATGAAGCTTTAAGGCAACGAACAAACAGCAAATAGGACTCCCCTCTGTCAAGGTTTGTGCCTGCCTGTTCGGCTCATGTCAATAAGTTAAGAGTCAATGTACCTATTAGCCATGGTTTGTGTCCTCACAAACCATATATTTCGGTCTGTGAGGACACAGACCGAGGCGCAATGACGAAGAAAATTTCTTATCTTATTGACTGGCCTGTTCAGCAGACAGGTCTTCACAAACCTTTATTTAGCCCTGGTATGGGCAGTGAAGACACAGCCCAAGGCGAACAAAATGATTTCAGACAGGCTAAATATACTTTTCTCCTTTTTCGCTCTTCACATCATTGACAATACTCCGGATTTTCTTTTCATCATCTTTTTTACAGATCATCAATACATCTTCGCAATCTGCAACCAGATAGCCTTCCAGTCCCTGAATAACTACAAGTTTGTCACTTGGAGATCTGACAATGCAATCCTTGCTGCTATAAGTCATCGCCAGACCATCAATTACATTTCCGTTATCATCCTTATCATGGTATTCATGCAGGGAACTCCAGGATCCTAAATCGGACCAACCAAATTCCCCCGGTACAACGTAAACATTCTCCGCTTTTTCCATTACCCCATAGTCTATCGAGATCGCTTTAGTTCTGGCATAAGCCCATGCAATTCTTTCTTTTTCACTTTCTGTGTAATACTGATCTGAAATCGAGCTAAAGGTTTCTGATATTTCCGGCAAATAATTTTCAAATGACTTTTTAATGCTCTTCGCTTTCCAAATAAAAATACCGGCATTCCAGACAAAATCACCACTTTCAAAAAATGTTTTGGCCAATTCTAATTGTGGTTTTTCTGTAAAAGTTTTCACCTTTTTAACCTCACCTTCAGACCCCTGTTTGTATTGTATGTAACCATATCCTGTTTCAGGGCGACTGGGCTTTATCCCAATTGTTACGAGTTTGTCATCATTTTCCACAAAATCAATGGCCACCTGGCATGTTCTGGTAAATTCATCTTCCATGAAAATCGCGTGATCGGCCGGTGTTACAAGTGTAGTTGCATCAGGATATTTGCTGGCAATTTTATAGCATGCATATGCTATGCACGGTGCAGTATTCCTGCGGTTTGGCTCTAATAATATCTGATCATCTGTCATGTCAGGAAGTTGTTCTTTGATCAGATCATAATATGCGTCATTCGAAACAATATAAATATGCTCTTTTGGGCATAAATTGAGGAATCTGTGGTAAGTAAGCTGCAATAACGATTTACCTACACCGAGCACATCTAAAAATTGCTTTGGATGAGATCTCCGGCTATAAGGCCAAAATCTACTACCAACGCCTCCCGCCATTATTATTACGAATGTGTTTTGGTTTGCTTTCATATTTTCTAAGTATTTATTACTAAAAAATTTTGATGAAAAATTCTTAACTAACTTGAAGGCAAATTATTGAATTATGCCTGTATTATTCAAAAAAAAGAGTTTATTTTTACCGAGCCATTTCAGAAAATGGCTTTATTTATTTTAACGCATACCAATAAAAATGGTCATTTTAAGTGGTATAATTATAGAATAAAGTAAATACTCTGATAGAAATTTACGGATCTGCTACTGGTGAAAGAAGAGAAATTTAAAAATCAGAGGCAATATTTTTTTTAAAAGTCAAAAATATCTGTTAATTTTTAGTACTCCATTCAATTAAACCCTGAATGGTTTGATTACTTTAATTAAGTAGAATAGAAATTGGATAAATTAAGAGAAAAATTAAAAGAGGTATTCGGTTTTACTCAGTTTCGAGGAAATCAAGGCCCAGTTATAAAAAATATATTGGCAAGGAAAAATACTTTTGTAATTATGCCAACAGGCGCAGGTAAATCACTCTGTTACCAACTACCTGCCTTGATGCAAGAAGGTACTGCTATTGTGATATCACCACTGATCGCCTTGATGAAAAACCAGGTAGATCAGCTTAACGCTTTTGGGATAAATGCAAAGTTTCTAAACTCAACCCTCACTAAAGGTGAGATGACCAAGGTAAAAAAAGAAACTTTGTCTGGCGAATTAAAACTTTTATACGTTGCACCGGAATCTCTTACCAAGGAAGAAAATATTAAATTTTTAAAACAGGCGAAAATATCATTTGCCGCTGTTGATGAAGCGCACTGTATTTCTGAATGGGGTCATGATTTCAGACCAGAATATAGAAAGATAAAAGGCATTCTTGAAGAAATAGGAGATCTTCCACTTATCGCGCTTACAGCCACAGCAACCCCGAAGGTACAACTCGATATTAAGAAAAACCTTGGAATGGATGAGGCTGATATCTTTCTTTCGTCCTTCAACCGTGGAAATCTTTATTATGAGGTAAGACCAAAGGTTCATGTAAAAAAACAGTTGATAAAATTCATTAAGGATAACAAGGGAAAATCTGGTATTATCTATTGTCTGAGCAGAAAAAAAGTCGAAGAGATCGCAGGGCTTTTACAGGTTAATGATATAAAAGCGGCGCCATATCATGCGGGGCTTGAGCCATCTATTCGCGCAAAAAATCAGGACGATTTTCTTAATGAAGAAATTGATGTAATCGTAGCTACCATTGCATTTGGTATGGGTATCGATAAACCTGATGTGAGGTTTGTGATTCACTATGATACACCAAAGTCACTTGAAGGGTACTACCAGGAGACAGGAAGGAGTGGTCGCGACGGACTGGAAGGTAATTGTATTCTATTTTATCGATACAAGGATATTCTGAAACTTGAAAAATTTCAAAAGGATAAAACTGTAACGGAACGGGAAAATGCAAAGCTACTGCTTGATGAGATGTCGATGTATTCCGAATCTTCTGTGTGCAGAAGAAAGCAATTGTTACATTATTTTGGAGAGAAATACGATGAGTCTAGTTGCGGAAAGACCATGTGGTGTGACATCTGCAAATATCCTCCTGAAAAATTTGAGGGAAAAGAATACGTGAGTCTCGTCCTTGAAACCGCTGAAAAGACTGAAGAAAGATTTGGATTAAAGCACCTGGTCGATGTGATAAGAGGTGTTGAAAATCAGTATGTGAAAAGCTATAAGCACAACGAGCTACCCGTCTTCGGGCAAGGAAAGGAGGATAAGGAAGAATTCTGGAATTCGGTTGTCAGGCAAACTCTTTTACATCATTATCTTGAGAAAGATCTTGATATTATTGGTGTCTTAAAGCTTACGGATCTCGGTAGAGAATTTCTTGTAAACCCTCAACCCATCACACTAGTAAAAGATAAAGATTTTGAAAGCCTGATAGAGCAGGAGGATGACGAGCAACCATTTATGTCCAAGTCTTATGATGAGGTGCTATTTGAATTGTTGAAAAAACTTCGAAAAGATGTCGCCAGAAGAAAAAATCTTCCTCCGTATGTTGTATTTCAGGACCCTTCACTGGAAGAGATGGCCACTGTTTACCCGACTAGCGAAGAAGAAATGGCTAAAATCACTGGCGTTGGAAAAGGGAAAATAATCAAGTTTGGTAAGCCATTCATTGAGTTTATTCAAGAATATGTAGAAGAAAATGATATCATTACAGCTTCTGATGTGGTGATCAAGTCGGCGGTAAATAAATCAAAAACAAAAATATTTATCATTCAACAAATTGATAGAAAAATTGACCTTCAGGAAATTGCTGATGCAAAGGGACTATCTTATCCAGAACTTATTGACGAAATCGAAAATATTTGCTATTCGGGCACGAAACTAAACCTGGACTACTATATTGAAAATATGCTTGATCCTGATAGACAGGATGAAGTTTTCGACTATTTTATGACGGCGCCTTCGGATAAAATAACTGACGCCCTGGATGAACTTGGAGAAGAAGATTATGATGAAGAAGATATCAGACTTCTTCGGATTAAATTTTTATCAGACCATGCTAATTAATTATTATATTTTTTAACTTCTCATTAAATGAACATACTCGTTATTGGATCAGGTGGGCGGGAACATACGCTTGCCTGGAAATTAAATCAAAGTATTAGTTGCTCAAATCTTTATGTTGCTCCCGGTAATGCCGGAACAGCCGGTATTGCACAAAACGTGGATATTGGCGTTGGAGATTTCGAAAAAATTAGAAATTTTATAAAAGAAAAAGACATAGAATTAGTCGTTGTCGGGCCAGAGGCGCCTTTGGTTGACGGCATCAGAGAATATCTTCAAAGCGATGATGAGCTTGAGAATTTAAGGATTGTCGGCCCCGGAAAAGAAGGCGCTCAATTGGAAGGCAGTAAAGATTATGCTAAACAATTTATGATAAAACACGGCATTCCTACTGCGGAATCAAGGACCTTCTCAAAAGATGAATTGGCTGGGGCAAAAAAATATCTGAAAACTGTGAAAATGCCAATAGTCTTAAAAGCTGATGGCCTTGCAGCAGGCAAGGGGGTTATTATCTGTCCGAAACTCAACATTGCCACTAAAACCCTGGACAAAATGTTGGGTAAAGGTATGTTTGGTGCAGCGAGTGACAAGGTTGTCATAGAAGAGTTTCTAGCGGGGATCGAACTTTCTGTTTTTGTGCTGACAGATGGTATTTCATATAAGATTCTACCTGAAGCCAAAGACTACAAACCGATTGGAGAGAATAATACCGGGCCAAATACAGGTGGTATGGGGAGTGTCTCACCTGTGAATTTTGCGCAGGGAGATTTCCTAAAAAAGGTAGAGGAAAGAATTATCGTCCCAACAGTCAACGGACTAAAATCGGATAATATCGATTATCAGGGATTTATATTTATTGGTTTAATGAATGTAAAAGGTGATCCATACGTGATTGAATATAATGTAAGGATGGGCGATCCGGAATCGGAGGTAGTAATACCCAGAATAAAATCCGATTTGGTTGAATTGATGGCTGCCACTGCTGACCGGACTTTATCGGAAATTGAATTGAAGATTGATGGAAAAACAGCTTCCACTGTCGTGATGGTGGCAGGTGGGTATCCTGAGGATTACGAAAAAGGAGATAAAATAAATGGCCTCGAAATAAAGCAGGAAAATACCATCATTTTTCATGCGGGTACAAAGATGGTTGATGAGGGAATTGTCACGAATGGCGGACGGGTATTAGCGATTACTGGGCTTGGGGATAATATGAGTGAAGCACTGGATAATTCATATGAATTAGTATCGAAAATCCATTGGGATGATGTCTATTTCCGAAAGGATATTGGTCATGACTTAATGCTACTTGAATAAATCTTTTTTAAATATCACCTTAAAGTATTAATTTAAAAACCGATTTTTACATCATTAACTAACTAAAAATATATTAAATGTCGGGGTGCGTTTCATGTGGAAGTGATAAACCTGGAGTAAAGGGTTGTAAAAATAACGGTAATTGTGGCACCAACGGCTGCAATAAGCTTAATACATTTGATTGGCTCACCGACATGGATTTACCGATAGGTGAGCGGTTTGATGTCGTTGAGGTCAGGTTTAAAAACGGCAAAAAAGATTTTTTCAGAAATGTCAATAAGTTCTCATTAAATAATGGAGATCCTATAATTGTAGATGTTCCCAATGGCCATCATTTAGGTTATGTATCATTACAGGGAGAGCTGGTCCGCCTTCAGATGAGCAAAAAGAATACGGAAAATAATAGTCAGATCAGATCAATTTATCGTCTTGCTACTACTAAGGATATCGAAAGGTTTGAAGAAGCTTCTAAAAAAGAACTTCCTACTCTGAACAGGTCCAGAGAGATCATCTCAGATAAAAAACTGAGTATGAAGCTTACTGATGTAGAATACCAGGCGGATGGCACAAAGGCTACGTTTTACTATTCTGCTGATGATCGTGTTGACTTCAGGGAGTTGATTAAAGCCCTGGCCTCCGAATTCAGGATACGTATAGAAATGAGGCAGATAAGCCTGAGGCAAGAAGCCAGCAGGCTTGGAGGTATAGGTTCCTGCGGAAGGGAATTGTGCTGCTCAACATGGCTAACGGATTTTAAAAGTGTGACTACAGCTTCCGCTCGCTATCAAAATTTGTCTTTAAACCCGAGTAAACTTTCCGGGCAATGTGGACGCTTAAAGTGTTGCCTCAACTATGAATTGGAGACATATATGGCTGCTCTAGAGGATATCCCGGAATTGAAGGGTCCAATATTAACAAGCAAAGGTGAAGCAAGATTACAGAAAACAGACATTTTCAAAAAGATCATGTGGTTTGGCTATCAAGGTGAAAGTGCATGGATATCCATCCCTACAGATAGGGTAAAGGAAATATTGAAATTAAATGAATCAGGCGAGAGACCTGCTACTTTAAAGGAAGATACAATTGATATTCGGGATGAGGCTTCGGAAGCTCTCAACAGTGATTTAGAGCGACTTGATAAAAAATTCAATAGAAAGGCCAAATTCAATAAAAGAAGGAAAAGAAATCGAAGAAATAGAAACAGAAAACCGAATTAATAAAATGAAGGGAATAATTGGCTGGATTCTTTTGAGTTTACTTTTTACAGTTGTCAGTTGTGATTCAAAAGGAGTTTTTGTAGAAAAAAAGAATTTCCCGGAAATGTACTGGGCGTTTAATAATCCGGCAGAATTTGAGTTTGCAATAGTGGATGCTGATAAAAAGTACAATTTACTTTTCAACATCAGGAATACCGCAAAATATCAATATCAGAATATTTATCTGCAGTATTATCTCGAAGATTCCACCGGAAGGCTACTTTCAAAAGAATTAAAAAATATCCAGCTTTTTAACTCAAAAACGGGTATCCCGCTTGGCAAAGGCATTGGAGATTATTATGACATCGAAAGAATTTTTCTGGAACATTACAGCTTTCCTTCTAAAGGGAAGTACAATTTAAGGATTGATCAATTTATGAGGCAGGATAGCCTACCGGAAATTTCTTCAGTAGGCCTAAGAGTTGAGTATGCTGAGTAATTTATGGCTCTTTTGAAGATAATAACCTCATCAATCGCTCCTTAATAGCTTCTTTATCATGCCAATATTCACGACTGAATAGTCCGATAAATTTCCAGTTTTTTGCAGAAAGTGTGAACGGGGTATAAATATGCATATCCTTAATAGAGATACTTTGATGATAAATATCGTCGTCTGTAATCACAAGACCCAAATAGTTATCCCCCGATTTTACAGTTAAATCCGCAAATGGCATTTCCTCATCTATCCGAATGTCTAGCTTTTCATCAAATTCCATTGTCTGCAACTTCTTTTTCAGATACCAATCAATTCTATGATCGTTGTTCGCCTTTTTAGCTGGTATAAATTTGCCCTTGGAAACATCCAGTGCATATTGAAGATAACTTTTAAAAAGCTTGGGTCCCTCGTTCTTAGTATCTTCTATTTTTAATTGCTTTGGTAAAATGCTCGTAACAACAATGATCTTCTCCTTCGCCCTGGTTATCGCAACGTTGAGCCTGTTCTCTCCCTTTTGAATATTGAGACTGCCAAAATGATGATTCATACGCCCTTTTTCATCTGGTGCGTATCCTATTGAAAAAATGATAATATCTCGTTCATCTCCCTGCACATTTTCAATATTTTTCACAAACAAGCTGTCAGGAACTCCAAAATCATTCTTCAACGACATGATTTCCAATCTATCCAATATATAGTCTTGTTGTCTTGCATTGAATGACACGATACCGATTTCTTTATCAGGTTGGCTTTCCAATAATTGTTCTACAATTTCCACCACCTTATCCGCTTCTTTCTCATTGATTTGCTTATTCCATACGCCGTTGACTTTCACATAATCTATCGCCGGTTGTTTCAGATCCAAAATTTTCCTGTCAGGCAACAATGTCAGGTTACCATTATAAAAATGTTGATTGGAAAAGTCAATCAGATCCAGGGACTGGCTTCTGTAATGACCTCGCAATTGTACATTCATTAGATGTTGAGCAGCTAAATCGAGCAAGGAATCAACTTCCAGTTCAGCATCAGCATCTTCAATTTCTTCTTCCCAACGGATTTTATATAAATCGAACGGGCTTAACTGCATTTTATCTCCGGTAACCATTACTTGTTTACCCCGGTACATCGCAGGAATCCCCTGCTCAGAAAAACATTGTGAAGCTTCATCGAATATGACCAGATCAAATATTTGTTCCATGGGAAAGATTGCCGATACAGCTTCCGGGCTTGCCATCCAACATGGGAGCAGGTCAAAAATCTCATCTTCAAATTGTTGCAAAACTTTTCTGATTGGCCATATTTGTCTTTTCTTAGTGACCTGATGAGACAATTCCCGATAGGTAATCATATTATTCAGGCGGTTAAACTCTACATTTTCATAGGTCCGCTCCCTGGTTTTCAGCAGGGTGATGTCCTTGCTCATATTCAGTTTCTCTTTCACACTATTCTGAAGTTCTAACTGTAACCTATCGAACTTTAGTGAGTTAATAGACCGGAGAATAGGATACTTTGTTTCGATATGGTCTATCCATGCGATTCTTAAACTATTGTGAAATACTTCCAATAATGTCGTTTCAGAAGTAATTTCCTTCATTTCTATAAGTCTGTCTATAACTACCCTTTCATATTCTTTAAGCTCATTTTTAAGATTATCAAAATCACAAATCCCATCAAAATCATCCATCAAGGTCGATATCATTTTCCTGTTGAGCTTGGTGTCTGCCAATATCACCTCTATGCGCGCATCTCTAAGATAAACCTTCCATTGAGCCATTTTAGCCGGGATATCCGCAACGACCATGTACAATTCATTTATATTTTCAATGAATTCCTCACGGGTCATGCTCCCCGTTTTAAAATACTCTTTAAAATTCCTGAAACTATCAAATATAAGGAATGCTGCTACCGCATTCTTTTCAACCTCAAACCAATTGTCAAATACATCTTTCAGGTAAAATTCAGGTATATTGGTTAACCATTTTGTTGCTTTTAGCTTTGTGAGACTATGCTCGAGATTTAGCCTGTAATCGACCATTTTTTCAAGGGTTCTGTAATCCTTTCCCTTTCTTCGAAGATGGTTGGAGTTGAGTACCTGATTTATCCATGCTTTATCTTTGGAATATAAATGCCATTTTATATTTGCAAAAATATTTTTTCTTGCCTTCATCTTTCTCCCCAGTGCATCCTGAAAAGTTCCAAGAAGTCGGGCGTCAGTACTGATCTCTGGTCCGGGTGATTCAAAACATCCCATCAAATTACGCCTGGTAGTCGATAGCCATAACAAATCGGGATAACTCCCGGCAATGTTTTCACCAGTTTTCACAATATGCCGAAACATATTGTAAGTATGCTCATCTTTTAAATAACGAAGCATCTCCTTAAGGTGCTCTCGTCTGTCATAGATTTTCTCCGCAATTTTCAGATCCATTCCAGAACCCAAAAGATCTTCAGTCTTTTTAAATATCTCATCCTGATAAAGAGGGATATCCTCAAGAATGGCCTTCATCTTATTGAGGTCTTCTATTCCATATCCTGTAAATCTTTTCCTGTCTCTCCAGGTATAAACTTCCCTGTTAAATTTTTTATGGTAGGCATAAAAGGTTTTTAATTTATCTTCAAAAACAGGTAGCTCTTCATGTGTTAAATTGCGGTATTCTTGCTTTATATTTATAATTGGTGCTTTTCTGTCACTACTCAGATATAATTCCTTTATCGAAACACCCGCCTCATTTTCATCAAACAAGGCCTCTTTAAATTCCTCAAATTCTTCGGTTATTTGGTCTATTTTCCGGCTTGACTGTAAAAATTTGCGTTCCAGTTGAATAGTATCGAGGCTGCCATTTTTTATGCGATAATCATACAATTTTTCGATATGAGTATTGATCTGGTTAAATATGGCTTTTCGATCATTTTTAAAATCATGAACCAAAGCGGTAAAATCTGAAAGGCCGCTCTTTTCCAGTCTCTCATGAACCACATCGAGGGCTGCCCGTTTTTGGCAAACCAACAATACACGTTTTCCTCTTGCGATAAAATCACTGATCAAATTGCAGATTAATTGCGATTTTCCTGTTCCCGGAGGGCCCTGGACAACAAGGGAATTTCCCTGTTTAACAGCTTTTATTGCATTCTCCTGGTAGGCATCTAATTTAAAAGGAGTAAATGTATCTTCTTCCTTGACCCGATTGATAAAATGAAAATAATCGGCACTGTGTTTATTAATGTTCAATTGTTCCTCCTTGGATCTTGAGGCAAAAAACTCTTCTAAATCATCATACTTATCTTCATCAATAATGTGCTGATAATCCGGCACCAGGTAGGAGCCCGCCTGTGGAAAAATACCCAGAACCGCCTCCGGATATAGCTTTAAAACTCCATTTTGTTTCTTTTTCTCATAATCTGCCTTCTTGTATTCCTCAAATGGCTTTAGCTCATCAATAAAAGTCTCCTGGTTAAAATTGAGCTCAATGAGACTTTCCTTCAGCATTTTATAAATATTCGTCCGGAAAACTGTGCTGTCTTTTTCCAGGTCATCCAGGGTTTGCTCAATAAAATCTTCAGGAATCTTTATTTCATTATAATAAGAATATGCCAGTAAAAATGATTTATTGAAAGTGATGCTAACATCTTTCCTTATATGGAGATTCCATTCGTTCCCTTCGCGAATCAAAGTAACCGGAAAAAATATTAACGGGCACCTCACAAGAGTACCATCAGAAAATTTCCCTTTTACAAATGGCCATCCAACATACAAATCCTTAGAGCCACGTTCATTAAATATGTATCTTTCAATCCTGTAAATCCTTTTCAACTTTCGGCTCATCAGATTGCTCGCCTCGTCCCTGCTGTCAGCAAAACTGCAAACATTGATTCTCGATTTTTTAGCTATCAGGTCACTTATGACTTCAAATGACGATTTCTTTTTAAGAAAATTGAAATTGTGCACATCAATAAATTGACCTGCTGTTAACCTTAGAAGTAATAATGATTTATTATTTGCTGTAAGATTGGTAAGTCGCCGGAGATATGATCGAAGGATTTGCTTCATTCATCTAATTTGATTGTTGAAAGTCAAGATATAAAATCAATCTTTCAAAATTACTTTTATCAATTGATTTAAAATTCTGTAATACTTTATCTGATTCAATTTTAGAATTTATTTCTCTAAATCTAATGATATCCTCAGCTAATTTATCAGATATGTAAGGATGTTGACGAAGTGTCTCAAAATCATCGTAATTTATTTTTAATTGATGCGGTCTGAAGCCTTTTTTTACAAAGGCGATTGACTTTAGGTTTTTCAAAGCCGGATCGGACAAACCATAAATTTCATCCAATTGCTCGATAGAAACAAAACCACCTAATTTTTGTCTGAATTTAATGATCCTGTCGGACAATACTACTCCAATCATATTTACCGATTTCAATCCATCTGAATTTACGATATTGATATCAAAAGCGCGAATTTTCAACTCATTCTTTTTAAAGGAGCTACTATCCGGTAAGGTTATATAATCACTAATTTTTTCCCACAAAGTAACTTCCAACCCGTATATTTTTTTAACATCTTCTTTCACATAAAATCGCCCGCCTTTGTTTCTGTAATTTATCAATCTTCTCCCCACCTTTTCAGGAATACCCAAAAGCATGAGGCTATCGAGAGATATATTGTTTGGATCGAATAAAAAAAGTGAAATATCTACGGTGTTTTTGTCATCAAAAAGGGCTGCGAGACTATCGAGGATTATTTTTTCAGACTGATCAACTTCGTGGTTTTTATTAAAAAACATCTTTGGAGAAAATAATATTACCAAAGTAATCACCGATATAATCAGCAATGCGAGAAACCCCCTGGCTTCATAGTAAGACAGACTGAGAAGATTTTTGAAAAAATAAATAAGCCTGTTCAATTGGTGCTGTTATAATAATAGAGATAAATAATTGATCACATTAAAAATCAATCATCAAGCTATCAAGGATTTGGATTGAATGCAAAAAAAATGCGTGGCTATATAGGCACGCATTCTATTTTGAATATTATATTTCAAACTACCAGTTGAGAATTTTATAGAAATCCAATTCTTCGGGATTCTCAACAAATTCCTTTGCGGCTTCATAATCAGCCGGCTCAATAAACTGAAGATTATTTTTTATCAGAGTTGTGGCTCCATATCCTTCAATATCAACCAGTCTCGGAGGAATTTTACCATCAGGGCCCTGAAGATCTTCCAGATATAAAGGCTTGGCTTGTCCTGAAGGACCAACATATACCATACAGCCAGATGCTCCCTGGTTATAAAGTTCATACACTCCAATTCCCAATAGTGAGCAATAAATAAGATCATAACCAATTGGCCTCACACATCTTACTTCGTACCCCACCTCAACTGGTCTGCTCTTTATATCAAGTCCAAGCTTATTCACTTTATGCTCAATCATTTCATTGAATATATGGGCTTTAGATACTTTTCCCAATTCCGGATGTCCGTGATCATCATATGAAAAATTAATACCTGAGTTTTTAATTTCCTTTTCACTTAACGCGTGAAAAACACCCTCAGAAACTATAGCAGCTCCATACGGAACGCCCAGAATCTTTCTTTTTACCATTGAGGAAACTACCAGATTTACAATCTTTTCTATGGTGATTTCGGTTTTATTGAACATTTCCGGGATTACCAACATTGGATAATGGCACGCACCACCTATACCGGCAGCAAGATGGCCTGCTGATCTGCCCATTGCAGATACAATAAACCAGTTTTCACTTGTTCTGGCATCTTCATAAACAGTATTGCAAATAGCCACTCCAGCCTCTTTGGCGCTTTGATAACCAAAAGTTGGTGTATTATCCGGCAATGGTAAATCATTATCAATAGTCTTAGGCACATGAATATTTTTCATGTCGTACCCCTTTTCTTTGATGAATTTAGCAATTCGGTTGGCTGTGGATGCAGTATCGTCACCCCCCACAGTTACTAAAAGTTTTATGTTGTTGTCTTTGAAGAGATCAAGGTTAAAGTTGCCTTTAAAATCTGACTCTTTTGGTTTAAACCTGCTCATTTTCAATGCTGAACCACCGCGATTGAATATATTATCAGCATATAAAAAATCAATGTCCACCATTTTTGGTTCCTTTGAAAATAGTCCCGAATAACCGCCATGTAATCCGATTACCCTCCAGCCATGTCTCAAGAAAATTTTGGCAACACTTCCAACGACTGTGTTCATTCCCGGCGCTGGTCCGCCACCGCAACAAATTGCTACTGCATCTTTCATATTTATCAAAATTATAGTTTAACTTTTATAAGAAGTATTAATAATTCATTTAAAAAAAAGGTTTTTGTAACAGAGAAACCATTGTAATTATGTTTTATATGGTTCAAGGAATTGCCAGAATTTAAAGGTTTAATAACCCATTATTCATTTCCTTTTTTTAAAATGAGTCGCAAAAATAATTAATTTAATTCGCAAAAGTAAGAAGCCCATTTGCTAATTGACAAAAGACTGACCATTGTCATAAAATAGTTATCTGAGGATGAAAAGCAATTGCGAATTCACAGCTCCACCGTTGTTTTTTGATTTTAAAATGTATGCCCCGTTTCGCAAATGAGCGACATCAATATTGTAGGCAGTGAACTTCTTTACGTCGAATGGCTCTTTGACTATTTGACCTAAAACAGACACGAGTTCAATCGTCACATCCTGGTTTGATTTGATATTTAACCCCGATGTATTGAAAATCGGATTGGGATATATTTTGACTTCGATTTTATTTTCATCACCACCCGGATCGCCAGTTGATAAATTTTGATAAAACTGCAATCCCCCACGGACCCCACCAATTAATAAACTTTCGGTGCCCTGATTAAAAAAATCTGCACTAGCAACCCATGATTGCAGATCGAATCTTAAAGATTCGTCCATCCCCGTAAGCTTATTTTTATAGGAAATGTCAATCGGATCAGGCTCGGCACCTAAGTGGCTTTGGAAATCAAAATAAATTCTGCCAGTGCTGCTGTAATCAGTTGTTATTATATCTGCCTTCCCATTCGAATCAATATCTCCTATCGAAGAGACAAGGTTAATTCTTTCCAATGAAAAATCACGGCTTATCCCCAAAAACTCAGGATCTACCAGGCTGAAATTTCCATTTCCGTCATTTCGGTGATGCTCTAATGCTCCATTCTTTTTACCGATCAACAGGTCAATATTCCCGTCCATATCTACATCAAAAAATGTTGGGCTGTCACCAATGGTCATTGTAGATGGCAGTTGAATATTTTGCTTATTATCCAGGCTGAAGGCCAAAGGTTCACCGGCGTTTGCCTGATTTAACAACAACCATGAAACAGGTTTAAAGCTTTGTAAATCCATCCCGGTATAGATTAAATCTACAGCGCTGTCACCATCGTAATCCACCAGGTTGATTTTTGGGTTGATCAGGTTTAGGGATGCAATATTAATATAGTCTTTGGTACTGATTTTGAATGATGGGTTTTCGATGGTTCCATTATTATCAAATTCAATGATATATCCTGTAAAAACATCTCCGTTCCAATGACCATTGGCTGCCAGTAAAAAATCCATGTCGCCATCGCCGTCAAGATCTGCAATAGCCGGGACGGAATTTTCTCCAAAATCCATCATTCGTCCCTGGAATTTATCACTCTTTTGATATACAAAATTCGGATTAGTGTCAGAACCTTCATTTTTATAGAACCAATTAGAATGAGCAAAATCTATCTTAAATTGGTAGTTATCTTCAAAACTAGGCGTAACAACCAGGTCTTTCACTCCATCAAAATCCAGGTCTTCGAAATATCCGGCTGGGAAAACATGGAAATTGGCAGGATTAACATCGTTGGGAAACAAATTTGAATAATCGATCATATAAGCGCTGTCCTTATCTCCCATATTTTCATAAAAGTATAATTCTTCGCATTGTTCATGTCCCGCAAGCAGATCCTTATCTCCATCTCCATCTGTATCAATGGCAAGAAGTGCTTTTCCTCCGGGGTGCATCACCCGTCCATTGGAAAGATCAGCGCATGTTTGACCGTTAAAAGTAAATGAATTGCAGTCACATTCTTCAAATTCTCCCCAGCGTCGGGTATTGATTTCATATTCCAATGAGTCAGGATTTGAAAAAAGCTCCTGGCTCAAATTTTTATTAAACCGAATATATCCACCAATGGCGAAATTATAAACCAGGATATCCAAATCCCCATCAGAATCTACATCTGTTATTGCAGGAACATCCGATGCATTTGCTATTAAATTTATCTTTCCCGAAAATCCAGTCGTCCTGAGGGGATCTGCAACTTTTTTCCAGGTAGAAACCTGACCGGTTTCAGAAATATTCTCATACACAATAATTCCTCTCTCTCCATTGGAAAAAATATCTTTTTTCCCATCAAAATTATAATCCACAAACAATACCCATCCAGCAGGGACATCAGGAAGTAATACGAGCAAGTCATTTGCCGGTATCAGCTCATTATCTTCAATCCTGAAGATCTGGTAAATATTGGCACTTCGATCGTACAGGATCAATTCCTCTTTGCCATCATTATCAATATCAGCCTTACTGTACTGACTAGAATTTAATCCCCCAACCCATGGAAGATTATAATTTTTCTCAGTACCCGTTACATCAATATCAAATTTTTGCTGAAATACAACCTGAGAAAAACTCACAAATGGGAGAAAAAAAATGACTATTCTAATAATTTCTCTTAAAAATGTACACATAAGCTAATAAAAAAATTGCCGGACTTATATTTTAATATCTAAACAAATTATATTCAGGATTCGATCCATAATGATTAAAAAGTAAACGAATTTTTTTAAATAAAAATCTATGGCTGAAGATATTTATCAATTGTTTCTTGAAAGTAATGGTATTTGCACCGATACAAGGAATATCACCAAGGGAAATTTATTCCTTGCTCTGAAAGGCCCGAATTTCAATGCCAATAAATTTGCAGCAAAAGCCATCGAGTCCGGAGCCATTGGCGCCATCATTGACGATAAAAACTATGAAATTCCCAGCAAGACAATCTTTGTGGAAAACGGTCTCAATGCGCTTCAGGACCTGGCACAGGTTCACAGGAATAATATCAAAATTCCAATTATTGGTATCACAGGATCGAATGGAAAAACCACCACGAAAGAGCTTATTCATGGTGTCTTGAGTGCCTCTTTCAAAACTTTTGCAACAAAAGGAAATCTAAACAATCATATAGGAGTACCTCTGAGCCTGCTTTCTATTACTAAAAAGCATGAATTGGCCATCATTGAAATGGGAGCCAATCACATTGGTGAAATCGCGCATCTGTCATCCATTGCAAGGCCAACACACGGTTTAATAACAAATATTGGAAAGGCCCATACAGGTTTATTCGGAGGGTTTGAAGGTGTTATCCGGGCAAAGAGCGAATTGTATGATTTTCTAATAAAAAACGATGGTACAGTTTTTATAAATCAACAGCAGCCTATTCTCATGAATATGAGTAAACGGATCAAAAATGCGTTTTTCTATCCGGGCGAGGGCAGCTATTATCATTGCGAATATTTAGATGCCGATCCATTTGTAAGGATTGAAGCCGAGAATGGGGATATAATAAATACAGGGATAATCGGCGGATACAACTTTGACAATATTGCCACAGCTCTATGTATAGGAAAGTTCTTCAATGTGCCGGAGGAAAAGGCCAATGAGGCGATTGCGAGCTACACTCCGGAAAACAACAGGTCTCAGATAATAAAAAAAGGCAATAATACCATAATTCTGGATGCGTACAACGCCAATCCCTCATCCATGGAAAAGGCGCTGGAAAATCTGGCACAAATGAAGGCAACATATAAAATAGCCATTGTAGGAGATATGTTTGAGCTTGGCGATGACTCTGAGAAAGAACACCGGCAAGTCGGGGCGACCTTAAAAAGTCTGGATGTTGATGAAGCTATATTTTGCGGTGAAGCTATGAAACACGCTTACAATGCTTTTGGAAGAGGATTTTATGCAAAATCCAGGGATGTATTAACTGAGTATTTGAGAAATCATAAATATTCAAATTCAACAATACTCATCAAAGCATCGAGGGGTATGGCCCTGGAATATATTGTGGATTATATTCAATAGTTGTAATGCATTATAAACAGCATACTACATGATAGATGACGGAGAAAATATTGATGAAAAAGGATTAAAATCCGATAAAGAAATTTTTCAAAATTTCCAGAGAACTGAGCGTGAAGGGATTCAGAATATTTTAAAGTATTTTGACAGGATTCACGATAAACTATTTATGTTTAACAACATCTTGATTGCTGGCTACTTTGCATTGTCTCAGTTTTTTGAATCTTTCTCCATATACGGAATTATCGTCCCACTATTAAATTTAGGATTACTTTTGATTATTGAATATCGAATGATGGAAAAAAGTAGATTTGAATCGGAAATCACTAAAAAGACAAGTGAAGAAATTGAGAAAAATGGATTAAGTATCAATAAAACCACAAGATATTCTCTCTACTCTATTATTTCGACAACTATTGTAGTTGGGATTTTCATTTATAATTTTTTTACGCTTGATTCTAAAGCTAATATTTCAACAGATAATATTGAAAAGGTATGTTCAAGTCAAGCTTTTGATACACTTGCAAATAATTCTGACAATTTATTAATTATTGGTGCTTGGACAGACAATGAAACCGAAAATGCTTCAATTGCGTTTTACGAAGATTCTATGATTTATGTTGATGCTAACGATCTGATTAAATTCGACTTAATATCAGATACTTTAATTCGATATTTTGATAGAATTATTGATACATCAAGAATCATTAAACTGACTACCGATTCGTTGGTAATTGAGAGTGGATATGGTATTGAGAATTATATAAGATTTAAAGACTAAAATAAATAACAATACCACAACGTTGGTTAAAAATGCATGCGACTTTATGGTGGTGGAAAGTTGGCAGCACTTGAAAAACTCGCAATGATTTGCAAATTCAAATTCGGTGTGCCTTTGTTCAATACGAAATGGAAAAGCATTTTAATCCGTACGATATTTAAGCAATATCGTCATGGATAATTGAGCTTTTATAGTTTCTCGCTCCATTCGAATGACAACAATCGGTGCTTCATTTGACCTGATCCGTTAAAAACTATGAGCGTCGTTATATTGTATTGGTTGAAATCTAATCTTTTCTAATAAAATTCAAATAGATTGCAATTACTATGACCAAAATAAAACTGACAGCGGTTATCAGGTCAACGGTTTCTGCAGAAAGATTTATAAAAGTATATTGATCTAAAAAATATTTTATAAACGAGTTGGGAAGGTTGGTCTCGCCCAACTTCATTTTAACATCCCAATGCCAATCGGTCAGAAAACAATAGCCCAATCCATACTTCAATCCTAAAATCAGCCATGAAAAAAGTGTGCCGGCCAAAACTATCAAATGAATTTTTCTTGTTCTGATCCAAAGCCATCCAAACAGGTTGAAAAGAATAACAACGATGTGCAACCACAAAAAAACAACGTCAAATAGTTTAAGCATTTCAAAAACAAATTGAGAAAATTTTGAAACTAAAAACAGGTTTTTCCGATTATATATAAAACAATTCCCATTTTCAGGTAATTATACAACATCAATTGAATAGATATCTCGTAAAATTTAATTTCGTTTTTCTTCTACTTTTCGGACTAAATTTCCCCGCCAATAGTCAGTATAAAATTCTTGAAGACCACGATGCTATAGAGGAAGTTCATCAAACGATCGATAGTATATACAATCTCAATTTTAAGGCCGCTGATATTATGATTGCAGATTTAGAAAGAAAATTGGGCGATTATCCGGGAGTATTATTGCTCAAGGCATTTTATATGAGTTGGAAATACAGACCTATAAAAAAAGAACACGAAGCTTTTGAACAATATGAGAAGTACTTATACAAAACGATTGAGGAAAGCAATAAAATGATTGAAAAGGACGAAAATGATGTAGAAGGCAATTTCTTTCTCCTTGCAAGCCATGGATTCTTGGCCGAATTATATGTAGATAATGGTCAAAATTTCAAAGCTATGGGTCAAGCCAAAGACGCTTATAAATACATAAAAATTGGGTTTGATCAGATAAATGAAAATCCTGAATTCTATTTCTCAAGCGGCATATACAATTACTATATTGAAAAATACCCTGAAGAATATCCTTTCTTCAAATCGTTAGTATGGGTTTTCCGTAGTGGGGATAAACCTGAGGGCCTTAAAATGTTAAAGAAAGGATTCGATAAAGCTGTTTTTACGAAAGCAGAATGCCTTACCTACCTGTTTCATATCAATTTGAGATATGAGGATAAGCCTCTTACTTCGATATACTATGCCAGGAAACTCAAAGATTTATATCCAAACAACCTGTATTATATTCAGAATTTCATTGAAAACTCGGTCCGTCTAAACGACTTTAGTGATCTGTTGCCATATATTGAGAGGTTGCAAAACAGTGACAATGATTTTTACAATTATCTCGGTGAAATATATTATGGAATATATCTTGAGAAATCTGTTTTTGATTATAATGATGCCATGAGTCATTATCAGATTGCAGATGAATTGGGAAATCACAAGGACATCAGGGGGCCTCATTTTGACAGCATTCTATATTGTGGAATGGGGAGAATCTACCGAAGGGAAGGGAAGGAAGACCTTGCTCATTCCTACTTCAAAAAAGCAATCAAGTCAGCAGAGTTTATTTCCTATCGAAAGGATGCACAACAGTTATTAAAGAAATAATTTTAACCACACTCCTAAAAATCTTTAGCCTTATGCTAATTTTGTATTAATTTACACACCTGCAAAAACATTAACTGTGAAAATAAAAGACATACTAGATAGTAGAGAAAAGACATTTTCGTTTGAATTTTTCCCGCCAAAAAATTATTCTTCCATCCTGGAGCTGGGCATTAATATTGGTCAATTAATGAAACTTTCGCCATCCTATATTTCTGTAACCTACGGAGCCGGCGGATCTACCCAGGAAACATCATTCAGCATGATCGATTATATCAATAACAAAATCGGACTTGTAACCATGGCACACTATACGTGTGTGAATGCTACGAAGGAAAAAGTTTTGCGGGATATAGATTTTTTTCATGAGAAAAACATTGAAAATCTGATTCTTCTACGAGGAGATCCTCCGAAAGGAGAGACAAAATTCAATAATGGTGGAGGCGATTTTCAACACGCGAGTGACTTAATAGATTTTGTAGCAAAGCAGGGGGACTTTTGTATTGCTGCAGCAGGTTATCCTGAGGCGCATCCTGAATCCGAAACATTTGATAAGGATATCGAATATCTAAAATACAAGGTTGCTAAAGGAGTGGATTTTGTAGTCACCCAACTCTTTTTTGACAACAGCTACTATTTTGATTTCGTAGAGCGGGCAAGAAATGCAGGGATCAATATACCGATTGTGCCGGGCATCATGCCCATCACAAATTTTAAGCAGATAAAAAAGTTTACCCAAATGTGCGGCGCCAAAATTCCAGATCTGTTGGTTCAAAAACTGGAAGCTCACCATGATGATTTTAAAAAAACTTATGATATCGGAGTAGATTTTGCAATTGATCAGTGCAGGGAATTACTGGATAAAGGAGCGCCGGGCTTACATTTTTATACCCTTAATAAATCCAGGGCCACCGTAGATATTTTTGCTTCGATAAAGTAGAATATTATGGTTAGGGATTCACTGGTATGAGCTACTTGGATCAAACAACAATGAGGGCACGAGCGAGACGCTCGCGCCAGTTCCTGTGGACTGGTCTGAGCGTCTCGCTCGGACCAAAAAACGACACATGAACAAGGTACCGGCATCAACTTTCTATAGGGCTATTGTTCAGAAAATTGATCTCAGCCCCCAAAGTGTTGTCATAAAGTATTTACCATGAAGCTATTTTAAAAGTATATTTGGTTGTTCATTTTGTTGGTCACAAGACCAACAAAGGCAATATGGGATCATCCCACTATATTTTCACATTCATCCTCACCTGGGTAAAACTATCATATACTCATCCTTTCAAGGTTTCAAATCGTAGTATTTATACTCATCCAACTGTCCCACTTTTAGAAATCGGCGGCTGATTTGCTTATCCACAGGATTGTGTTCTCCTTCAAATTCTGTGACTAAAACATACCCTCCAGCCACTTCCGGGATGGTCATAGAGACAGGAATGCTTTTATTTTCATAAGGTAATAAACTGATTTGCTGTTCCTGGATCCACATACTTTTTCCCTCATCATTCAATAATGAAATTTTAAGTTTTCCAACCTCTTTTTCATGCAGATCATTAATAGCATTTAAGGTAAAAAGCAGTGAACCTCCCGGCTCATGAGATTTTATATGTTTTGTGTATCGCTCATCGGTGAGGTTGATAAACACAGCTGCCGGTGCGAAAGCATGCTTAAACCAATCGAGAGTCGGGCCCGGTTTAAGGTCTTTTATATCATCGATATACCAGTCGCCGGTATAACCATAATTGTTGGTGAGGTGCGTGAATGCCAATATCCCCGCAAAAGTGCGCTCACTTCTCAGCCATTCAGTTTCCAATTGAAGCCAGTAAGCCTGCAATTCCCTGTTCTGCTGTGGAGTCGAGTTTTCTCCTAAATAATAATTATAGACATCTACGGTCAGCTTGGAAGGTGTTCCGTTGCGCCAAAGCCAGATCCAGCCATATTCATTTACCAATTGTGCAGCGCTTGATTCGATGCTCGCTTTCAGCCTGTCATTTTTATAATTCAGATCACCCAACGGATATGGATTTTTTTCAAAATCTGTCATGTCAGACCATGGCCTGGGGCCTTCATAAGGATGTGGTTCGTCCATTTCGTCAACTACCATTTCACTACCAGTCATATAACCGGCATCCCAAATGCGCGTAGGATCCAGCTTCATGAGCTCCGGAATCAATTCATTGCCAATATAAGCGTCCGTATTTTCATTGATTGCATCCCAAATCACAATGCTGGGATGATTGGCATCGCTCCAAACCCAGTCGGTATATTCTTTTCTAATTTGATCATCCCAGCCATGATTTTGCCAATATAGCCACTCGTTCTGAAACATCATTCCGTATTCATCGGCCAGGTCGTACCAGAAGTCTGGCACAATCCCCACACAAATCCTCATGGCATTCCAGTTCACTTTTTTAGGGTCATCGATGATCAGTTTCTTCACCCAATCGCGATCCCAGGCCAGGTTTCCACAGTCGGGATCTTCAAAGAATCGCTGTAAAGTAATATTTGTGCCACGTAAAAATGTCTTTTTCCCGTTGAGATAAAAGTACTTACCCCTTCGTTCAAAATCCCGCATCCCGAAATTCTTTGAGAAAACATCACTTACCTTTTCATTGTAAATAATTGAACTTTGCGCCGTGTATAAAAAGGGATCATCAGGTGACCACGCATGAGCATCTTCCAGATCGATATCGAAATTGACCTCAGTCAATCGATCTCTTTTGGAAGATAAGTCTATTGATCCAACTGCGACCTTTTTTCCACTCTTCTTTTCAGTAATGCTTACTTCCAATGTTGCCTTATCTTCCATCGGATCGCCATATTCAAGCTGCGCCGGATAAAAGTTTCTAATCAAAGCTTTTACAGTTAATCTCCCTTCTTTTAAAGATGGTAAAACCATTAGCCTGTGAATTTTTAGTTTATCACTAAAAGATAAAAACACATCATCCCAAATACCCGGCAGATAGTGCTCTTTTTCCTTGTCAGTACCTCCGGCGGCCTCACTTGGCAGCCAGATCCTGTCACCCACACGGATCAGGATATCATTGGATTCACCGAACTTTACTGCATTTGTTACATTCAGATCAATGGGTGTATAGCAAGCCATACTGCTACCGGCATCCATGCCATTTACATATACCTGGGTAACGTATTGCGATTTTCTAATTGTTAAAACCACTTCTCTCCCACTCAAATCCTCCGGGATAATCACTGATTTCTTATACCAGCTATATTTTGGTGTGTAGTCAATATCTGATAGTCTATGAGAGGTCTTTAAAGTTACGTTTTCGGGCTTTTTAAAGAATTTATCATAATCCTCAATTCGCGGTTCTGCCAGATGTATCAGTCCCGGTACAGGAATCTTCCCTTTGAATTTCTTTGGAGGAAAGGCCTTTTCTGTTTGCTCAAAATCCCAGGTGCCATTGAGATCGATGATGTTCTGCTGTGCCGAAACTTGAAGACTCAGCAGGAGTATTGCGATATTTAAAAAATATTTTAACATGATTTTAGGGGTTATAAAAGTTAGATAAAAATACGTTATTCAATTTTATTATTATGAAAACACGCGAATAAAAATGGACTTTCAATTGTTAAAAACACTACATATAAAATGATGCTGTGTGACAGCATAAACCAATCATTATTGTAATTTGGTATTGTAAAAAGATACTTTTTTAATATAAGCGATGAAAAGAAGACGATTTTTAAAAAATATTGGTTTGGGTAGTTCCGGTGTGGTAGTGACAGATAAATTACTCGCCGAAGATGCCATTTCTTCGAACTACTCATATGGCCAGATAACTAGTCTTGGCCAGGCAATGACCAAAGAAGGATTGATCAATATCCGGCTGGAATTCAGATCAAAAATACCAGGGACTATTTCAGCCGGTAAGGGAAAAATTACAGTTTCCAAAGGAAAGATAAACAGGATGAAGGAGTATTTTTTTGAGGAAGGGGAAGATCTGCTGGATGGCGGAGATTATGATATTTCTATAAGCAATAAGCAATCAGACATCGTTGCCGTGTGGATAGAAGATGCCAAACCCAAAACCATTGTTCGAATAAATGACAAAAAAGGGAAGGTAAGCTTTACGTTGGAAGAATTGGTAAAAAACCATGAAATATCCCTGCCTCGTCAGCAGGAGGGCGGCGGGACAGGGCAGGCAAGAATGGAAGTGGAGCGTCCTCAGATAACAGCAAATTTCCTGTTGGACAAAGAAATCGCAGAAATTGAGCCTGAAGACTTTGGCGCAAAAGATCCCGGGGATGAATTCAAATTTGTGGTGATGGCTGACCCTCAGGGAGGAGATCCTGAGGAAGAGGGCAACCATCCAACGCGCATGAAAATTCACAATGCATGGGTGGAGGAAAGCATAAAACAAGCAAATCTCATGAATCCTGCTACGACTCTAATCCTCGGAGATATTGTAGATGGGCAAGGGCAAGCGAGAAATTTTATACAAATGGCCCGCTACTTTGAAAAGCTTGAATCGCCCATGCTCTATGCAATTGGAAATCATGAAACAAAGTACAAATCTGTCTTTACCCCGGGGTACAACATGGAGGCATTCAACAATTACTTCGATGCGCAACAAAAGATGAATGGCCTGGAACTGATACTATATTCTTTCAACCTTGGAAGTTGGCACTTCATTATATGGCCGGATCCTCTGCGCGAGAATTTTTGGGAAACCCATCCACACTATTTCGATTGGTTGGAAAGAGACCTTGAAAAATACAAAAACAGGCCGACCGTCTTCTTTCAACATGTGCCCTCGCATCCAATCGGTATCAATCCATTGATCAACTATGCGGAGTCAGTAGATGTGAAAAGATTGCTTTTAAAAATACTTTCAAAGCATGAAAACGTAAAGTATAATTTTAGCGGGCATGTACATATTCCTATCAAGGCTTCCTTCAAAACCGCAGTTACTTTTAAAGGTATAGACATGATCAATTTGCCTCCTGCAGGTTATAGACCGAGGGCGTTTGGCGAGCAGGATTTTAATGGAGGACCATGTCAGGGGATTCTGGTTTTGGAATTTAATGGCATTGAATCCAGGGCGATTTTCAGGACGGTGACTGAAGAGGAATATATTTATCCAAAACAATTACCAAAATTTGACAATGAAAAATACAAACTTTGGCTAAATCATAAATGGGAACTGTCAGCTTCCAGTAGAATTGAGAATGGAAACTTCAAAAACAGTCTGTCAGGGTGGACTAAAAGGTATGTTTATACTGAAGATGCTTACCCATCCAATATTTGCGAAACACGAAATGAAAAGGGAAAAAACGCTTTATACCTTTATTCCCGTAAAAGAGGATTTGATATGCCGGGGCAAGACAGGTTGCCACAAACCATCAACAGGATTTGCCAGGCCATCCAGTTAAAAAGTGATTGTAAACCGGTCATTGGATTTAATTATAAAATCGATGAAAAGTCAGATTTGTCAGGATGGTGCGGGGCTTATGTATGGATCGAAGGATTCAATGGATCTTTTAAAATGCTCAATCTCGTATATTCAACAGGAATTGCATTTTCTGGAATTGGTGGCAAATTCAACCGATCTGAATTCAACAAAAATATTCATTTAGGTTTATCAGATGAGCCGGGAAAATGGCATAATGTTTCCCTGAATCTTGCCAGAGACCATGAAGCCAATCATGAAAAAAGTTATAATAACTTGGCGCTGGATAAACTGGTCATAAATCTCGGCGTTTGGACCATTAATGATGGAGGTGATTTTCCATATGAGATTTATTTTACGGATTTCAATTTGAATTATAAACAAAACTCAGCTTCCAGTTCTACAGTCAATGGCCTAAACATCATTCAAAAACCTGACGATAAGATATGGTGGTTGGGTAAATACTTGCCTTTTACCCATGTCGCCGGAGAACACAGGTATATACTTGGAACAAAAAAGATGGGACCCAAAGGGTAATTTTTCAATTTAGAAAAGTATATTGAATAGAATTTAACATTTAACTTATGAGTGTCCTAAAATCCATCCTTTCACTAGTTTTATTACTTACTGTTACATTTTCAATCTCCATTGCCCAAAAACAAGGCATCACCCTGGAAGAATTTATTTTTGAAGAGGCCCCGTTTAAAGAATGTCACGCCTCGACAATTGCTGAAACTCCAGCCGGATTAATAACTTCCTGGTTCGGCGGCACAGAAGAAAAAAACGATGATGTCGAGATATGGATCAGCAGAAAAGTAAATGGAAAGTGGACAAATCCGGTCTCCGTTGCTAACGGTATTCAGAACGAAAAATTACGATACCCCTGTTGGAATCCGGTGCTTTATCAGGTTCCTGACGGGCCTCTGCAAATATACTATAAGGTTGGTCCTAACCCTAGAGAATGGTGGGGGCTGTTGATCGAATCCGACGACAATGGTAATTCATGGGGTAATCCCATAAAACTTCCGGAGGGTATTTTAGGCCCGATTAAGAACAAACCAGTACTATTGAGCAACGGAACCCTGATCAGTCCGACAAGCACTGAGAATGAGGGGGAAGGTTGGCGAGTTCATTTTGAGTATTCCGGAGATTTTGGTAAAACGTGGACAAAAAGCAAATCAATCAATGATGGGAAACAGTACAATGCCATACAGCCAAGTGTGCTGATATACCCTGGGAATAAGCTGCAGATAATGGCCAGGAGTAAAGAAAGCAGCGTTTTATCATCATGGTCTTTTGATTTTGGAAAAACATGGTCTGAGCTCAAGCCTTCTGGTTTGCCAAACCCTAATTCGGGTACAGACGCAGTCACCTTAAAAGACGGCTGGCAATTATTAGTGTACAACCATGTTGGCAAAAAGCCAAATAAATGGGGAGGGAAACGATCTCCGTTAAATGTTGCTATTTCTAAGGATGGTGTAAATTGGGAGGCTGCTCTTGTGCTGGAAGATCAGAAGGGAGAGTATTCATATCCTTCAGTGATCCAGGCCGAAGATGGCAAGGTACACATCGTTTATACCTGGAAGCGGGATCGTGTAAAGCATGTGGTTGTCAATCCATCTCAATTGAAATCCAAGCCTATCGTAGATGGTGTCTGGCCAGAATAATTGAAATATATCCAGACGTTGTTCTGGGTTTAGTCAGCTAACAGATTGTGAATTTTAATTGTGCAAAACTTCAGATTATATTCTCCATAAAAATAATTCTTAGATTCAGGCAAAATTTAAAAGCATGAATCCAAGACCCATCATTTTTTGCTTTTTAGTTTTTATTCTTTTGTCTTGTGGAAGTGAAAAAGCTAATGAGCAAAGAATCGTAGTATTCTGTGCTTCAAGTCTTTCGCCTGTATTGGAACAGGTTAAGAGCAAATGGGAAAAAGATCATCATGAAAAGATCATCATCAATGCTGCGTCATCTGGCATTTTGGCCAGACAGATTGAAAACGGCGCTCAGGCAGATATTTTTCTGTCTGCCAACAGGGACTGGATGGACTATCTGGTAAATTCAATGTCCATCGATAACCCACCACAAATCATCGCTTCAAACCGTTTGGCAGTTGCAACTCCCCTGGATGCTGAAATTGACAGCACTAAATTTAAGGAGCTAATATCAGTTTTTAAGAATAAAAATAGTAAAATATCAATTGGAGATCCGGGCCATGTTCCACTGGGAAAATACACAAAAGAAAGTCTGGATTTTTACCAGGTTTTTGATGAGGTGTCATCTGATCTGATCCGTACCAAAGATGCAAGAAGCGCGCTCATGTTGGTGGAATTAGGAGAGGCCTCCTTTGGATTTGTTTACCTGTCAGATGCTGTTTCATCAAAAAAAGTACAAATAGTGTCTTTGATTCCCGAGGAAAGTCATCAACCCATAAACTATCAGGCGATTATTGTAAATGATAAAAAGCAAGGTGTTCAGAATTTTTTTAAATTTTTATATTCTGAAGAAACAGAAGGCATTTGGAAAGGCATGGGATTCCATGAATAAAGTAACACCATAGCACCCCTTCTGCTGTCAACTCACTTTCAAGACTCATTGTCTGAACTATGATTTGAAATGATTTATTGATGGACTTTGATTTTTATTTGGTTTCATTGCTCTTAGTAAAAAAAATCCGTTTGTGCCTTCCTAAGCCATTGGAAAACTAAGGAAAACCATTTCGAAATATGCGCTGAACTTCCTCAGTAATCCAATATTCCTACGTTCAACTCATCATCAAGAAAGGTTCTCATAATCATAGTATTCTTTTAATCAATATAATCATAGTTCAAGACCGATATTGCGGTAGAAGTAGCAATATTCATTTAATGAAGCTTTATAAAATCTTTGTGATATATATATCTTTACTGCAATATTGATGTCAATAATAATCACTTAACTCTGTAATGGAAATTTTCAATTTTTCATATGAAGAAATGCAGGCTCTTGTCCTTTCCATAAAGGTAGCAACGATTTGTGCTGTTATTTCCTTGCCCTTTGCTATTGGAGTTGGTTGGTTGCTCGCCAGGAAGGATTTTAAAGGAAAGTGGTTTTTAGACGGATTCGTTCAGCTCCCATTGGTACTTCCCCCCGTGACTATAGGGTTTTTATTGTTATTGATTTTTGGTACACGCGGATTCATCGGAAGGTTTTTGATGGAGCAATTTGACATCAGAATCTCTTTTACCTTTTGGGCGGCAGTTTTAGCCTCCATGGTAGTTTCTTTTCCATTGGTGGTCAGGGCGATAAAAGTGGCCATTGAAATGGTGGATACTGAGCTGGAATCTGCAGCAAGAACCCTGGGAGCAGGGCCATGGAAGACGTTTTTCACAATCACAATACCCCTGGCTTTTCCTGGTATTGTAAGCGGTTTCATCCTGAGTTTTGCAAGATGTCTGGGTGAATTTGGTGCTACAATTACATTTGCGGGGAATATCATTGGGCAAACGCAAACCCTGCCATTGGCTATTTTTTCCGCAATGGAAGTTCCCGGAAGAGAGATGGTTGCCTTCAGATTGGCGCTGGTTTCAGTTGTTTTATCGTTTATGGCAATGGTGGGGTCTGAATTTATTAATAGAAAATTAATTAAAAAATCATGAGTGTGTTGAGCGCCAGTTTTCTGTTGTCAAGACCGGGATTCACAATGGATATCAATTGTGAGCTTCAAACTCAGGTAACCGGTATTTTCGGTCCTTCTGGCGCAGGAAAAACAACATTCCTTCATGTGCTTGCAGGTTTGGAAACGCCAGATAGTGGTAGTGTAGTCATTCAAAACCATGAAGTTTTTAATTCGGCGAAAAAAGTAAACCTGCCCCCGGAAAAGAGGAAGATAGGTTATGTATTTCAGGAAGGCCGTCTGTTTCCGCATTTGAATGTTGCTCAAAACCTTAAATATGGATTGAAGCAAAAACTGAATCCTGAATTTTTCAAAGAAGTGACCTGTCTTTTGAAAATCTCCAATATCATGGAGAAAAAAGTTTCGCAAATATCCGGAGGGCAAGGTCAAAGGGTGGCCATTGGAAGGGCCATACTTTCTTCGCCGGACATTCTCGTGCTCGATGAACCATTTTCTGCCCTGGATAAAAATCTCAGACAGCATATTATATATTTGTTGAAACCTTTGATCCAAAAATTCAATATTCCCATGCTGGTCATCAGTCATGATCTTTCAGATCTCTTGATGTTGTCTAATCAATTGATGATCATCCATGAAGGCAAATGTGCAGGATATGGAAATTATTATGATTTGATAGGTAAAAAAGAAGCTATCACAGAAATGAGTAAATCCGGGCTCATCAATACCATAGAGCTGAAAATTGATCGTGTTGATAAAGAAGGTGGATTGTTGATATTGTCTCATGGTGAGCATCAGATTTATGCAGAATCATGGTTGGATGGAGACAACTTAAATAATGGGATACAAGTGAATTTATTTTTAAGGCCTGAGGATGTGACCCTGGCACGGCACAGGATTGAAGATATTTCCATTCAGAATCAAATTGAAGGAAAAATTGAGAAGCTGATAACAACCGATAACAAAGTATTGTGTGTGATCGATCATGGTTTTAAACTTATCGCAGAAGTGACCCTTGCAACCAAACAAAAAATGAACCTGGAAAAGGGTACTAAAATTTGGAGTTTGTTTAAAGCTGCGGCGCTAAAATCAAATTCCGAAAGAATTGTACATTCTTCGAATTTATTATGATATTCCAAAAGGAAAATAAAAAACCATTCATTTTTTTGAATTTTCCCGATTTAATGGACGGACTAAATAACTGAATTATTAAAGAAATAAGCGCATGAGTGAAAAAAAAATATATGACAATAAGCTTTTATTCATTCTTTATGGATTAATAAATATTCTTTTACTCCTTTTTTTACTAACACTCCTCATTCTATTGTTCAATGATATTTACTTATTGAGTAGAACCGGTTTTGTGATTTTTGTAGGGGCACATTTATTTCTGCTTTTTTTGTAAAAATCCATTATTTGAGTATTTATTATGATGATGAAAAACAGAAAATTGAAATTAACTACAACAAGCGTTTTGGGTTGAAGTGGAAGCAAAAAATCCGGACTGTTTTATTGCCATTAACACAATTTGATGGTTATAAAATGAGTGTGGATTTTATGGGAATTTCAATCATTTCCTTTTTTAAACTTGAGCAAAAAGAACGATATGAACTCGGCCCTTTTCATATAGGATTTATTTCAAAAAAGGAAAAGCAACTGATGGAAAACACTTTTGGAGCATCACTTTGACATAAAAACATAAATTCAATTATTTATTCTTTTTTCTAAAAAAATAATCCGAAATTTGATCCATATCCTCATGAGTTCATCCGAAGGATAAAATCAATTTATTTTGAAATCACATAAACTCAATAAACAATGAATTCAAAAATTAAAAATTCCGCAAACGTTTGTATGGCTATAATAGCTATATTTTTTATGAGTGCTTCGGTAAGCATCGCCGGTGGCGACGACTGGGAGATGCTTTTTAACGGCAAAGATTTTACCGGTTTTAAACAGTTAAATGGTGAGGCCAACTATACTGTGGAAGATGGCATGATGGTCGGTACAACAAAGCATAATACCCCCAACAGTTTTATGGCAACAGAAAAGACTTATGGTGATTTTATTCTTGAAGTTGATCTGCTCGTCGATCCAAGTATGAATAGTGGTATTCAAATCAGAAGTCTGAGTAATTCGGATTACCGGGATGGTAGGGTTCACGGATACCAGGTAGAAATAGATCCTGCAGAACGCGCATGGTCCGGAGGCATTTATGATGAAGGCAGAAGAGGGTGGCTATACCCTTTGGATTTAAACCCAAAAGGAAGGACTGCCTTTAAAAATGGTGTTTGGAATCACTATCGAATTGAAGCTATTGGTAATTCGATCAGAACATGGGTTAACGGCATCCCTTGCTCAGACCTGGTAGATGATATGACATCCGAGGGATTCATCGCTTTCCAGGTGCACGGAATTGGGGAAAATTCCGAAGAGGGCAAACAAATTAAATGGAAAAATATCCAGATTAAAACCGAAAATCTTATACAAAGCCCATGGACAAATATTCATGTGGTAAACCTTATTCCAAATAATTTATCACCCCAGGAAAGGGCCCAGGGCTGGAGATTGCTTTTTGATGGAAAAACTACCAGCAACTGGCGTGGAGCCCATAAAGATGCTTTCCCAAAAGGAGGCTGGAAAGTTGATAACGGTGAATTAATCGTACTCTCACAGGGAGGCGCAGAATCACAGGGTGGTGGAGACATCGTAACTTTAGATGAATATTCCACCTTTGAATTTCAGACAGATTTCATGTTGACGGAAGGTGCTAATAGCGGCATTAAATATTTCATTACAGAAAATTACAGCTCCGGTAAATCTGCAATTGGTCTCGAATACCAGGTGCTGGATGATGCGAAACATCCGGATGCAAAAGAAGGCGCTGCCGGTAACAGAACAGTAGCATCTTTATACGACATGATCCCTGCTCATAAAAATAAAATTGTTAAAAAACCAGGTGAGTGGAATCATGCAAGGATTATAGTGACAGGAACACGGGTTGAAGAATGGCTTAAAAGAAACAGCTTGGTAAAAACAGAATTTAAAGGTGCACATGTAGAGCATTGGTTGAACAGCAGAAAGGTGCTGGAATATGAAAGAGGTACCCAGGCGTTTTACGCTATAGTTGCCAGAAGTAAATACAACAAATGGGAAGGATTCGGTGCCTGGCCATCAGGACATATATTGCTTCAGGAGCACGGAGACGAGGTGCATTATAGAAGTATCAAGGTGCGAAAAATCGACTGATTGCATCTATAAACTTTCACACTTAAATTAAGCTGTTTCAAACTCGTAAGCCAAAAGAATATTTTTCCTGAGGTTAGGCAATTGAAACAGCTTTTTTTATATTGTTAGTCCAATTTCGAATTATTAATATTAGTAGATTATAATTTCCGATTATTATGTATTTATAATAAAATCCAAGGCAAAGACAACAATAAAATAATTATTGAAAATATTTCGGTTGTCCAGCTTTCGGTATCTGAAACCGCCAACATAGAAATAAACCACAATGTTTTACTATATATCCATCCCACATGGCATATTTAAATAAGGAAAAACCTATCCTGGTTACAGGAGCCAGCGGTTACATCGCATCCTGGATCATTAAACTGCTCGTTGATGACGGATATATAGTTCATGGAACTGTACGAAGTCTGTCTAATAAAGATAAAAATGCCCATCTATACGAAATTGACAGTAATGGCAGCGGGGCATTGAAACTTTTTGAAACGGATCTACTTAAAGATGGTTCATTTAAAGAAGCCATGCAGGAGTGCGAGCTGGTCATCCATACGGCATCTCCATTTTTCTTTCAGGGCATAAAAAATGCGCAGGAACAGTTAATTAAACCTGCGCTGGTGGGTACCAGAAATGTGCTGAATTCTGTCAATGAAACGCCCTCGGTAAGAAGAGTGGTGCTTACTTCAAGCGTTGTTGCTATTTTTGGAGATGCCTTTGATATAAATAGTACAGAAAACGGAGTTTTTGATGAAAAAATATGGAACACTACCAGCACTGAGAGTCATCAACCTTATTCCCTTTCAAAGACGCTGGCAGAAAAAGAGGCTTGGAAAATAGCTAACACGCAGGAACGTTGGGATTTAGTGGTCATCAATCCGGGATTTGTCATGGGTCCTTCATTGAGCAAAAGAGTAGATTCCACAAGCATCGATTTTATGAGATCGATGGTAAATGGCAAGTTCACCATGGGTGTACCAGATCTGTATTTCTCGGTTGTTGATGTGCGTGATGTCGCTAGAGCACACATCAACGCATGTATTTTGGGGAAAGCAAGCGGAAGGCATATTTTAGTTGCTCAATCAATCAGAGCTATTGGTATGGCTGAAATATTAAAAAATAAATTTTATAAAAAGTACAAATTCCCGAGGGGAGTACTTCCAAATTTCATGGTGTATCTTTTTGGCCCATTGCAAGGATTTTCATGGAAATTCCTAAAACTCAATCTTGGTATTCCGTTTGAATTTGATAATAGTTATTCACAAATAGATCTCGGAATTGAATATCGACCTATAAGCGAAACTTTCATCGATCATGTGGATCAGTTAGACCGGGATGGATTGATATAGATTTCCATAAACTATTTTAATATGAATCTAACCGTTTATTTATCAGGAGAAATTCACAGCAATTGGAGGGATGAAATCATTGAGGCTTGTAAGACAAAAGATCTTCCAATCGAATTTCTTACACCAGTCACTGTCCATGAAGCAAGCGATGATGTAGGTGTTAATATCCTTGGTCCGGAATCTGATAAATTCTGGTACGATCATAAAGCGGCCAGGATCAATGCCATCAGGATGAAAACAAGTATTCAAAAAGCTGATTTGGTAATCATCAAATTTGAAGAAAAATTCAGGCAGTGGAATGCTGCTTTTGATGCTGGTCAGGCCGCCGCATTGGGCAAACCTTATATTGTGATTCATCCGGAAGAATATACTCATGCGCTGAAGGAAGTTGACGCCCAGGCCATGGCTGTTGCAAAAAATTCCGGACAAGTCGTGGAAATCCTCAACTATGTATCAACCCAACAATGATATTGTATGGAAAGAGTTGAAATACTAAATACAATCCTTGAAGGCGGTATTGTTGCAATTTTAAGGGTTAAAGATGCGGATAGAGTAATGCCCGCAGCCAAATGCATATTTGACGGTGGAATTCGTGCCATTGAAGTTACGATGAATACACCAAAAGCCATTGAAAGTATATCCAAACTCGCAAAGATTGACGGCATCATTCCCGGCGTTGGAACAGTTACCGATGAGAAAATGGCTATAGAAGCAATCAATGCCGGAGCTGAATTTGTTGTCACGCCAATTTCTAAAAAGGAAATTATCGATGCGTGTCATAAGATGGGCAAACCCGTATTTTCAGGAGCTTTTAGCCCGGCTGAGATCTTCCAGGCACATGAATGGGGTGCCGATGTAGTAAAAGTATTTCCTGCTGAGACACTTGGAATGAAATATATCAAAGCAGTATTGGCCCCTTTTCCTAATATAAAACTCATGCCAACAGGCGGTGTTACATCCGAGAATATTGATAAATGGTACGACCTGGGTGCTGTTTGTGTAGGAGTAGGGGGGAGTTTAATAAAATCAGATATTATTGATAATGAGGAATGGGGAAGGCTTCAGACAATTGCAAAGGAATTTGCGACCAACATTAAACATTATAAAATGAATCGCACAAAGCAGCGGTAAAACTCCCAGGCAAAACAATCACTGTATGGAAAAGATCATCAATCTACAACTCTAAAAAACTGTGAGATTAATATTAGAAATAAATGAAACCAGGAAAGTTTAACAATTACAACTATCGCCTGTCTTTTTCATTCCCGCTTTTACAAGGATTTTTTCCATAAGACACCATTTGGTGAAGCTTGATTGAAATAGATTTACTCCAACAAAAGCGGTGAATAAAAACCATTTTTCATTCACGTTGTAACCGAGTAGCAAGGAACCAACTATAAAAATTCCTGCGATTGCTTTAATAGCATCGTTTATTGTCATATTCTTTTTGATTAATTTGCAAAATTAAATTAGGGAGAGGTTACAAAAGTGACATATATTACATAGTTGATTTAAAGTTTTATTATTCCCCGGGCAGGCACATATATTTTCAGAAGAAAGTAATCAGAGAAGTACCAGGTACAATTAAAAAAACAGATATGAAAATAGAACTGGATTTAAACATCATAAAAAGGAACGGAAAGATTAGAGAGGAGGAGAATTTTAGCTTCAGAAGCTATCTTAAATGGCAGGATTCTGATAAAATTGACAAAATTGTACATGACCTTTATTCCAAAGTTCTTGAGCATGTTGATTGCACAGAATGTGGCAATTGCTGTATGGAATTAGAAACATGCTTTCAAAAAGAAGAAATCGATCGATTGACAGATGAATTGAAAATTGATAAGGAAAAATTCATAAAAGAATCTACAAAGCCAGGTGAATATGGAGAAAAGGATAAATTTTACCTGAATTCAATGCCCTGTCAGTTTTTAAAAGATAAAAAATGCACAATTTATTCACTAAGACCGGAAGAATGTAATTCATATCCGTATTTACATAAAGATGATTTCATATTCAGGCTTTTTGGGGTTATTCAAAATTACGAGATATGCCCGATCGTTTATAATGTTTACGAATTACTAAAACGGAGATTAAATTTTAAATATAAATAAAATGGCGCCTTATTTTGATGATGATGGGACAGAAGTGAATCCGGATTTAATTCCAAAACCCGGTCTTTGCCTGGTCTGTGGCAAATTAAATGATCTGAATGAAGAGATTCCCTGTACATTGAACAGGATGGATCAAAGAGGTGAAGATGATTTTATTTGTTTTGTATTTGAAAAAATAGATGACTGAAATGCTTCGGTGGTAGGGTAGGAATATAGTTCAGATGAAAGTTAACAATTGAAAATTCAGGATATCATGGGATCCAATTACGATCAACAACTTATAGAAAGAAACGTAAAGCCTACGGCTATGCGCCAATTGGTTTATACAGTTCTCAATGAGCAAAAAACAGCCATCAGCCTTGCTGAGCTAGAACAAAAATTTGAGAAGGTTGATCGGGTCACCCTTTACAGAACCCTTAAAACCTTTGAAGATAAAAAAGTAATACACGCAATTGAAGATGGTACAGGATCTGTGAAATATGCCCTCTGCCAGGATACTTGCGAATGTAACCCAAAAGACTTGCATGTACATTTTCATTGCACAGAATGCGGTCAGACATATTGTTTAAATGACATCCAGGTTCCGGGCATTAACCTTCCGCAAAATTTCACCCTCGAAAGCGTGAATATGGTCGTAAAAGGCGTGTGCGATGAATGCAATAAATAACTTTGCAATACAGTTGCATAGTTTTATTCGTTAGCTTTGCAAACAATGCAATTCAGTAAAGTAGCTATATCATTATTGCTCTTGCTGACCTATTCTTTTGGGTCTGCTCATAACCTTATTCCTCATAATCAGGAATTGGATTTGCAAAATCATATTCCTGCAACACACCATCATTACTCACTGAATGACAAAAACAGTTCAAATCATGATCTTATATTGCATCAAAGCCATTTTGATGAAAGTCTGTTTGATTTAGTTGTTTGTTTTATAAGCGAAACAGATCACCCTGTAAAAAAGTGTATAATCCAACATTATATGCTTACAGAAACAAATGATGTATTTCCCAGAGATCCGGTAAAAGCAAATATTGCTTGCTTGTTACTCATGGTTTTTACAGAATTTTCAATTAAAAAATCCATTTCTGTTGGTAACACGAATTCGGGTTTCACACACTTATCACCTCTTTTAAAATCTTCACCTCATAGAGGCCCACCTTCTTCCGTATTCCTGCCTATTGAAACAATAGGGTAGGTTGGATTAATTCCGATTGTTACGGACAATCGCGATTAATTTATTGGAAATCTTTTGTTTGGTAAATATTTACCCATACAAAATCATCACTCATTTAACAAGTAACTAGTTAATTCATGATTAATCAGATTATATCATTTTCTATAAAAAATAAGCTCATCATCAGTTTGATGATAATAGCGCTTATCGGGGTTGGAATTTACTCCATGATGACCATTAACCTGGGTTCTGTACCCGACATTACGAATAACCAGGTACAAGTAATAACTATTGCCCCAAATCTGGGAACCGAAGATATTGAGCAATTTGTCACCTACCCTGTAGAACTGGCTATGGCCAATTTACCGGATGTGGTAGAGTTGCGTTCTATTTCCCGGTTTGGTTTGTCAGTAGTTACCATTGTATTCGAGGACCGCATGGGGACTTACCTGCCACGTCAGTTGGTGCAGGAAAAGCTCATTGATGTTAAGGAATCAATACCGGCAGGTTTTGGCGAACCATTTATGGCCCCAATTACTACCGGTTTGGGTGAAATTTTCCAATATTCTCTCAAGCCTGAACCTGGCTATGACTCTCTGTATTCTGCCATGGATTTAAGAACTATTCAGGATTGGATAGTTAAACGTCAAATGGCTTTGGTACCTGGTGTTGTAGAAGTAAATGCATTTGGTGGCTACCTTAAACAATATGAAATATCTCTCGACCCAAATAAAATGAATAGCATGGAAATTTCCATGACGGAAATATTTGAGGCACTAGAGGTTAACAATGCAAATACCGGTGGAGCCTATATCGAGAAAAACCACCAGGCGAATTTTATCAGGGGAGAGGGCCTTGCCAGATCCCTGGAAGACCTGAGGATGATTGTAGTTAAAACCATTAATGGAGCACCTGTGCTGATTAAAGATGTAGCAGATGAAGTACGCTATGGTTCTGCAGTTCGTTTTGGCGCTTTTACTCAGGATGGTAGAGAGACTGTTGGCGGACAGATCCTTATGCTCAAGGGAGAAAACCCAAATAATGTAATTCAAAATGTGGAAAAGCGTATTGCAGAGATACAGAAATCACTGCCTGAGGGTTTGAAAATAGAACCATTTTTAAGCAGAAGCGCGTTAATAGAACGAACTACAAGCACAGTTACTAAAAACCTTGTAGAGGGAGCACTTATCGTCATCTTCGTGTTGGTTATCCTTCTTGGGAGTCTCCGGGGTGGACTTATCACGGCTTCAATTATACCTTTGTCATTATTATTTGCTTTCATCCTTATGAAACAATTCGGTGTTTGGGCCAATCTGATGTCTTTGGGAGCCATCGATTTTGGGATAATAGTGGATGGGGCAGTAATCGTTGTTGAGGGCGTGGTGCACCATATCGAACTTCGCCTTAAAAAGGGTGTGACAAAATTTACCCCTGGCGATATGGATCAAATCGCCTACGAATCGGGCAGCAGTGTGATGAATTCAGCATTCTTTGGTCAGCTCATTATTCTAATCGTGTTCACCCCTATCCTATTCCTTACCGGTATAGAAGGTAAAATGTTCCAGCCTATGGCTTACACCTTCGGCTTTGCAGTTCTAGGAGCTATAATACTAAGTTTAACTTATGTTCCAATGATCTCTGCGGTCTTCTTAAAACCACCCAGGGAAGGTAATAAAAGTATATTTGTTCGTTTTGAAAGGGCGATTCAGCATTTAAGTGACAGAATTATGAGATTCGTTCACGCAGGATATAAACCAATCTTGAATTTGGCGCTGACCTACCGGAAGACGGTACTTATCCTGGCCCTGGGATTGCTGGCAGTTTCAGGCTATGTATTTTCGAGGATGGGAGGTGAATTTATCCCAAAACTCGATGAAGGTGATATTGCTATGCAAGCCTTAATAAAACCGGGGAGTTCCCTTACCGAATCTATCAGGGTTTCAAAGCTGATTGAAAATATAGTTATGGACAATTTTCCTGAAGTAAAGACTATAGTGGCCCGTATAGGAGTAGCTGAAATTCCCACCGACCCGATGCCAATGGATATTTCTGACATTTTTATTATTCTTGAGAAAGACATGGATAAATGGGTGTCTGCCTCATCCAAGGAAGAACTTATTGAGAATATAAATGAAAAAATATCCGTTATTCCCGGGGTAAACTATGTATATACCCAACCTGTTGAGTTGCGTTTTAATGAATTGCTAACCGGGGTTCGTGAAGATGTAGCAATTAAACTTTATGGTGAAGATCTTGATATTCTGGCCAGTAAGGCTCAGGAAATGGCCAAAATCATAGGTTCTGTAGAAGGAGCTGCCGATGTACGCGTTGAAGCAACAAGTGGTCTGCCTCAAATCACCGTAAACTACAACAGGGCCAAAATTGCACAGTACGGATTAAATATTAAGAAACTGAACCAGTATGTCAGTTCTGCATTTGCCGGAGCCTCCGCCGGAGTGATTTTTGAGGGCGAAAAACGCTTTGATGTCGTTATCAGACTATCGGAATCTTACAGAAAAGACATCAGCAACCTGATGGATCTTTTTGTAGATCTTCCCAATGGCAGCCAGGTACCATTAAAAGAAGTAGCTGAGATCAGCTATAAACCTGGACCAATGCAGATTTCCCGGGATAACACCTACAGACGAATATATGTTGGCGTTAATGTCAGAGGCCGTGATGTGGAGTCAATGATTAAAGAAATACAGGAAAAAATGGATAGTCAATTACAACTACCCACTGGTTATTACATTACCTATGGAGGATCGTTTGAGAATCTGATGCGGGCCAAAGAAAGACTAAGTATTGTTGTACCTCTCGCTTTAGCTATGATTTTTATGCTGCTATACTTTGCTTTAAGATCACTGTCGCAGTCAATAATGATTTACATGGCCGTACCTCTGGCGGCTATTGGCGGCATCTTATTTCTTTCTGCCCGGGGGCTGCCTTTCAGTATCTCGGCCGGCGTTGGTTTCGTGGTGCTATTTGGAGTGGCCGTTTTAAACGGACTTGTGTTGATCAGCCGATTAAACGATTTACGGGATCATGGTATTAATGATATTGGTAAACGAATTTTAACCGCAACAGAGGAAAGATTAAGACCTATTTTACTTACTGCAACCGCTGCGATCATGGGTTTTACACCAATGGCAATATCGGCCTCAGCGGGAGCAGAAGTTCAGCGGCCGCTGGCTACAGTAGTTATTGGTGGTCTCATCTCGGCAACGTTTCTTACCCTGGTGGTAGTGCCTGTGCTGTATTACATTGTAGAATCCAGAAAGGAAAAGCGACTTTCAAATAAAGGAAACCTGCCTGGTAAAGCAGTTGTAGCAGGAATGGTTTTACTAATGCTGGTAAGTTTTTCCCCTGAGATAGTTGCTCAGAATCAGGTAGTCGAGAACATAAGTTTGGATAGGGCTGTTGAGATTGCGATAGCTAATAATCCGCAAATTACAGCGGCAAACCTGGGTGTTACCCGTGAAGAGAAGCTTAAAAAATCAGTGGTTGACTTAGGAAATACATATGTGAGTTATACTCAAGGGGAGATAAATACAACTGGATTTATCGACAATGGTTTTGAAATATCTCAGAGTTTTAAATTTCCTACAGTGTATGGCACCCGTTCCAAACTTCAAAATGCAAGAATAGAATTAAGTCAGCAAGCCGTTGTTGTAACTAAAAATGATCTGGTACGCCAGGTGAATCGTGAATACACGCAATTGGCATGGGCCTACAATCAACTGGAACTTTATGACCGTCTGGACAGTATTTATAGCAATTTTGCCAGGGCCGCTGAATTGCGCCACATTACCGGTGAAACTAACCGGCTGGCGAGAATTGCGGCTGAGGGAAAACATCTGGAGATACTTTTATTGAAAGAGCAAACCCAGGCTGATGTGGAAATTTATAAACTCCGGTTACAGAATGTGATGAATTACGACAGTGTCATTCAAATAACACAAAAAAACCTTAGCGAGATAAATATTCCACTTTATACTGATACTGCAAATACTATGCAAAATCCATTGCTAAGTTTTTACCAAAAGCGAATTGATGTAGCTCAAAGGAATTATAAACTGCAGAAATCAGGATTTGTACCGGAATTTTCGGCTGGCTTTTTCAGTCAGAAAATTGAAGGTATATCAGGGGCAAACGGTTTCTCGGTTGGTATTGGGATTCCACTTGCCTTTTGGGCTAATAATGGCCGAAGTCAGGCAGCCGAAGTGGACGTCGCCATTGCCGGCGCTGAATATGATGGTTATAATCTCCGGTTGCATACTGAGTTTAATAACCTATTGCAAGAGTTGGCAAAGTATCGCGCCCAGCTTAGTTACTTCCAAAGCAAAGGTCTTGAGCTGGCAGATGAGTTGGTAAATTTTGCGAGTAAAGGGTACACAAGTGGAGAAATAGAATATGTGGAATACATTCAGAACCTGGATCAGTCCAATGCTATTCGCAATAATTATCTTGAAACCTTAAGATTATACAAACAAACAAAAATTGATATTAACTATTTAATGGGAACACTATAATGGAAATAAATCATAGAAAATACAGGAAAATGAAAAATCTAATGTTAATGGCGGTATTTATAACTGCTGTTATATTCATAGGTGGGTGCACACCCTCTGACTCATCTTCGGCAGAGGGGGAAGCGCACTCAGAAGAGCATGGGGATCATGAAGAAGAATCTTTAAACGCTGTATCTATCACTACTCGGCAAGCCGAAGTATTAGGGCTGGAGACAGGTCCGGTTATGCAGAAAAGTTTGGGAAATAATATCAAGGTAAATGGATTTCTTGATCTTTATCCACAGGATGAGGCTAAGATAAATACGTTTGTTGGAGGCAATGTTAGCGCTATTTATATTACAGAAGGTGATTGGGTAAAGAAGGGCCAAATCCTCGCCCGCCTGGAGCACCCTAATTATATCGAAATGCAACAGGAATTACAGCAAAGTGTTAGTGAACTCGAATATCTTAAAATAGAATTTGAACGTAAAGAACGGCTCTACGAAGAAGAAATTTCTTCAGCCAGGGAATATCAAAAAGCCCGGTCGGAGTATTATTCGACTCAGTCTAAAATTAATGGTTTAAAAGCTAAATTGAAATTATTAGATATGGATGTCAATAAAATCGTTGCGGGAGAATTATATGCTACTGTACCTGTAAAATCGTCAATCGATGGCTATGTTGGTGAAGTTTTAATAAGTATTGGAGGCTTTATTGATCCGGGCAAAGACATGTTTCATATAACGGATAATACAAAAACTCATGTTGATTTCCGGGTTTATGAAAAGGATATTTATAAAATAAGGATTGGTCAAAAAGCTTATTTTACAATTGCAAATAAGCCGGGAGAGCTTATTGAAGCACAAATTGAAAAGATAGGTCAGACTTTTGAAGATGACCCAAAAGCAATACACATCCATGCGAAGATAGATGATAAAATAAAGACAGGTTTGTTTCCCGGTCTTTATGTAGAAGGGAGAATTATAGAAAGCGAAAAGCTCACAAATGTGCTGCCGGAAGAAGCTATTGTGACCGAAGGCACCAGATCATTTGTTTTCGTGCAAGTAGAAGAAGCGGATGAACATGGGCATGAAGAAGAAGAGGGTCATGAGGAAAAATTAACTTTTGAGGTAAAAGATGTTACTGTTGGCATAAGAGATGCCGGATTTGTAGAAGTTGCTTTTAGAGAACCGCTTCCCGAAGATGCATTAGTTGTAGTAAATGGCGCCTATATGCTTTCCTCTGAGCTAATTAAAGGAGAATTGGAACATGATCATTAGAAATTATGAAAGAGATAAAAGCATTTATTAAACCCAATAGAGTAAAACAAGTGATAACAGCTTTAAACGAAAATGGATACGATAATGTAACTATTTCCATGGCTGAAGGTACCGGATCCTACAAACGACCAGACGCCTTCCCTTCACTTGAATTTAAGGTTACAGATAGTAAGGTTGTTAAACTTGAGCTTGTCTGTAAAAAGAAAGATATGGAACAGATAGTCCAGATCATCAGTGAGCACGGCCGTTCTCCTGAGAAGGGTGATGGAATAATTTATGTTTCCAATGTGGAAAAGATTTACAGGGTAAAAACAGGAATGGAAAACGGCGATGTATAATTACCGGGTAAATAGCGGTTGCTATATGATTTGGCAACCTGCTGTTTACCAGGTCATCAGTTATATGAAAATATTCGCAAAAGAAAAACATGAAGCAGGCCGTGCCTGGGATAATAATTGAATTCTGGCAATATGTAAATAAATAAAAAATATAATGATTATCTATATATGGCGAAGTTTCCACAAATTTTAAACAGATGGAAAAATATACATTAAAAAATCTGGATTGTGCTTCTTGTGCTTCTAAAATTGAAGACAACCTGACAAAACTGGAAGAAGTAAAATTTGTAAATGTCAATTTTGCCACTTCTTCAATGACAATAGATACTGACGATATTGAAAAGGTAAAAAACAAAATAATTGAAGTTGAACCGGAGGTAGAAGTTGTGGACTACGGTGACGAAAAAACCATAGTTTCAAAAAGCGAAATTGCCGAAAACAAGCGAGCTATTTTTAAAGCAGTCTCAGGTATGCTTCTTTTACTTATCGGGATAATATTTGAAGATGCAATACATGATACACCTTTTCAAATTGCGGAATATTTAGTATTCGTAACAGCCTATCTGATAGTAGGTTGGGATATTATAACATTGGCTGTAAAAAACATCTTCAGGGGCCGGGTCTTTAACGAACATTTTTTAATGACCATTGCCACCCTGGGTGCTTTTGCAATAGATCAAATGCCTGAAGCAGTCGCAGTAATGTTATTTTATGTTGTTGGTGAGTTGTTTCAGGATATAGCAGTGAACCGCTCCCGGAAGTCAATAAAATCATTGCTTGAGATAAAACCCGATTATGCGAACCTAAAGTCGAATGGTGACATAAAAAAAGTATCGCCAGAAGATGTGAACATTGGAGAAGTGATCGTTGTAAAACCTGGCGAAAAAATTCCTTTGGATGGTCGGGTAACAGAAGGGAGCTCATTCGTCGATACTTCAGCGCTGACTGGCGAAAGTGTACCACAAAGTATAAAACCAAATGATGATGTGCTGGCGGGCATGATCAATCAATCAGGTTTGCTCACCATTAAAGTCTCTAAACCTTTTGGTGAATCCTCTATCTCTAAAATTCTTGAGATGGTGGAGAATGCAACTTCGAAGAAAGCAGAAACAGAAAAGTTCATCACTACTTTTGCGAAATACTACACACCCGCAGTGGTGTTTGGCTCTCTTTTCCTTGCTGTCTTGCCCCCGCTTTTTATTGAAGGGGCAACATTTAGCGACTGGATTTACAGAGCCTTGGTCGTTCTGGTTATTTCCTGCCCCTGTGCATTGGTCATCAGTATTCCGCTCGGCTATTTTGGTGGCATTGGCGGAGCTTCCCGCAGGGGTATTTTAGTGAAGGGTTCCAACTTTCTGGATGCCTTGACGCAGATTAAAACCGCGGTGTTTGATAAGACAGGTACATTGACCAAAGGTGAATTTAAAGTTTCCGGGATATTCCCATCAAACGGTTTCAATGAAGATACAATTCTTGAATATACAGCTTATGCCGAGCACAATTCAAACCATCCGATAGCAAAATCTATTCTTGAATCATTTGAACAGGAATTTGATGACACGAGAATTGATAAGGTGGAAGAAATATCAGGCTATGGGGTTAGAGCATTTATTGATAAAAAAGAAATATTTGTCGGGAACGACAAACTACTTCACAAAGAAAACATTGCACACGATAAATGTGATGTTGGAGGAACCGTTGTTCATGTTGTTATCAACAAAAAATATGCGGGGTATATTGTGATTTCTGACAATTTGAAAGATGATGCCATCAACGCTATTGAACGGCTGAATAACAAGGGAATACATACAGTTATGCTCACCGGTGATAACAAATACGTCGCGGGGATATTTGCTGAAAAGTTGGGAATTAAAGAGTATTATGCGGAATTACTCCCTGAAAATAAAGTTGAACATATTGAGAGGATGCTCAATAAAAATGGCAAAGTTGCTTTTGTAGGCGATGGAATAAACGATGCACCCGTGCTTGCCCGCGCTGATGTTGGAATTGCTATGGGCGCTCTTGGTTCTGATGCGGCAATCGAAACCGCCGATGTTGTTTTAATGACGGATTCTCCATCAAAAATTGCAGAAGCCATAGATGTGGCAACCCGAACGAGAAAAATCGTGTGGCAGAATATTATTTTTGCCCTGGGTGTTAAATCAGTTTTCATTGGTCTGGGAATTTTCGGTATTGCAACTATGTGGGAGGCAGTAATAGGCGATATGGGTGTTGCGTTGATTGCAATATTAAATGCAACCCGTGTTCTAAAAGGGCGGTAGGGTACTACGGGGTATTTAATATTTTTATTAAAGTTTTGCACATATTATTAATTTGCCCATCTATACAAACAATGCATAATTTCTCTTATTTTATATATTTATTTTCACAGAAACACCTGCACGGCAACCATTTGAATATTAAAAATATTCCACACAGCAAATTAACCCGAATAATTCGGGAGATAATTATTGAAACGCTTAAAATACTGAAGGGCAATGAATTGATTTATTTTTCATTAAAAGATTGTTCCTCATTTTTGGGATATTCATTTTTGTCAAAATTTTACTGTAAATATCAGATAATCAATTCATTGTTTCCTGTATCGCATTCTTCCCGTGAATTATTGAGGTTAATTGGTGTAGAAAGCGGAAGCATTTATTTGAGGTTTAGTGAAAAAATGCAATTCCATTGCATGTATAATAAAGGTAATTTTGCAGTGATAAATTAAAAGAACTAATTGTTGATAAAAACAACAATTTGCATTTACCTTTATATTGAAACACAATTTATAAACATAAAAAAATAAAATATCATGAGTTATTATTTTGGAACAACAATAACAAATACAAGCTTTGAAGAAGCAATTGAAAAAGTTACAGAAGAACTAAAAAAAGAAGGTTTCGGAATACTTACCGAAATTGATGTTAAAGCCACGCTAAAGAAAAAGCTTGACGTCGATTTCTATAATTATAAAATCCTCGGTGCCTGCAATCCTCCATTTGCTTACAAAGCATTGCAATCGGAAGATAAAATCGGCACAATGCTTCCTTGTAATGTGATCCTTCAGGAAAGAGAGCCAGGGAAAATTGAAATATCTGCAGTTAATCCGGCGGCATCCATGCAGTCAGTTGAGAATGAAAATCTTGCCGGTATTGCTACTGAGATAATGGCTAAACTGGAAAAAGTAATTGATAATCTTTAATCTATGAAAAAAATAAAATTAATTACCTCAATTGCGATAGTGTTATTTACAATAAATACATTATCAGCACAGAAGGCAGGGAATTATTATTATAGTAAAGCCGTCAAGTGAACCTTAGAAGAGGTAACCCAAAAGGTAAAAGATGAATTGAAAAAGGAGGGTTTCGGTGTCATTACCGAAATTGATATGGAGGCGAAACTTAAAGAAAAACTGGATGATGTCGATCTGCCTCCTTATAGGATTCTTGGTGTTTGCAGCCCGTCGTTTGCTTATCAAACAATACAAGTTGAAGAGAATATCGGTTTATTTCTACCTTGCAAAACTTTGATAAAAGATGTTGGAAATGGGAAGATCGAGGTAGTGATGGTAAATCCTTCCGCATTGATGAGTATGCTTGAAAAAGAAGAGCTAAAAAAAATAGCTGATGAGGTATTGAAAAAATTTCTGATCGCTCTTGATAATATTTAATTTTTTACTTTTATTTTTTTATAACAAAAAAAGCTAATAAATAAGCTTCTGAAATTTTAATATTTTTCATGATCTGCTGTGATAAGATTGTGACCTCCATGGAACCAAAATGACCAAGATCATCCCGTAAATTAACAAAGGGAAATGTCTCGTGAGATTCTAATAGGGCGCTATGTATATGGTGAAATCAATAAAGAGGAATTTGATAGAATCAAATATGATATACTATGATAGAAGAAAGCTGCAATATTGATGATAGGGGAAGCAGTTGTTGTTCTCAACAGCCGCAAAAGGAAGAAATTAATTTTAAAGATCATTGGGATAAAGCTTACACAAACAGTCCTGAAGAAAAGCTGGGGTGGTATGAAACGGATCTTAGCCCGACTTTAAGTTTAGTTTCAAAAGCAGGGTTAAAGAAATCTGCTCGAATTTTAAATGTTGGAGCGGGCAACACTACGCTTATCGATGAGCTTTTGGCCATCGGATATTCAGATTTAATTGCCACGGATTTGAGTGAAGTGGCATTAAATAAGTTGGAAAATAGAGTAGGGGAGCGTAAGGTTGAGTGCATTGTGGACGATTTGACTAAACCAAATAGTCTATATAAAATATCCCCGGTTGATCTATGGATTGACAGAGCTGTTCTTCATTTTTTTACAGAGAAAAAGGATCAGGATGTTTATTTTAATTTGCTAAAGAGCAGTGTGAAAATCAACGGTTTTGTATTATTGTCTGAGTTCAACTTGAATGGTGCAAAGGTTTGTTCGGGACTTCCGGTTCACCGATATAGCAAAGATATGATAGCAAATAAACTCGGTGCAGATTTCGAATTAATTGACAGCTTTAATCACACTTACATCATGCCTTCGGGAGATGAAAGACCTTATGTTTATACACTTTTTAAGAAAAGAGTATCTTGTCTTTTATAAACTGTTGACTATACAACTGTCAGTCAAAAACAACATAAAAAAATCATGACCTTGTTATTCTCACCTATGTATTTATCACTAAGTTGCACTACTAAAATCAGAAAACAGTGAAACTCACAAGATGTCCGGTATGATATTTTCCTCACAATAATGTAGTTATCAATTTAAATAAATTGGAGGCATCGTATTTTAGTCGTAGTGTGAAATGTTTTAAATATATTGAATTCTGTAAATAACTAACTTTGGCTCAATCTCAAAAACATACGCATAGCAGCGGACATGGCAAGGCTTTTGCCATAGGTATTGGACTAAATATCATATTTGTCGCTGTTGAAATATTTTATGGATTAATCGCCAATTCTTCAGCATTGTTAGCTGATGCCGGGCATAATGCCAGCGATGTTTTGAGTTTGGTATTTGCATGGACAGCAGCATGGCTCGCCACTATAAAACCAAAAGGAAAATTCACTTACGGATTACGTAAAACTACTATTCTTGTATCTATTCTAAATGCCCTTTTATTATTTGGAGCGGTGATTGCCATCGCTTGGGATGCGGTAGGAAAATTTAAAAATCCCGAACCGGTTGCAGGAACGCAAGTTATGATCGTTGCCGGAATTGGCGTTGTAATAAATACCCTGACAGCCCTGCTTTTTATGAAAGGCCAGAAAGATGATCTGAATATTAAAGGTGCATTTCTCCATATGGCCGCCGATGCCGGTGTCTCAGTAGGTGTAGTAATTGCCGGATTATTAATCAATATTACAGGTCTGCAATGGATTGATCCGGTGATGAGCTTTCTGATTATTGCTGTAATTATTTGGGGTACCTGGCGTTTGTTTACAGATTCCATAGACCTGGCATTGGATGCTGTTCCCAAACATATAAAACTTGCTAAAGTGCGTGAATTTCTTTTATCCAATGAAGGTGTAGAAGACATTCACGATCTTCATATCTGGGCAATGAGCACAACACAGACTTCGCTGACTGCCCATCTAATTATGCCCGGAGGCCATGATGATAAATTTATACATAAACTTCAGGAAAAACTGAAACACGAATTTGGCATCGGACACACCACTTTTCAGATTGAGAATAGAAAAATTGAAGAATCCTGTGAGTCTAATTGCTAAAGAAGATCCAATTATAATTCACTTTAGTGCTTACTCTACCTTTTTTCGAAAAGCATTCAATTCAGTAAAGTGACGTCTATTCAGTAGGTATAAAACCAAATTGCCTCAAGACTAAATTTAATCAATCCCCACAATTGCCCTGATATATTGTTGTCGCTCGAAATACTCAGGTTGTTTGGAATTTTTATGACTCATTTTGCCCCTGAAATCATCCACAGTTTCATATCCTTTGTCAATCATCCAATTTTGAATTTCATCAAGCATTATTTTGATTTGGCCCATGCCATTGATAAAAAGTGTCGAACAAATCTCAACTGCTCTTGCTCCAACCAGTAGCTGCTTAATGACAGCTTCTCCATCGTGAATACCAGTATTTCCCACCAAAGAGCATCCTATTTGCTGATAAAGCAATGAAATCCAACGGAGTGTGTTTGACATCTCAGCAGGGGTGCTGTACTTATTCTTTGATTCGTGAGATAATTTATTGATGTCAATATCAGTCTGATAAAACCTGTTGAAAAGTACCAGGGCAGAAGCGCCTGCTTTTCTTACACCCTTTGCCATTCTGGGCATCGATGTAAAATAAGGTCCTAGTTTAACCGCGACGGGAATATTAACATTATGTTTTACACTGGAAACGATGTTGTAAATATGCTGCTCTATTTTGTCCGGATTTTCATCAAATTGTCTGGGCATCACGGCAATATTGAGCTCAATCGCATCTGCACCAACTGCCTCTATATATTTGGCAAAGTCTGTCCAACGATCGCTGGAAATACAGTTGAGACTGGCAATGACAGGGATGTCTGTAATTTCCTTGGACTCTTCAATGATTTTCAGATACTCATCTGCATTCATATCCAATCCCATTCGCTGAATATAATCCCATTCTTCCGTATGGTATGATGGAACCGAACTATCAGCAAGCGCTTTAACATCGGCATTGATTTGCTCTTCAAAAAGCGATTTCAATACAACAGCGGACGCCCCTGCATCAGCACATCTTTTTACTCCTTCAGCGCTGTGAGTAAGGCTACAGCTGGAAACGATGATTGGGTTTTTAAGATTCAAACCCATGTATTTTGTGGCCAGATTAACCATTTCTTTCTTTTTTTATTGTCCTAAACTAAACCTGCAAATCCCATAAATGCCATAGAAAGTAAACCTGCGATCACCAGAGATGCCGGAACGCCCTTCATCCCTTTTGGCAGGTCGATAAGATCCATGTGCTCTCTTAATCCTGAAAAAATCACAAGTGCCAATCCAAACCCAAGCGCATTTGAAATGGCGAAAACAACACTTTCTATAAGATTAAATTCATTCTGAATCACCAATATCGCAACTCCCAAAATAGCACAGTTTGTCGTGATTAAAGGAAGAAAAACGCCTAAAGCCTGGTAAAGTGAAGGGCTTACCTTTTTCAATATAATCTCCACCATTTGAACCAGTGCGGCAATTATTAGAATGTATGTGATCGTTTGTAAATAGGTGATTTCCAAGGGAACCAGCACATATTGTTGAATTAAATAAGTAACAATAGTCGCAATTGTCATTACAAATGTTACTGCACCTGTCATGCCAAGACCGGTAGAAACTTTGCTTGAAACTCCCAAAAATGGACATATTCCCAGAAATTGATTCAGGACAATGTTATTGACAAATATGGCTCCAAAAACGATGATGATATATTCCATAATTTCTTAAGCAGTTTTTTTCACGTGATTGATAAAAGCTATTAAAAATCCAAGGGCTAAAAATGCGCCAGGAGGGAGGATGAAAAGTAAAATGCCATCGGCATCTACCAATTTTATACCTAATATAGAAAGGTTACCGAGTATCTCTCTCACTGAACCAAGCATGAACAAAGCCATGGCAAATCCAAGTCCCATTCCCAAACCATCGAGGGCAGAGGCAATTACCCCGTTTTTTGAAGCAAAGGCTTCTGCACGTCCCAAAACAATACAGTTGACAACGATCAGTGGAATAAAAAGTCCAAGTTGCTCATGCAGGGCTGGAAGATAACCTGCCATCACCAGGTCAACAACGGTCACAAAAGAGGCGATGATAACGATGAAAGCAGGAATTCTCACCTTATCGGGAATAAATCCTTTTACCAATGAAATCACAATATTTGACATCAACAAAACAAATGTTGTTGCCAGACCCATCCCCAGTCCATTGATTGCCGTTGATGTTACACCAAGGGTAGGGCACATGCCCAAAAGCTGGACAAAAACCGCATTTTCCTTAAAAAAACCCTTGCTGAAATTTTGCATATTATTCATGCTGACCTCCTTTCGTATATGTATCAAAAGCCAACTGAATGGCTTGCCCGAATGCTCTTGAAGTGATGGTAGCACCGGATAGTGCATCTATATCTCCTCCATCTTTTATCACCTTTAAATTAAGTGAGGCTGGATTTTTTCCAATGAACTGATTCTTGAATTCATCATTATCCATTTTCGTTCCGAGTCCCGGGGTTTCTTTATGTTCAAGTACTGCTACGTTTTGAATATTTCCATTGGGCAATAAGCCAACCATAAGCCAAACATTACCGCCGTATCCCTTTGGAGAATATGTTCTGATAGCGCTGGCCATGACCTTCTCGCCCTTTTTTGCGGGGTAAACCTCAAGGCTGTCTTCAGAATTCTCAATGGGGATTTTATACATATCATCCACTGGATTATTGTCATACTCTACAACTACCTCGTCAATAGACCTGATTTTCTTTGCAAGTTTTGCGGCGGCAATTGGTCCTTTGGTCAATTCATATACATAACCAAGGGCAGTCGATGCAATCAGCGTAACTACTACGAGACTGGACACCATGTTGAAAAGTGTTGATTCTTTCTTAGCCATTTTTCTTAATTCCGAATCGTTTTGGTTTTATATATTTATTCATCAATGGCACAAAACCATTCATGATCAATATTGCAAATGATACTCCTTCAGGATAAGCGCCGAAAGTTCTGATTACTACAGTGAGCAACCCTATCCCTACACCAAATATTAGCATCCCTTTTACTGTCATTGGAGAGGTAACATAATCTGTTGCCATGAAGAATGCCCCGAGCATTACACCACCCGTTAAAAGATGAAATACAGGATCGGCAAATTTATCCGGATTGAATAGCCAGAGCGCTCCGGTAAGGACAAATATTGTCCCGATCATTGCCACAGGAATATGCCATGTAATGATCTTTTTCCACAACATGTAAACGAATCCTACGATCAATGCGATGGCTGAAACTTCCCCTATACTGCCGCCCAGCCCACCGAGCAACATATTCATATATGTTGGCAACTCACTCATCAATTTAGAAATCGGTTCACCAGCATCAACGCCTTCTTTTATAAGCGCTAATGGTGTGGCTCCGGTGGTTGCATCAAGGAATTGGAATCTTGAGACAAAAGGAACGGGCCAGCTTGTCATTGGAACCGGAAAGGAAATCAATAAAAATACCCTTCCTACCAATGCCGGATTGAAAGGATTGTTTCCAAGTCCTCCAAATGCAATTTTTCCAACACCAATTGCAACAAGGCTTCCGATAATGATGGCCCACCAGGGTAAACTACTGGGCACATTAAATGCCAGTAAAACTCCGGTTATTATAGCAGAACCATCCATGAAGGTTGGTTCTTTTTTGAGGAGATATTTAGTGAGCGTATATTCTGCAACTACACAACTTAATACGGAGAGTAGTGTGACATAGACAGCGCCTATCCCAAATACAAAAAATGATACTGCCAATGCTGGTAGTAAAGCAATGATCACTCCATACATCAATTTTTTGACAGAGTCTTCAGAATGGATGTGGGGTGACGGCGAAACAGTTAAAAATTGAGCGCTCATTAGTTATTTCTTTCCCTGATTAATGATGCAACAGTTTTCTTTCCTAATCTAATATAATCTAATAGTGGTCTGTCAGAAGGACAAGTAAATGAGCAGGAACCACATTCTATGCAGTCCAGCGCTTTGTCTTCTTCCACTCGATCAAAAAGTTCTTTTTGTGTTAATGTCATCAGTAAATATGGCTCTAATCCCATAGGGCAAACATCAACACATTTGCTGCACCGAATGCAGACTTTCATTTTGCCTCTCTTTGCCTCTTCATTCGGAATCAGCAAAATACCGGATGTGCCCTTTGCAACCGGGATATCAACTGAGTTTAATGCTTTTCCCATCATTGGGCCTCCGCTGATTACCTTCCCGGTGTTTTCAGGAATGCCTCCAGCAGCTTCGATTAAATTGTTGACGGGAGTGCCAATTCTAACCAAAAAATTAGATGGGTTTTTAACATCTTTACCAGTGATGGTTACTACTCTTTCGAGCAATGGTTTATTTTTCTGAATGGCTTCATAAACTGCAAAGGCAGTTCCGACATTATGAACCACAACGCCAACATCAATCGGCAATCCTCCAGAAGGCACTTCACGATTGATGGCGGCTTTGATCAATTGTTTTTCACCGCCCTGGGGATATTGCACTTTTAATGGTTGAACCATCATCCCATTTTCCCCGTTGATCAATTCTGCTATTTTCTCGATAGCGTCTGGCTTGTTATTTTCAATTCCGATAATGGCTTTATCGACATCCAAAGCTTTCATTAGAATTCTCGCTCCGACAATGATTTCCGGCCCTTTTTCCAACATCAACCTATGATCTGCTGTGAGATAAGGCTCACATTCCACACCATTGAGAATCAAATATTCAGCTTTTTTCCCTTTTGGTACAGAAAGCTTTACATGAGATGGGAAAGTTGCCCCTCCCATACCTACGATTCCGGCCGCCGCAATTTTTTTAATAATCTCCTCACGGCTAAGTGAAACCTCCTTTACCAGATCATCACTTAAATCAATACTTTCTTCCCATTCCTGTTCTTCTTTCCCGGCCTTGATGATAATGGCATCACGCTTATAGCCTGTAGAATCCATTACTTTATCAAATTTTGCTATTGTGCCCGCAATTGTGGCATGGATATTTGCTGATACAAATCCGGAACTTGATGCAATGATCTGCCCTATTTTTACTTTCTGTCTCTGTTCCACAACAGGTTTGGCCGGAGCCCCGATATGCTGTGAGATAGGAATAGAAACTTGACTTGGGGCCTCCAATTTTTCAATGGGTTTATCTACAGTAAATTTATTTTCTGCGGGGTGAACCCCGCCCATTGGAAATGTTTTTATATTATTTATCGCTAAACTCATTTATGCTTTATCTTCTGAGTTTTCTTCCTTTGAATTATTATCCTTGGCTTTTTTAACCATTTCAACTACATCCACACCAGCTTCCTTTTCAAGAGTTGCTGTCTCAGTGGCAATTGGTTTAACAGCTCTTGCCGGCCTTTCTTTTTTTATTCTATCCTTCTTTTCAGGTCTTTCTTTTCTAGGTGGGAAGTTGATTTCAAGTATGGAATTGGATTTACAAACAGGGGCACATTTGCGACAGAGTTTGCATTTTTCTCCATCGATATAGGCTAAATAGTTTTCTATGGTAATGGCATCGTATTTGCATTCACTTTCGCACTTGCTGCAACCGGTACAGGCAACTTCGCAAGCTTTTTTAGCAGCGCCTCCCTTATCCTGATTTATACAGGAAACAAAAATTCGTCTGTCTCTTTTGCCTTTAGGCCGCAGTTCCATGATGTCTCTCGGGCAAGCTGTAACACAGGCATTACATGCAGTGCATTTATCCTGAATCACAACAGGAAGCCCTGTTTTTTCATCCATGTACATGGCCTCAAAATCGCAGGCGTCCACACACTCACCAAAACCTAGACAACCATATTGGCAATCTGTATCACCTCCATATAATCCATGAGCTACAGTACAGTTTGGAGTGCCATCATAGACGTTTGCTTTTTTTCTGTGTTCAAAAGAACCGGAGCAGAGCACAACTGCCACATACGGGTCACGCTCTTCCACCTCCATACCAAGAAGATCCGCGACATTTTGCATGGTTTCATTACCCCCAACAGGACAGTGAAGATCTGATAGATCGTCAGCTTTTACACAAGCTTCTGCAAATGCCCTGCAGCCGGGATGCCCACAACCTCCACAGTTTGTGCTGGGTAAAGCGTTTTCAACTTCGTCAATCTTGGGATCTTCATAGACCTTGAACTTACTGGCTATAAAATATAGTATTGCCGCTGCCAGAAAGCCCAAAATGGTAATGGATCCGATGGTAAAAAGAATCGTCTGACTCATAATTTATTTCAATCTTTTAGAATTCTAAAAGTAAATGTGCTCTTTAATTTCTTTCTGAAAAGTGTCAGAAAAAGATAGTAAACACCAACAGAGAATAAAGATGCCAATCCGGCAAAAACTTCATCTTTAGTGATGGACCAGGAGATCAATAATACAATCATTAATAAAACAAAAGGACCGATATAACCAATCATTAAGGCCAATGGGCCCAACGATTTTTCAAAGGCCACTTTTACCGTCTCTCCTTTTTTGAGTTGCTCACCCGTATTAATAACATCAATTATTTTGTTGTCAACATCAGAAACTGAGCAAGTGCCTTTTGTATGGCAGGTAGAACATGCAGATACATTTAATAAACTGACCTTGATCGATTTAGGTGTAATTTCTTTAATTACTCCCAAATGCTCGATAGAACCACCAAATGTCTCTGTACTCATTTCCCTGTACTTCAATAGGTTTGCAAATGTAGATAGACCATTTAATAAAAAAATTGATAATTGTCAGTTTTCAAAAAAATAACTCTTAAAATCTCATATAATGTCCGAGAATTAATAGAATAGATATTAAAAAATAAAAAGCTGCCTGTCTAAATAATTTTTTGACAAACAGCTTTGATATTTTGTTTGAAATTAAAGACCTAATTCTCCTTTAATTTGAGCAACCCATGCAGCAATACGATCATCAGTTTTATCTGATTCATTGTCTTCATCAATTACTAAACCAAGGAATTTACCGTCAACTATTCCTTTAGACTCATCAAATTCGTAATCTTCAGTAGGCCATGCCCCAAAAAATTCTGCACCGGAGTCTGCTATTTTTTCGTGAATAATACCTATCGCGTCAACAAATGTATCAGGATAACCATCGGCATCTCCAACCCCGATATAACTTACTTTCTTTCCACTGAAATCAACGTCATCAAGAACATCGATGAAAGATTCCCAATCTTCCTGGAGTTCACCAATTTCCCAGGTAGATGCACCAAATATGATGGTATCATATTCAGCTAAATCATCAGCAGAAGCTGAGTCAACATTGTGTACATCGGCATCACCTAACGCCTCTTTTACCTTGTCGGCTACGTCCTCGGTATTTCCCTCGGTAGAGCCATAAAAAATTCCTATTTTTCCCATAGTATTCAATTATTTTTATTGATCAAAAATTAAATCGCAATCGCAAATATATGCTTTTTCTTCGCAAAACGGCGCAATTTAGAATCAAAAATTATTTTAATATGTGACCGTAAGCACAGAACACTTATCGCCTTCGACTTTTCATCTGCTGAGCAGTTCCCTGGCGTTTTCCAAGGCCGCATCAGATGGAGAATCTCCACCGATCATCTTGGCAATTTCTTCCTGTCTTTGTGACTGTTCCAATTTTTTAATTTTTGAGACGGACCGACCGTTTTCATTTTGTTTATAAACAAAATAGTGAACGTCACCGCTTGCGGCAATTTGTGGCAAATGCGTGATGGCAACTACCTGGTGACTGGAAGCCATTTCCTTCATCATGGAGACCATTTTCATCGCCACCTCTCCGGATATTCCGGAATCAATTTCATCGAATATAATTGTTGGAAGAGAAGTCTTGTCGGCGAGCATATATTTGATGCAAAACATAAGCCTCGAAAATTCCCCACCTGAGGCAACATTTTTAATGTCCTGAGTCGCAACTCCGGCATTTGCACTGAACAAAATGTTGATTTTATCAAATCCGTTTTCTGAAGCCTGCACTGTTTCGTGATTGATATCTAAAGCTGCATGGGGCATCGCCAATTCCTTGAGGTCATTTTCAAGCTCCTTTTTGAAAGGTTTTAAAACTTTTAACCTGGAAGTTGATAATTTTTGACCAATGGACTTTAACTCTTTTTCTAACCTATCCAAGGTCGTTTTCTTTTGAACTAGTTCTTCATCAAGATTCAATACTTTGCTGACTTTAAATCTTAACATCTCCCTGACCTCAATCAGTTCACCTTCGGTATTAACATGATGTTTTTGGGCAAGCTGAAATAACAATCCTAGCCTTTCCTGGATTTCTTCCTGTCTTTCCTTGTCAAAATCTATATTGTGGATTTCATTTTCAACTTCACTCGAAATATCATTTAATTCTAAATAACAGCTTTCCAATTGTTTTTTTAGAGATTCAAAATGTTCAGCATACCTACTTATCTGCTCAATATTTTTTAGGACTTGTTGCAAACCCGTATTAATGGCAAACTCTGAATTTTCAAGTAATTCCCGGCTTTCAAACAATTTACTTTTTATTACTTCGGCATGCTCAATAATTTGAAGCTCTTTTTCAAGCCCCTCTTGCTCGCCCTCCAACAAAGAAGATTTGTCAAGTTCATCTAAAAGAAAATGATTATAGTCAGATTCTTTTTTGAGTTCTTCTGATTGCGCTTTTATTGAATCGTATGCAGATTGTTCTTTTTTGTATGAACTATAAACTTTTTTATACTTATTCAAAATCCCGGCATTTTGAGCAAATCCATCAATCATCCTCAGTTGATACGAAGCTGCCCCAAGCAGATAGGTATCTCTTTGTGAATGGATATCAACTAAATAATTGCCAATAATCTTCATGACATCCAGCGTGACCGGCGTATCATTGATAAAAGCTCTCGACTTACCTGTCGGGCTTATTTCTCGCCTGATGATAGTTTCCTCCTGATAATCCAATTCAAAACCATCAAATATCTCAATTAGATTTAACCTGGATATGTCAAATAATCCTTCAATCACACATTTTTCTCCGGACTCAAATAATACTTTTGTATCTGCTCTGTTTCCCAATAATAATCCCAAAGCCCCGAGCATGATTGATTTTCCAGCTCCGGTCTCTCCAGTGATTGTATTCAAATTGGGAGATGGATCCATTTGCAATTGCTGGATCAAAGCATAGTTTTTTATAAGCAGACTTTTAATCATTCAACTGATGTTAGTCAAGAAATAAATGAAATATTTGGTTATAAAAGTATAACGAAGAATTAATTTCCAATAATGGTTTTGTATTTTTCTGTATTGCTGGGATCAATATCTGCCAGGATATTGTAGGCTTCTTTTTTTACTGCTGGATTGCCTTTTTCAAAAATCTTAGCGATTTCATTTTTTTTCGCATCGAAAAAAGAAATTTTAAGAATACTATTTGGGATATTCCTATTTGCTCCTTGAATTGCTTTTAGTACATCCAGTATCAGGGTTCTTGATTGATCGGGATTATTTTCAAATTGATCCATTGCCAGTCTGTGGTAGGTGTACAGCCCCTGTCGTATTGGCCTTAGATCTTGATTTGTAAGATTTTCACTTAGCCAATACCTGTTCCTGTTGCTCTGAAAGGCTTGCCAGCCAGACCTATCAGATTGCTGGGCGAGATTTACTATGTCCAGGGCCTTTTTAAACTGATCTTCCCCTCCATATTCTGAAAAAGTATCTTTGTCAAGGCCTATAATTACATAGGCATAAAATGCGAGCATTGAGGTAAGGTTGCTCAAATACACATTATCACCATATTCCAAAGGTGTGGACTCTACATATTCAAATTGCCAGTCTCTATCGGCGAAATTCAGAACAAGAGAAGTATAGCTGGTATTAAATACAGGTCGGGAAGATTGAATTTGTACTGTTGCGTTGTAAAAACCAACCGCTGGCATGCTTTCGATGGTCACCGCCAGATTGCAATCAATTCTCTCTTCCTGGGAATAAATATCGTTGGTCCACTTCCGATCGTTCATGAACCTGGCGAATGCCTGTTCCATATCTCTGAAAACCTGCCTGTCTGAGGTTTGAGCTCTTTCATCATTAACGCTTACCCGACAATTCAACTCACCCTGCCCCATGACCTGGAGTGACATAATAAACAGAATTGAAATAGCCGGGAAAAATTTACGCATTTAATTTGCCAATTATTTCATTCACAATATCTGCGGCGACTTCTTTTTTAGATTTCAATGAAAAATCTTTTTTACCCCCGAGGGAATCGATAATGGATATTTTGTTGGTATCATAGCCGAATCCTGCACCTTTGTCTTTCAGTGAATTAAGAACAATCAGATCAAAATTCTTTGTTTTGATTTTTTTCTTAGCATTGGCCTCCTCATTCTCTGTTTCCAACGCAAATCCGATGGCCAATTGGTTTTTCTTTTTTACCTTTCCCAGTGTGGCAGCAATATCCACAGTTTTAACGAGCTCAAGATTCATGGAATCTGATGCTTTTTTTATTTTCTCAAAGGCCTTGGTTTTCGGTTTGTAATCGGCAACTGCCGCAGCTAAAACAATAATATCCGTATGATCGAATACTGCTTTACACGCTTCAAACATCTCGTCAGCGCTTTTCACGTTTTTCACTTCGATGTCCTGGTTATAAATATTTTCCTTTGAAGGGCCACTGACTAAAGTTACCCGGGCACCTTTTCTGGCGAGTTCTTCTGCAATGGCATATCCCATCTTTCCAGTCGAGTGATTGCCGATAAACCGAACAGGATCAATCGCTTCGTAGGTAGGTCCGGCGGTAATCAGGGCATTTTTTCCTTTCAATGGCCGAACGGGCTTTAAAAAATTACTGAGAATATCAACAATGCTTTCAGGTTCGGCCATTCTGCCTTCACCCACTAATCCACTCGCCAGCTCTCCGTGATCTGCGTCAATGATATGGTTGCCAAAACCTTTGAGTATATTAATATTTTTGATTGTCACCTGATGTCTGTACATATCCAGGTCCATTGCGGGAGCAATAAAAACAGGACATTTTGCTGAAAGATAAACTGCTGATAACAGGTCTTCGCAAATTCCATTTGCAAATTTTGTAATGCTATTGGCAGTCGCAGGTGCTATAATGTACAAATCTGCCCATAGGCCAAGCTCTACGTGGCTCGTCCACTGACCCGTTTTAGAATTGAAAAAATCCAGATTTACCGGATTTTTTGATAATGTTGACAGAGTAAGCGTGCTGATGAAATCAGTAGCTGAGGGAGTCATGATAACTTTAACAATTGCACCCTCTCTTATCAGAGCCCTTATAAGTATGGCGGATTTGTAGGCGGCTATACTACCGGTGACTCCGACTAAAATTTTTCTTCCACGGAGCATATTCCTTTTTTCTAATAATATCCCTGATGATGATCTTCTTCTTCCGGATACCTGAAGGTTATTTCTCCATTCAAAAATTCTTCTGCCGCAACAATGGTTGGCTTTGGCATTCTTTCATAAAACCTGGAAATCTCAATCTGCTCTCTGTTTTCAAAAATTTCCTCCAGGTTGTCAACAGTTGTTGCAAATTCAGCGAGTTTTGAACTCAGTTCTTCCTTGACCTTGGATGAGATTTGTTTTGCTCTTTTGGAAATAACAACTACTGATTCGTACAGATTCCCTGTATCTTTTGCAAGAATATTTAAATCTCTTGTGATAATTGATGGATTTGCTGCCATAATTTATATTATAATGTTTCTTCTTCTAATTTTTCTAATTGATTTAAACTATTTGAATAATAATTCTGAGTGCTTTTCAAATATTTACTTTCAGGATAGTCATCAATAAATTCTTCGTAATGATCCATGAATTCATAATACCGCTCCTTCTGCTTTGATGGGATGCTTTCCTTTGCATACTTATACGAAGCCTGTACCTGATAATAGGAGGCATCTTCGCCGAGTATTGAATCAGGAAAATCTTTTTTGAAATTATCAAGTGCGATTAAAGCTGAATTAAGTCTATTGAGTGTGAAATATAATTTTGCATTCTCAAAAGCCTTTTTTTCAAGTTTAAGTCTCAACTCAGATTGAATATTTATAGCTTCTGTCCTGTATTCACTGTTTGGGAATCTGTTGAGAAAAGCCTGAATTGCCTGTACCGCCTCTATTGTACTGGATTGTTCAAGATTATAAATTGGGGATTGCTTATACAGCGAGTAGCCATACATATAGAATGCCTCCTCCGCATATTCACTTCTATTATATGTATCAAAAAAGTTTTTAAAATAGTGTGATGCCAACAGGTATTGCTTTTGATAATAGTGAGCATATGCATAATAGAATTGTACTAATTCCGCTTCTGCGCTACCTCTTAAATATGGCATGATCTGATCGAAGAGGATTACAGATCTGTAATAATCTCGATTTTCATAATATTTTAGCGCGGCATCGTATTTGAGCTTCCAATCGTCACTTTTCTGGATTTTTCTGAACTGACTACATCCGGAGTAAAGTACTAATAATGAAAGAATTAACGTTTTAATTACTGCTTTTTTGATCATGAGGGTGCAAATATAAACGTGTAACGATTAATAAGCAATTTTATTTAACCGTTGATAAATTATAAATTTCTGCATAAACGCACTGATTTTATTGTTGTTTTGTAGAGTTTGAAGGACTTTTTAAGGTATTCCTTATTTTATCAATATCAATTTTTTCATCCATTAATTTTTCAAGCCTTGTGCCCTCTTCTTCTTCTATTTCTTCATCTTTTAAATCTTTTTCTTCCATGAATTTCTCAAGTTCTTCCGGACTTAGCAATATTTCCTGCCTGGTCGGACGTTCATTAATTCTCCATGCAAAACCTTCCAATTTTTTATTTTCCTCCTTCAATTCATGTGGAGGTATAAAATTCCCATCCGGATTGGTATAAAAGCGGATATCAGAAACCTGGTTGTCAGCAAAGGTAATTTTCATATTAGAGCAAATAATTTTATTCATACCCATTAACACTCCGATTTTTTTTCGTCAGGGACAAAATAAATACTTTCACCATTCCCTGTAACATCGACATTATCTATTGCTTTTCCATTGAAATAGGCAGTCATTTTTCGGCCCTTTATCTGATTGTAGTTTTTAATGGAATCTTCTGAAATGATGAATGAATTTACAGAGGTTCTTAATTGATCAATGGTGCCATTATTTACAATTATATGAATTGTATCCGCTGTTATCTGGCTGCCTTCGTTCCAAAGTATTGGATCTTTATAAAACGTCATTGAGGAGTCTGACAGATAATATGCCAGCGAATCAGCCTTTCCCTGAATATCATTATTATAAATCTTTACATGATTGTATGCCAATAACCGTTTATCTATTTCAAGGCTGTCGTCTATGGAGACAAGCGTATCGGCCCTCAGAAATAATGTATCTTCATTGAGCAATTTCTTTAGGAGTGCATTGCCATAAACCTTTGCAATCCCCATATCTTCCCAAAAATTGGCATTATCTCCGGTAATGATAATGTTGTCTTCTTTAGCCAGCACATATACATTTCCCCTCGCAGAATAAGATCTGAGCTTGCTATTGAAGAAAAGCTCATCTCCACGGAGTAAATATTTATCTGTATCCACCTCACCTACCAGGAAAGCCGAGGTATTGTTGGCAGTATCAAATTCGCTCCCCTCTTCGGAAATTAGTTTTTTCCCATCTTTTGTGGTAATAATTGTTCTAGTGTCTGTCCGGGCTTTTTTGGTGATTATATTGTAAATGAGATCATCGGACTCCAGCATAAGGTCATCATTGGTGAGTCTCACTAAATCATTGAATATCATCATTTTCCCCTCTGTGTCATAGTTGCCTCTCTGGCTTTCCAAAGTATTTACATCATCTATGATCTTCCCTCCGTCAAAATATGTGGCAGATTTGTTTGTCATATCATAATCCAGATTATCTGTATATAGGCTTAAAGAATCATCGACATATACTACATTTCCCCGCAGCTCAGCGACTCTGCCATTTCCTTTATAAAGTAGCCTGTTTGAAGTGATGGTGACGGAGTCTTCAAGGTCTTCAATCTTTACATGCCCAAAGGCCTCCATGCTATTTGTCTTATCGTAAAAGAATGCTGAGTCACAGTAAATGATTGTTTTCTCCTGGGTGAATATCACATTTCCAACCAACATTTTGTAAGATTCTCCATCTTTAGTGCCCCCAACAAATGATTCTGCTTTATACTCCAATTTGTCTCCCATCTGCGCCATCAACGGTAAATAGGAAGTCCCACAAAGAAATAAAAAAACAAATGTTACCTTTATCGTGTGTTTCAATTCAAATTTTTTTTTCGGTGCAAATCTAATCAAAATTGCAATTTGTAAATTATGCACAATGAATTATTAAACTTTATAAAGCAACAAAAATTGTTCCAACCAGATCAGGAAATACTTCTGGCTGTCAGTGGTGGAGTAGATTCTGTAGCTATGGTCCATCTTTTTCATGAGGCTAAATTCGAATTCACCATTGCACATTGCAATTTTCAACTAAGAGGTAAAGAATCTGATGGAGATGAAATATTTGTCAGGGAGCTGGCACGTGAACTGAAAACCAGAATTTTTATAAAATCACTCGAAACGGGAGATTATTCAAAAGAGCATGGAATATCTATACAAATGGCTGCACGTGATCTCAGAAGAAGTTGGTTTGATGAACTTATTCAGCAAGAAGGATTTGATATGATAGCCACAGCTCATCATCTGAATGATTCAATTGAAACAGTTTTATTTAATCTGACGAAAGGTACAGGTATTTCCGGGTTAAAAGGAATATTGCCAAAATCGGGAAATTATATTCGTCCGCTCATGTTTGCCTCCCGTCAGATGATATTGGATTATGCATTGAAGCACCATCTGCAATGGAGGGAAGATAAGACGAATAGTTCGATCAAGTATCATCGCAACCTGATCAGGCACAAGGTGATCCCCGAGCTAAAGAAAATAAATCCTAACCTGGAAAATACCTTCTCACAGTCTATTGAAAGAATTGCAGCGGCGGAAAGACTGTATAAAAAATCCATCGATAAAGTTAAATCAGAGCTTCTCGAAAAAGATGGTGAAGGATTTTATATCAATAAGGAAAAACTCCGGGCCATAAGTGAGCCTAAACTTGTATTATTTGAATTACTTGAGGCATTTGGTTTCAATTATCAAAATGTGAAGGATATTTTATCATCATTAGACGGACAGCCAGGAAAATCGTTCTATGCTCACAGCTATCAGATTGTCCTCGACCGGGAATTTTTATTTATAGAAAAGATAAATGATGCTGTATTCCAACAGATCATTATTAATGAAGATATCAATAGTATAAATCTGCCAAAAGCACAACTAACTTTTGAAAAAACAGACAGTAAAATAATAAAATTTGAGGGAGACAAAAACACTGCTTTTCTCGATTTTGAGCGGCTTCAATATCCGTTAACCATAAGGAAATGGGTGGAGGGGGACTGGTTCCTGCCACTTGGAATGAAACATAAAAAAAAGCTAAGCGATTTTATGATAGATGAAAAAATTCCTTTAAACTTGAAAAAACAAGTATTGGTACTTGTCTCCGGCGATAAACTGGTATGGGTAATAGGCCATCGAATTGATGATCGTTTTAAAATAACACCGGAAACCAGAATTGCCATCAGGGTATGTAATATTCGCAACAATGATTAATCCGTTCAAAAAATCATATACATCCAAAGAAATCAACACATTCAGGTTCCTGTCCAGAATCAAGCTTTTTGAACGATTGGACTATAAGGAAATGTCAAATTTTCTTCCATATTTTTATCTCAGAGAATATAAAATGGACGAAGTGGTGTTTTTCAGAAACGATCCCGGAAATGCCCTGTATCTCGTGAAAAGTGGTAAGGTTTCCATAAATATCGATATCGAAGATGAATTTGAATTACTAAATATTATAAAATCGGGGGGAGCATTTGGCGAGAGTGCACTGTTAAAAGAATCTAACAGAATTTATACCTCTATAGTTCATTCTGAGCGATCCGAATTATATGTGCTTCCTAAAGTAAACATTCACGAGATTTTCGAAAGTCATCCTATTATCAAAACTAAAATGCTGGAATCCCTTACGGAAGCATATGATGATTTTATGGTCAAGCTCTTCAGAGGCTATACATCATCTTTAGGCCTTTTTAATTTAAGCCAGATTTATAAAAATTAACATGGCGAGAATAGTTCATTTATTATCAGTCTAATACTTTCCTTTATCTGCCTTAATTGATACCTTGCTAGCTCATTTTTTAAACATTTTATAAACTATAAAAAAAGTTAGTATTATGAAAATAACTGTTGTAGGAGCAGGAAACGTAGGCGCTACTTGCGCAGATGTTTTGGCTTACAGAGAAATTGCCAATGAAGTTGTTGTCGTGGACATCAAAGAAGGATTGGCTGAAGGTAAAGCTCTTGATATTTGGCAAAAATCACCCATCAATTTGTATGATACAAGAACTGTCGGAGTTACAAATGATTACTCCAAAACAGAAGGTTCCGAAGTTGTGATCATCACTTCAGGTCTGCCGAGAAAACCGGGAATGAGCCGTGATGATCTGATCGAAACTAATGCAGGAATTGTGAAATCCGTTACCGAAAACGTAGTCGCTCATTCTCCTGATGCAATCATCATCGTTGTTTCCAATCCTTTGGACGTGATGACTTATCAGGCGCACCTGGTATCTAAAGCTCCACGGACTAAAGTGATGGGCATGGCTGGTATCCTGGACACCGGAAGATATAGAGCCTTTTTAGCGGAAGCCATCAATGTATCTCCAAAGGATATTCAGGCTGTTCTTATGGGCGGACATGGTGACACGATGGTTCCACTTCCAAGATATACAACGGTTGGAGGTATCCCGGTAACAGAATTAATTGAAAAAGATACTCTTGATGCTATCGTTGATAGGACTAAAAAAGGTGGCGGTGAATTGGTGAAATTAATGGGAACTTCAGCATGGTATGCGCCAGGGGCTGCAGCAGCTCAAATGGCAGAAGCTATCGTCAGAGACCAGAAAAGAGTATTTCCTGTTTGTATTCAGCTGGATGGAGAGTATGGTATTAAAAATTGTTACCTTGGCACTCCCGTAATTTTAGGAAAAGGAGGCGTTGAGAAAATTATTGAACTCGATCTTAATGATGAGGAAATGGCTTCATTGAAATCTTCCGAAGGTCACGTTAGAGAAGTGATGGAAGTTTTGGACAATATGAGATAATAATCAATGTCGTCTAGGTAAGCTCCTATTATCCCTCTCTGGAGAGGGTGAAGGCCTGTCGGCCGAATTAGGCGGGGAGAGGTAATACAATAAATCTTCTTAACTAAACGACATTGGATAATAATGTAATAAAATTTTAAAACCGGTTTGTGTAAGCATACCGGTTTTTTTTAGCCCAAATCAATTATTTGCATAAAAATTTACCTTTGAACCATGGAAAAAATAAGCATTTTTGACATTTTCAAAATAGGTGTTGGCCCATCGAGCTCTCATACAATGGGTCCGTGGAAGGCCGTTCAACAATGCCTGGATGAATTTTCAAAAATTCATGAAATATCCGGTATAAATTCAATCCATGTTCATCTGTATGGCTCACTGGCAAAAACCGGTCCGGGGCATGGTACCAATAAGGCCATCATGCTTGGAATTATGGGTTTTAATCCGGCAACCATCGATTGCGAAAAAATTGAAGACTATGTTAATGGTATAAAAACTTTACAACGGATAATTGTGCTGGAAAAGCATGAAATCAACTTTAATCCCCGGGAAAACATCATCTTTAGAACTCGGGAGCAACTACCATTTCACTCTAATGCGCTCAAAGTTTTCATCGGGTTCGGCAATAACGAAATTTACGAAGACACGTTCTATTCCATTGGTGGAGGATTTATTGTAAAAGGCCCAGCACATGATGACCTCGATTCTCACCCACTACCTTTTCCGATTGATAATGCAGATGACTTGCTTAATTGGTGCAAAAAGAATTCATGCACAATATCAGATATTGTAATGAAAAATGAACTTGAATGGCATCCTGAGAACGAAATTGGGCATCGACTAAATTCAATTATTGATACCATGAAAAAAAGCGTATTCAAAGGTTGTCATGCCAACGGAATTTTGCCTGGTGGTTTGGATGTAAAGCGCCGGGCCTCTTATCAAAATGAAAAATTGATTTCCAGTAGTAATTATAAAAGTATTGATGAGTGGATTTCGCTAATTAAAAGTGATGACCACTCTTTTAAGGAGACCCTAAATTGGGTAAGCTGCTTTGCCTTGGCCGTCAATGAAGAAAATGCATCTTTTGGCCGTGTAGTCACCGCACCGACCAATGGCGCAGCAGGGGTGATCCCTGCCGTGATGCTTTTTTATCTGTGTTTTTGTGAAAATGCGAAAGAAGAAGATCTTCATAAATTCTTACTTGTAGCAGGCGAACTCGGAAGTATTTTCAAAAAAGGAGCCACTATTTCTGCTGCTATGGGCGGTTGCCAGGCTGAGATCGGTGTTTCTTCAGCCATGGCTGCAGCGGCGTTAACTGATGTGCAGGGAGGCACTCCTGAAGAAGTTTTAATGGCAGCAGAAATTGCTATGGAGCATCATTTAGGTTTAACCTGTGATCCTATTGGCGGTTTGGTACAAGTGCCTTGTATTGAAAGAAATGCCATGGGCGCCATGAAAGCGATAACAGCATCTCAAATCGCCCTGGCAAGTGATCCCGTTCATGCGCGGGTTTCGCTCGATGATGTGATAAAAACAATGTGGCATACCGCCGGGGATATGAATTCCAAATACAAGGAAACCAGCGAAGGGGGACTGGCAATAAATATCCCTGTAAGCGTCCCGGATTGTTAGAGCGGAGTAGTTGACAAGTAAAAGAAAAAGTCTATTCCGACAAGTATAACACCCCAATATCCCCTGCTGAGCTTTGCTAAAGCTATGCGGCAGCGAAAAAGGAGACATTACAGAATTCGTTGATTTTCAATGACTTACCATTTAGGGGGTAGGGGTATAAAAGTTGAATATCAATGAATTCTGACTTTTCGGAGTGGTCTATAAAAAGTAAAAAAACCTTGAGTATATATCAAATAAGTTTCACAAGTTCATCAATGGCTTTTTGGACATTATTTCTGACCTGAAGAATATCTGCTTCCATCATATAGCATGGTGCGGTGACAATTTTATTCTTTGTATCTACTTCAATTTCTTCCACAGTTTTCATTACGGCAGTAGCGCCGGTTTTTTCCATGCCTTGACTAATCGCTTCAATTTCATAGGGGGAAGGTGCCTCAGTTGATCCAACGGTCAAAGAAGCAGAAATGCCGCTGCCTTCCAGCGCTTTGGCGATCACTGTGGGCCCCATACACAAACCTCCAACTGCCTTCCCAGCTTTTACCATGGAAATTATGGCATTTTTGACTTGTTCATTGATTTCGCCATCTGGGCCAGAAAATGCCCAGGTACTTAAATTCTTGGCCGCACCAAATCCTCCCGGAAGAACCAGGGCATCTAAATCTGATGCATCAAAACTTTCAAGACTTTGAATTTCTCCCCTGGCAATCCGGGCTGACTCCACAAGCACATTTCGGGTTTCATTCATCTCTTCACCCGTAATATGATTGATCACATGATGCTGATTGATATCGGGGGCAAAGCAGACAGCTTCTGCTCCAACTTTCTTGATGGATAATAAAGTAAAAACACCTTCCTGGATTTCAGTACCGTCGAATACTCCGGACCCTGAGAATATAACTCCTATTTTCATTTTCTGATTATTTAATATAGTATAAAAGCAATTTAAAAAAGAGCTGGTAGAATGTGAAGTTAATTTGATTAAAAACCCGAAAGAGTTCATAAAAAGAATGTGTTCAAAAATGGATGTTCACCTAAAATGCATTTGAATAAAAAATTGACCACCATAAAATTACAATTCTGAATTATTTCATTTATTTTTAAAAAGTTACATTTGTTCAGATGACCTCTAGTTTAACTATCATAACCATCGGTTTTATACAGGCATTTTTCTTTGCCGTTCTTGCGCTCACAAAAAAGAATAAGGAAGTCGCTGACTATATTTTAGCCTCTCTATTTTTCATTCTTTGTTACCACCTTGGGGTGAACTATCTCATGCTCAGTGAAGACATAAAAAATTTCCCTTATTTGATCGGAACCAGTGGCCCTTTGTCTTTTCTGTATGGTCCTTTATTGTTTTTCTTCATTAAAAATTATATATCTGAAAAAAGCCGATTCAAACCAAAATACTTGTTACACTTTCTGCCTTTCATAGCCGACCACATATACAATTTTGTGCATCTTTATTTCAAGACCGGTGATCAGAAAATTTCTATTTTCAATGAAATAGTTGCAGGGAGGCCGGGTTTTGAAATTTCCATTTCATTATTACTAAGATCATTTTCACCTTTAGTTTACAGCATATGGTCAATTTTTGTGCTTAGAGTTCATCGGAAAAACCTGAAAAAACTATATTCTTTTACTTCCGATAAGCTGAAGCTGGAATGGCTGTGGTACCTGACATGGAGCATGTTTATAGTTGGCTGCTCGGCAATGATACTCAATTCAATAATTGTCTTTTTCGATATTGTTGACTGGATTCGGTTGAGGGAGATGGTGTTTGTGATCGCCACCTTTTGGGTATTTTTTCTCGGGTATTACAGCATTAGAAAAACACCTTTTTACCGGTCTTATCACATTGATGGGTTAGATACATTGGAATTGGATGAAATAGCCGAACAACCAGAAAAGTATGAGAAAACAAGGTTAAAGGAAGAAGATATTCCGGGATTGAAGAAAATGCTTCTCGACTATATAGAAATATCGAAACCGTATTTAAATAAGAATTTGACTATTGGAGAATTGGCCGAATCTTTAGAAGTGCCAACATATCAACTTTCTCAGTTGATTAATGATCAGTTAGGGAAATCATTTTTTGAGTTTATAAATGCTTATCGGGTAGAAGAGGTGAAGGAAAGATTTTTTGACCCCCGGTTCAGTAACCTGACGCTGCTTGGCATCGCCATGGAATGCGGCTTTAATTCCAAGGCCTCTTTTAACAGAATATTCAAGCAGCTAACTGGAGAAACCCCTACAGAGTACATTCGAAAGAAAAAAACTGCCTAATTCTGCAACGCTTGACAAAAAGAAATTTCATATTGCTATCATGGATTTTTACCGGAATTAGTGTTGCTTCGGTAGCACAGGTTGGTATTGATGAAGTGGATTTCGATCCCGCTCCAAGAGGAGACAGTGGATTGCGGATTATGTTCTACAATGTAGAGAATCTGTTTGACACCTTCGATGATCCGGCCATCAACGATGAAGAATTTACTCCTGAAGGTGAAAAAAGCTGGTCATACTACAGATATAAAGAAAAACTCAATGACATTGCAAAAACGATCATCGCCGTTGGGGGTTGGGAGCCTCCGGACTTTATCGGCTTGTGTGAAATAGAAAATTTCCAGGTTTTATTGGACCTTTCGACCCTTACTCCACTTAAAAAATTTGGTTACCAAATCATTCATGAAAATTCAAGAGATCGTCGGGGAATAGATGTTGCAGCATTATACCTACCTCAAAAGTTTACTAAATTATCACATGAGTCCATCGTCATTTCTGGTGATGACTCGTTTGCGACAAGGGATATATTACATGCTACTATGACTTTTCAAAACAAAGATACCCTTCACTTTTTCATCAACCACTGGCCTTCAAGATTCGGAGGCAAGGCTTTTTCAGAGTATAAAAGAATCCTTGTTGCCAATACTTTAAAAACTAAAACGGATTCACTTTTTTCAGTCAATAAAAACAGTAAGATTATCCTCCTCGGAGATTTCAATGATGAACCCAATGACAGGAGTCTTTCGGAAATATTAAATGCAAATGAACTAAAAGAAAACGCCCTCGCAGGGCACCTATATAATTTATCTTTTCAGGATTATAATTCCGGGAAAGGAACACTTGTATTCAAAGAAATTGATTATACTTGGTTTCTCTTTGATCAAATCATCGTTTCCGGAACTATGATAAGCGGCAATGGACTTTTAATTAAAGGCCGGAAGAGCAACATTTTCAAAGCTGATTGGTTATTGAAGACGGGCAGGCCTTTCAGGACATACCAGGGACCAATTTACCGCGGTGGATTTAGTGATCATCTGCCAATATTTATAGATTTGTACCATCAGAAATAAATTATTCTCAGTATAATAATTAACCCTATGAATTATCTTAAACAGCTTATACTACTTTCTGCTGCGCTTTTTATTTCAGTTTCAGAAGTGTCTTCACAGAACACACAAGCATCCCCTCATTTTCCTTTAGTCCATCACAATCTGCAAAGCGATGATGTAGGACCTTATTTTTTGGTCAGGGGCAAAAAGTATTACCAGGCAATTTTGGGAAAGGGTTATGGTTATCCAAGTATTGTTGGAAATCCGGTCGGAAGTGTAGATGGACTCTCATTTGATTTTCAAGACTCATTGCTGAATGGCGATTTATATTATGGCTTTATCCCATATGGAGATTCGAAGCACCCGCAACCTGTTTATTTCAGATCGCCCAGTAAAATTGTTGGTGGAAAATCGAATCTTTCCATTAAAATGCTGGCCGGGCGCTACGATATGGTTGGATGGGAAGATAAGGGCAAAGGTACCATTGGCTATAGAGTGGTGAATGACGAGGGAGTTATGATTTATGACGGGATAATTTCCTTCAAAGGAACAGGGCCATTTGAAATTGACGACACGATAATAGAAGGGCCATTTGTGAATTTACTTACGGAAAGCGGCGCTATAATTTCTTTTAAAACAAATACTGAAATCCGAGGTGAAGTAGTAATTAATAATAAAAGTTTTAAAAGTAAAAAGGGGAGGCGGCATGAAATAGAAGTGAAAGGCCTTGAACCTGACAGTGATTATGAATACACTGTGAAATTCGGCAAAAATACTCAGACCTATGGATTAAAAACTGCGCCAAAACCCGGAAGCAGATCTAAGTTTGCTTTTGCCTATGCAAGTGATTCCAGATCGGGAACAGGTGGAGGAGAGCGTGACCTGGGAGGTGTTAATGCCTACATAATGAAAAAGATAATGGCTTTGAATACCTTAAAAGAAGTCTCATTTATGCAGTTTACCGGAGATATGATAACTGGCTACAATCCCAATATGGAAGAAACTAAATTGGAATATGCCAATTGGAAGCGATCCATTCAGCCATTTGCGCATTATTTTCCTGTAATTTCTGGCATGGGGAATCATGAAGTTTTGATGAATGTTTATTTTGATCCCGAAACTAAACTCCGAATCAATATTGACAAATTTCCATTCAAAACAGCATCATCAGAATTTGTGTATGCAAGTGAATTTGTGAACCCGAAAAACGGCCCCAAGAGTGAGGATGGTGCATCCTATGATCCATCTGCTGATACAGAAGATTTTCCAAGCTATGAAGAAAATGTATTTTATTATACCTATGACAATGTGGCTGTAGTTGTGATGAATTCCAACTATTGGTATGCGCCTTCTACGCAATTTGTACAGCATGTATCTGGAAATATCCATGGATATATCATGAATAATCAGTTGAAATGGTTAGGAAAAACTATTGACATGTTGGAAAAGGATAAAAATATTGATCATGTTTTTGTAACACAACACACACCATTCTTCCCCAATGGCGGGCACACCAGAGATGATATGTGGTATAGCGGAAACAATGATTACAGGGCAGTAGTCGCAGGGAAAAGGCTTGGGAAAGGTATCATTGAAAGAAGAGACGAGTTACTGGATATTTTAGTCAATAAAAGCAGCAAAGTTCGGGCAATCTTGAGTGGCGATGAGCACAACTATTGCAAAACGGAAATTGGTCCGGAAACAAACAGGTACCCGGAAGTTTATTTACCGAAGAAGATTGAATTGAAACGTACGATTTATCAAATAAATAACGGAGCCGCCGGCGCTCCCTATTATGCCCAGGAAATAACACCATGGTCACCGTTTACCACTGGATTTACCACGCAAAATGCAGTCATCTATTTTCACATAGATGGAAAAAATGTCATGATGGAGGTCCTCAATCCGGATACGCTTGAGAAGGTTGATGAGTTAAAGCTGAATTAATTTTTTTGCAGAGAACTTTAAGCATTTAGTTTTTAACCTTTAATCAAATTAATTTTCCGGTTACACCCGGGGTAACTAAACATACTCCAACGGACCGATTATTGAAAACGATTTTATTGGAAATCTACAAACCAAATAAACCTTTATTCAGTGCGTTTAACGCCTGTTTTTTATACTTGGATTCGGTCAACACAGAAACATTATATTTACTTCCTCCATAAGAAATCATTCTTATTGGAACCTTTTCCAGAGCATCGAATATTTTTTTAATAATACCTTTCTCCTCGACAACATCATTTCCCACCATACAAATAATGGACTGATCCGTATCGATCATTACCCTCCCTAACATTTTTAAATCTTCAATAATTTCAGGGAGTCTCGAGTCATCATCAATTGTAAGTGAAACTGCTACCTCCGAGGTTGTAATCATATCAATCGGAGTTTTATATTTCTCAAAGACTTCAAAAATATTTCTCAAAAAACCGTATGCTAAAAGCATTCTGGACGATTTGATTTTTATGGCAGTTATTCCATCTTTAGCTGCAATTGCCTTTATCTCTTTTGACTTTTCCAATCCGCTGATCATTGTGCCATATGCCTCCGGGTCCAGGGTATTTTTCAACTGAACAGGGACATTGTATTGTTTGGCCGGCAAAATCGATGATGGGTGCAGAATTTTTGCTCCAAAATATGCTAACTCAGATGCCTCATCGAAAGAGAGTTCAGCAACCGGTTTGGTCTTTTCTACCATTCTTGGGTCATTGTTGTGCATCCCGTCAATGTCTGTCCATATTTGAACAATTTCCGCATTGATGGCAGCTCCAACAAGAGAAGCCGTATAGTCACTGCCACCTCTTTTCAGGTTATCAATTTTTTGCTCGTAATTCAGGCATATATAACCCTGTGTGATGAATAGTTCATTCCCCGTATGGAGCCCTAATAGGTTTTTAAGTCGGGACTGAATAAAATCCATATCAGGCTCATCATTGCTGTTAATGGCCATAAAATCCAAAGCTGGCAACAAAACATTTCTATAACCAATTTCTTCAAGATATATGGAAAACAGTTTAGTGGACATCAACTCTCCCTGAGCGAGTAATTCTTTAGTATAATTTTCATTGAACTCAACCTTCAACAGTGACCTGATAAAGCCAAAATGTTCATGAATTACATATTGGGCTTTTGATCTGCTGTTTTCTTTTTTGACGAGTTTTTCATGAAAATCTAAATAGTGGGTATATAATGCTTCGATTTCAATTGAAGCGCTGTCATGATTTCCTTTGGATATATCTTCACCTATTTTCACAAGTGAATTGGTCGTTCCGGAAAGCGCCGATAAAACCACTATTTTTGGGCCTTTCTGAGCTGTAACAATGGAAGCTACTTCACGCATTCTCGAAGGCTGACCCACTGAGGTGCCCCCAAATTTTAATACTTTCATTCTTTTTTATAAAATGATTTGAAATATTTTTGAATGATAATGGGATTTTACTGCCCAATTATTTGTCTTTTAGTTTCTATCTATAAATTCAGTGTTTAGTTCAAAAAGATTGCTATCAAGGCTTGCGAAGCTCGAAAAATGTGAGTCCCGATAGTATCATCGGGATGATCATTTTGAGAGCAGGTATAACACAGATAGCGGACTTTATTGACAAACACTTTAGAACCCCAACATTTTTATAGCGGTAGCAGCGCCTTCATCGCCTTTGTTTCCATGTTTGCCCCCGGCCCTGTCAAGTGCTTGCTGCAAATTAAGTGTAGTCAATAAGCCAAAAATGACCGGTTTATCATATTTAAGAGATACGCTGGTGATGCCATGGGCCACTGCCTGGCATATATAATCGAAGTGGGGTGTCTCGCCCTGGATCACACAACCCAGGCAAATTACGGCGTCGATATCATTTTCCTTTGCCATCCATTGCGCTCCCAGGGTCAGCTCATAGCTGCCCGGGACTGATTTTCGGATGATATTTTCCCTCTTAGCACCATTTTGTAACAAGGTTTCAATTGCCCCGGAATACAGCGATTCGGTTACTTCAGAATTCCATTCTGATACAACAATCCCAAATTTCTTTTTAGATATGTTGTGAATATTTTCAATTGTGTAGGAGCTTAAATTTTTATTTGATGATGCCATATATTTAAGTATTAGTCATTAAAAAAGGGATAAAGCTTTTTGCTGTATCCCTTTGAAAAGCTTTTATTTAGTTTTTATCCGGCATTTATTTTGCCTTCCAATCTTGCCTGATGTTTTCGCGCCGTTTGGTATTCACTTGATTTCACAAATTTTTCGACGATTGTTTTATAGCAGTCAATAGCAGATTCATAATCTTCGAGCAGCTCATATGCCACCGCAGCTTTAATCAAATATGCAGGTGTTGTATATTCATTGGGATGATAATCAGCGGCTTTTGTGTAATAATTTACAGCTTCGTCTATAGTGCCCATTTCCATATATGCATCCCCGATCAAGGCATAAGCTCTCGGTTGAATCAACAAATCACTTGAAGAAAATTTTTCCAGGTAATCAACGGCAGAAATATATTCACCCTTTTTAAGGAAACACGCTCCAGCATAATAGTGGGCCAAATTAGCAGCGTCTGTCATGGGATATTCATCAATTATTTCGAGGAAGCCATAATTATTCCCATCGCCATTGAGCGCCTTATCTAAACTGTCGGCTTCAAAATAATATACCGCCTGAAACATTTCGTTTTGAGCGGCAATATTCTGATTTGTACTCCAATAATTATACAAAAAGTAAACGGCAACAATAACAGCCAAAACACCACCAATAGAAAAAACAAGTTTTTTATTATTTTCTATAAATTCCTCTGTTTTACTGATTTGTTCAGCCAGAACTTCCGGTTTTTCGAGTAGCTCTTCACCCTTGCTCAGATTCCCTTTTTTCTTAGATTTCGCCATCATTTAGATTTTCAGGATGCAAAAATAGTATAAAAAAATTTAAAAAAATATTTAATGACTTAAACCTTTATAAAAGGATAATCTTGCTGGACATAAACATCTTTATAAATTTCCTCCGGATCCGGGAATTTTGACTCTTCGGCAAATTTCACAGAATTGAGCACTTGTTCTTTTACTTTTGCCTCAATTTCCTGGAAGTATTTCTCGGTACCAACTTTGTATTTTAACATTGATAATTTCACTTGCTCAATAGGATCCCGTCGCTTATAGGTTTCTACCTCTTCTTTGGTTCGGTATTTTGCAGGATCCGACATGGAGTGCCCTTTATATCTGTAGGTTCTGAACTCCAATAATGTTGGGCCATCGCCCTTTCTTGCCCGTACAGCCGCCTTTGATACAGCACTATGCACTTCTTCAACTTTCATGGCATCTACCGATTCAGAAGGCATTTCATACGCATCAGCTAAGTTTGCAAGATTTGTCACGTTGGAGGTCCTTTGGACTGAGGTTCCCATAGCATATCCGTTATTTTCGATAGCGAAGATTACTGGAATCTTGTAATGCATTGCAAGATTGAGTGATTCGTGGAATGCCCCCTGGCGAACCGCCCCATCTCCCATGAATGTAATGCATAATTTGTCAGTCTTGTTATATTTTTCTGCAAAGGCTATACCTACACCCAATGGAATCTGTCCTCCCACAATACCGTGTCCGCCAAAAAATTTTCGATCTTTATCAAACATGTGCATGGAACCACCTTTTCCTTTGGAAATACCTGTCTCTTTGCCGTATAATTCTGCCATAATTGTGTTAGGGTCCGAGCCCAATGCAAGAGGGAGTGCATGATCTCTATATGCTGTTATGTAGCTATCGCCCAGCTTTGCCGCTGATATTGCCCCGGCAACACATGCTTCCTGGCCTATATACAGGTGACAGAATCCCTTGATTTTTTGCTGACCATATAACTGTCCTGATTTTTCTTCAAACCGCCTCATGAGGAGCATACTTTCAAACCAAAATTTGTAAGTGTTTTTTGAAAATGGAGCCTTAGTGGTGGCAGTAGGTGTTTTCTTTTCCTTTGCTGTTGCCATATGAGATTGCGTATTTATTTTAATTTTGCAGAGCTTTATGAAATCTAACTCTAAAATGACTAAAGGGTTCTTAAAGCGATGCGAAAATAAATAAAAACATTCAACAAAGAAATTTATGTATCTCGAAAATCTATATTTGGCAAATTTCAAAAACTATTCTGAAGCCAATGTTGATTTCTCAAAATACATAAATGCGCTCGTTGGAGACAATGGAAGTGGAAAAACGAATTTGCTCGATGCGATTCATTTTTTATCCATGACAAAAAGCGCATTTAATTCGATTGACCAACAGAGTATCCAACACGACAAGCCATATTATAGTATAATTGGCAGGTTTACACTTGCGCAAAACACGATTCATGTAAGCAATACACTTAGCCTAGGAAAAAGAAAAAAACTTCTTATCGATAAAAATCCGGTTGATAAGGCGGCTGATATAATTGGTAAGTTTCCCGTTGTGCTCATAGCACCAAATGATCATTCACTGATTATGGAAGGAGGAGAAGCGAGGAGAAAATATTTTGACAGCATCATATCGCAGCTCGATAGATCGTATCTGATCGACCTGATGGACTATAACCATTGCTTGAAGCAAAGGAATAAGCTGTTAAAACAATTTGCTGAAACTGGCAAAATTGATAGTGACCTTGTTGAGCCGTTTGATAGAATTTTAATTTCGTTAGGAAAAAAAATCTGTGATAAAAGGCGCGCTTTTAGCAAGATTTATTTAACAAAACTTTTAAAGCATTATACATACCTGGCAGATGGGAAAGAATCAATTAATTTAAAATATCTGTCCAAGTTCCAGGAAGAAGATTTCAAACAAATATTTTATGAATCGCTGCAAAAGGATGTGATATTGCAACGGACCAATGTTGGCATTCATAAGGATGACTATCTGTTTGAAATGGACGGCTATCAAATTAAAAAGTATGGTTCACAAGGTCAACAAAAGTCTTTTCTGATTGCTTTAAAATTGGCGCAGTTTGATATTATCCACGAAGAAAAGCAGTTTAAACCCATACTGCTAATGGACGATATTTTTGATAAACTGGATGACCACCGCATTCAAAAGCTTACCGAAATGATTGAACATCATGAATTTGGGCAGGTTTTTTTTACAGATGCACGACCTGAGCGCACCAATCATTTTCTGGAAAAATTAAACATGGAATGGAAAGTTATTACAGTTGATAATGGTAACTTGGCAGTTCAGGAATAAAAGTCGAATTCCATGGGGTATAAAAAAAAATATTCAGAGCGAAAATCGGACACTTCCAGTGTTAGGGAAGCGATTGATGCCATGTTGGATTCTTACAAACTTAGAGGAAAATTTGATGAGAATAAATTGATCAACTCCTGGGAGATGATGATGGGAAAGCCAATTGCCCGCAGAACTGAGAAAATGTTTATAAAAGAAAAGGTTCTTATTGTAAAGCTCAATTCCGCTCCATTACGTCACGAATTGACCATTTCCAAGACAAAAGTGCTCGAAATCATCCACCGGAATTTTGATAAAAATCTGGTTACGGATGTGAAGTTTTATTAATTAGTGTCCGTTCAAAAAGTCTCCTATCTGCGTTATACCCGCCTGCTGGCGAGCCAGGCTTGCCCTCAAAATGATAATTTACGAAATGTAAACTCACATTTTTCGGTCTTCGCAAGCCCTTGTCCGCCGTACTTCGTACTAAGGAAGGCAAGCCTTGATAGCAATCTTTCTGAATCAGACACTTTAGTTTAAAATCAGACACTTTTTAATAAAACTGCCTTAGGATTTGGTGGTATTGTAAAATCACAATAATTATTATACCGAAACTGCCACCCGGCTGTATTTCATTCGATAACCATTTGGCGTAAGGCCGGTTACTTTTTTGAAAATTTTCCTAAAACTTTTCATATCGTTGTACCCAACAGTGTACATCACTTCGCTTACATTATTAACGGAGGTTTCAAATTTCTTTTTAGCGGCCTCCATCTTCACCCTTTGTATATATTCTGAAGGCAAATTTTTAGTAGCTTTTTTAAACTTTCTAATGAAATTCCTACGGCTGATGGCAAAGTAATCTGCGAGCTCTTCCACATTAAGTTTTTCATAAAAATGCTTTTCTATATATTCCTGGGCTTTCAGGATTATTTCATCACTATGACTTTTTTGTGAATTGAATATGGTGAAATGAGATTGTGATACACGGTCTATTTCTATTTCAAATACTTTGGCAGCCCATATTGCTGTCTCTCGGCCTGTATATTTCTCCACCAGGTGCAAGACAAGGTTCAGAAAGGAATATGCGCCACCACTAGAATAAATGCCATTTTCCTCGGTAACAATTTTTTCAGTAACCAGGTTTACGTTTGGGAACATACTCCTGAATAAATCTGCTCCCATCCAGTGTGTGCTGCACTTTTTATAATCTACCAACCCTGTAGATGCCAACAAAAATGCTCCAAAACAGAAACTGGCAATTTCAGCGCCATTGGCTCTCTGCTCAATAATCCATTGGATGACGTCTTTATTCAGTGATAATCCTTCATTCACTTCTCCCATTATTGAAGGAATAATGACCAGGTCAGCATGGGGTGATTCATCTAAATTGTGATGGCAGTTGATGGAGAAAACGCCATTGTAAAGCGCGTTTTCTGCCAATCCGATAAGTTTAATGTCATAGTAGGGAGTGGTTCTTTGACCAGTTTCTATCAGGTATTTGTTTACTGCATTGAAAATTTTAAATGGTCCGATAACACTGCTCAGGATCAACTCACCTTTAGGGACTACAATGGATATTTTTTTCATGATGCTAACAATTGTTTGAATGACAAATAGAAATTATATCTTAAAAATATAAAATTAAATGGAGCATATTGTCACAAACACACCCTATAAATGTCATATTTACACATGCACTCAGCCGAATTCCTTCATTACATTTGTTATAAATAGATGGACTAACGAATGAGTTTATTCCAAATTATCTATTAGCGGAATGATGAATAGGTAAATAGAAACACTTTGCCTGGATGTGGAGTTAATTATTAATCATTATTGACCTATTGTCAATAATCAACTATAAACCGTAATAACTATGAAAAATGTAAATGCAGTAAATTGGTTTGAAATTCCCGTGACCGAAATGGCAAGGGCTAAGAAATTTTATGGAGCTTTATTAGATGTAGAATTGATGGATTTGCCTGTACCGGGTGACGGCAACTCGGAAATGGCAGCATTTCCATGGACTGAAGATGCTCCATTTTCAGCCGGGGCTTTGTTGAAATCAGAGGGTTATGAACCATCTACAAATGGAACAATTGTCTATTTCCATTGTGACGACCTAGGTGTAGAATTAGCCCGCATTGAGGAAAATGGAGGCAAAGTCATCGTCCCAAAAACCTCTATTGGCGAACATGGATTTATTGCTCAATTTATCGACACAGAAGGTAATCGGGTAGCGCTGCATTCTGCAAAATAATTACAACTTTATGGTTTGATTATAAAAAAAAGCTTGTATCCCGGAATGATATTTATAAGAATAAACATGTTTTTGTGGGGTCTTCAGATGGAGGCCCTACAATAATGTAAGATACTTTGAATTGTTTAATGGTCTGTGGGACACAGACCATTGCTTTTTTTAAACGCGATTGCCCTGTTATTTGTATTTTACCTCAACAATTGTATCCACCCTTTGTATTCTGCTTTTTGGAGGTCTTTATTCAGTACATCGAATGTGACTTCGGCTAAATAATAATATACGCCGCTTGGAAGTTCCTTTCCCTGGTTGTTTATGCCTTTCCATTTGATCAGTACACTTTTTTCCACTTCGTCAAGATTGTTGTAAACCTCTTTTCCGTTTCTGTCATAAACAAAGAAATCAACTGACTTTACAAAACGGGCGCATTTGTATATCCCTTCCTCTTTGTTGTACCCGTTATGTGCCTGAAATAAATCATTTACTCCATCATCATTTGGTGTGAAAACATTTGGCAGTTCATAGTATGGACAATTGTCATTGCAAACAGCTACCGTAAGTTCACTTTCATTTCCGGACCGGTCAATTGCAGCAATTTTGTAGCAGCCTTTAAAAGAGCTTAATCCCTGATGGATATAGGAAGTATTTATAACATTATCTATCAGCTCATAGGTTCCTTCATCACCGGTTTCTGAAAAATAGATGTTATAGCTTCTTACGTCCTCATCACATTCAGATTCCGCATTCACTTCCCAATTTAACTCATTGAAATAGTCATTAAAATCACAGGGAACATTGTTAATAAAATTGTTGCAAACAGAGTCAAGTTTTAAATTTAGGATAACAAGATCAATGGGAGGGCATGGGGAAATTGTGTCATTTGGCTGAGCGCAGGCGATTTGGGAATCATTGATCAATGGTTCCAATATTTTCTCATTGCCATAAGTTCCCCTGGTTGTCACAAAGTAACAATACTCCTGTGTATCTTCAAGCCCTTCATCCAGGTAGAGGAAACCCTCTTTTGAAACATCTACACTATCTATTAGTACCAGTTTCCCGGGGTCGGATGGATCAACATTATCGCGGTAAATAAGGTGCATTGGATGTTTTTGTGAGACATTTGACCAAGGTACGACAGCATTCCAGGATAATTCCAGGGCGCCTGTGATCGGTGCGGGATACAACCTGATGGAGGAAGCCGAGGTGGTTGTGTCAATAGCATCAGTGTCATTATCATAGACGATGACTTTATAATTGTACGCAGAATTTAACGTATTTAATCCCGTGTCCGTAAACATGGTATCCGAAATCTGTCCACCGGAAACCAAAGTCATTTGTGATGAAACAAAATCATCGCCTCTGTACAATTCGTATTTGTAAGGAGGAGGGTATTTTGATTGATCAATATCAAAAGGGGAGGTCCATTTTACAAAAATCTCACCATTTGTCGGGTCGGTTTTTGTAACGGACACATTGGTTATCAATGATCCGAAATCACCTTCAAACTCTTCTATGGTCACACATACTTCTTCAGAAACTACGCTTTCGCCTCCTGCAGGATCCTGGTAAACAGCAACCAACCGATAGCAATAAGTAGCCCCATATTCAAGCCCGTTTCCATCATTATTATCAAAATAGTCTGTTTGATCAATATCTAACGTATTTATCAATTCATAACCGGCAAAATCCGGCATGCCCAGTTCACAATGTCCCGGTTCGAATTCAAAGCTATCTACTCTTCTCCAAACCTGCATTTCCGTCGCATTCTGACAACTGTATGAATCCCATGAAAGATTTACCTTATTTCCTTTGCCCTGCTCAGCCATTAAGCCTTCCGGTGGCGGACCGACAACCCTGATGAACCAGGTCGCAAAATCAGCGAGTTTTGGCCCTCTGCCTTGTGAGATGTCCGGTTGATCGACGGCTTTGAATCTTACCTGGTATTCTCTTTCTCTCACATGTGAACAATTCGTTTGCCATGAAAAATTTAGTTTGGCGGGCGCCGGCTGTACCACATTCGGGAATGGGGAATACGATGCAGGACTTGAATTAAATTCATATACGCTTCCAAAAGAGGATAAAATGATCGGGTCATTGTCAGGGTCTGTAGCGATTATTTCTTCCTGCAATAATTCTCCTGCAACCACACAGGTATCCGGTGGAGGTTCAATCTCGGGGGGATCATTATCACAATCCGTGACATTTACCTGCATATCCCTCGTCACATATCCCAATTTATACCATATCCCTTCTATTTTTCTCCACTCTACTACCCGGAATGCCCAGTTATACTCACCTTCACCTCCAGGGGCATCCCACACCACATCACCAGTTCGCTGATCTAATGTGAATGTTGCAGGACCTGTTTGATCTTCATTTTTGGCATCGTAAAGAGCGATATCATGTACATCCGGAAATCTGTAATTAACCACTGGAATATCCTGATCTTGTTTTGGAATTGTAAATTCATAGGAAAGACTGTCGCCATCCACATCCACAGCTCCGGCATTATGTAAAAAGGTAACTCCTACACAGGCATCATCAATTGGAGGATTTAACAGCACTGGTGTATTATTGCAGCCAAGAAAGGGATCGATGATAATTACAGTTTCCACATAAAATGGCGTATTGACCGAATTGTCCATATTAACAATATCAGCGTTTCTATTAAACTCCCTGAAACTTATTTTATAAATCCCTGGACCGGGGAAAGTATGATCTTTGAAATAAATATTGATGGCCCTCAGGTCTCCTAAATCTTCGAAAACATCAAATTCTCCAGTGGGAAAAGTTTCAACAACACCGTCACCGTAATTGATTTCTCCTCCTCCAAATACTACATCCGATCCCAAATCTGTATAACCTGTTACCGTAAAGCGGTATGAGAAGTTCTGGCATGAAATTAAAGTAGCGGTTACCTCCCCTGCTCTTATATGGGTGGCTTTTACTTTTGTGGAAAAGAAAAAGATGAATAAACAGATAAAAATAAATTGAAGATGTTTTTTCATGCTTTGAAGATACTGTTACTACATTACTAAATCAAATTTTAGCCTTTTAGTATTTAACAAACAAAAAAAAGTTACAATTGGTTACATATTTTGTCTTGAAAGTGATATTTGTCATTTTTCATGTAAAGGATAATTGCAAAATTGTAATTTATTTTGGAAATCACTTAGATATTCTATCTGTCTTCAATTAATTTACATTTTTCTAATTAATTAAAAATTATAATAAGCATGAGTTGGATAATAAAAATGCTGAGTAGTACCCTTGGGAAAAAGCTGATCATGTCATTGACGGGATTGTTTTTGATATCATTCTTAACGATCCATATGATTGGAAATTTAGCAATTTTCAAGGATGATGGAGGATTGGCTTTTAATACCTATGCTGCATTTATGTCAACAAACCCGTTGATTGGTACAGTTTCCTATCTGCTGTATGCAGGTATTATTTTACATGTCGCAATTGCAACTATTCTTTATTTTTCGAATAGTTCTGCAAGACCGGTGAAATACAAAGTTCAAAAATCCAAGGATAACAGTAGCTGGGAATCCAGGAGTATGACACTTTTAGGTTCAATTATCCTGGTTTTTATATTATTACATCTCAAAGATTTCTGGTGGCAGTATAAGCATGATGGAGGCTATCAATTTGTACAGGATGCCAATGGAAATAAAGATATTTATGCGCTTGTCATCCAACAATTTAAAACAACATTTGCGCTGGTAATTTATCTTGCGGGAGTTGTAGCATTATTTTTCCACCTGAAGCACGGATTTCAAAGCGCTTTTCAAACACTTGGATTAGAGCACCAAAAATATACACCTGCCATCAAGGCAATCGGACTTGCTTTTTCAATAATAGTCCCACTAGGATTTGCTTTAATGCCGGTTTACGTCTATTTCTTTCATGTATAATGTGAGAATGATAGAATGGTTGAATGATTAAATAAATCATTATACAATATCATGACAGAGAAAGAAATTTTTATTGAAAGATTAAAAATTAGAACCAGAAAATTTGCAGTAGATGTTATTGTATTTTGCGATTCGTTAATTACTTGCAAAGCCTCCTCAGTTGTAACATACCAACTCGTAAAATGTGCAACTTCAACAGGCGCTAATTATCGTGCGGCATGTAGGGCCAGGTCTAAATCTGAGTTTTTCAGTAAAATTTGTATTGTAGTCGAAGAATCAGATGAATCAGAATATTGGTTAGATATAATCAATGAAGCCAATTTGTCCAATGATCTAGAAGAATTATTGAGGCTCACAAAAGAGGCAAATGAAATAACAAGAATTATGGCAAAAGCAAAAAATACATCTTTCGAGAACAATAAATAAAATACACCCAACTATGTATTTAATCATTTTCGCATTTATTCATTCACTAATATAACAGTAGAACTTAAAAATAAATAAATATTATGTCCCTTGATTCGAAAATTCCAGAAGGCCCATTAGCCGAAAAATGGACGAAACACAAATTTAATTTGAAGTTGGTAAATCCTTCCAACAAGAGAAAATACGATATAATTGTTGTTGGTACAGGATTGGCAGGAGGCGCTGCTGCTGCTTCATTCGGTGAGCTTGGATACAATGTGAAAGCATTCTGCTATCAGGATAGCCCAAGAAGAGCCCACAGCATAGCTGCCCAAGGTGGAATCAACGCTGCAAAAAATTACCAAAATGATGGTGATAGTGTTTTCCGGCTTTTTTACGATACCATAAAAGGCGGAGATTACCGATCAAGAGAGGCTAATGTTTACCGGCTTGCTGAAGTCAGTAATAATATAATCGACCAGTGTGTTGCTCAGGGGGTACCGTTTGCGAGAGAATACGGAGGATTGCTGGATAATAGGTCATTTGGAGGTGCGCAGGTATCACGGACATTTTATGCGCGCGGTCAAACCGGACAACAATTGTTGCTGGGGGCATATTCGGCATTGAGCAGACAAATTGCCACCGGGAAAGTGACCATGTACACCAGAACAGAAATGCTTGATGTAGTTATCATTGATGGTAAAGCGCGTGGGATTATTACAAGGAATCTTGTGACCGGGAAAGTTGAATCACACAGCGCTCATACAGTTGTGCTGGCGACAGGAGGATATGGCAATGTTTTCTTTCTCTCAACGAATGCAATGGGGTGTAATGGCTCTGCCGTATGGAGAGCATATAAAAAAGGGGCATTCTTTGGCAATCCGTGTTTTACACAAATCCACCCAACTTGTATTCCTATGCACGGAGATCAGCAGTCAAAATTAACATTGATGTCGGAGTCGTTAAGAAACGATGGCAGGGTATGGGTGCCAAAAGACAAAGAGACCGCAAAAAAACTTCAGAGTGGAGAGGTAAAACCTGTAGATCTTGCAGAGGAAGACAGGGACTATTATTTGGAGAGAATATATCCTTCGTTCGGAAATCTGGTCCCTAGAGATGTGGCCTCAAGAAATGCCAAGAATGTATGTGATGAGGGCAAGGGTGTAGGAGAAACCGGTTTAGCTGTATATCTCGATTTCAGAGATGCGATAGAAAGAGATGGCGCTGATGTCATCAAGGCCAAATACGGAAACTTGTTCCAGATGTATGAAATGATCACTGCGGACAATCCATATAAAACTCCTATGATGATCTATCCGGCAGTCCACTATACGATGGGAGGACTTTGGGTTGATTATAACCTACAGACCACAATTCCGGGATTATTTGCAGCGGGAGAGTGTAATTTTTCAGACCATGGCGCAAATAGGTTAGGAGCATCGGCATTGATGCAGGGATTGGCAGATGGATATTTTGTGATGCCATATGCGATCGGTAATTATCTTGCTGGAATGCCGAACGAAAAAATTTCAACAGATCATCCGGCGTTTAAAGAAGCTGAGAATGAGATTAAAGACCGGATAGATAAACTATTGAATATAAATGGCAATAAAACCGTTGACCATTTCCATAGAGAGCTCGGAAAGATCATGTGGGAAAAATGTGGAATGTCCAGGAATGAAAAAAGCCTGAAAGAAGCTAAAGTCGAAATTCAAAAATTGAGAGAAGAATACTGGAAGGATGTAAAAGTGCTCGGTGTAAACGAGGAGCTCAATATGACCCTGGAAAAAGCTATGAGAGTAGCGGATTTCATGGAGTTGGGCGAATTGATGGTTGATGATGCATTGGATCGCAATGAGTCATGTGGAGGGCACTTTAGAGAGGAGAGCCAAACTGAAGAAGGCGAGGCAAAAAGAGATGATGAGAATTTTACCTATGTTTCTGCCTGGGAATATATGGGAGATGATAAACCCTCGAAACTTAACAAAGAAGTACTTGAATTTGAAAATGTAAAACTCACCCAAAGAAGCTATAAGTAATGGAAAAAGTAAGGAATTATACCTTAAAGATATGGCGACAGCCAAATGCACAAAGTAAAGGAGGATTAAAAACCTATGAAGTTAAAGATATCTCAACGGGCAGCTCTTTTTTAGAAATGCTCGACATCTTAAATGAAGAGCTCTCTGAGAAGGGAGAAGATCCCATTTACTTTGACCATGACTGCCGGGAGGGAATTTGTGGGATGTGTAGCTTATTCATCAATGGCCGTCCCCATGGCCCTGAGGAGGAAATTACAGTATGTCAGTTGCACATGCGTACCTTCGCCAATGGCTCTACAATCACTATCGAACCATGGAGGGCGAAAGCATTTCCGGTAATTAAGGATCTGGTGGTTGATCGCACAGCTTTTGATCGTATTATACAAGCAGGGGGGTACATATCAGTGAATACAGGGGCAGTTCAGGATGCCAATGCGATTCCTATTTCAAAGGAAAATTCTGATTTAGCTATGGATGCTGCGTCATGTATTGGTTGTGGGGCATGTGTGGCCGCTTGCAAAAACGCCTCGGCAATGCTGTTTGTTAGTGCAAAGATATCACAGCTTGCCCTGTTACCGCAAGGTCATGTTGAAAGAAAGAAAAGAGCTCTTGCTATGGTAGATCAGATGGATAAGGAAGGATTTGGTGCATGTACAAATACCGGAGCATGTTCAGCAGAGTGTCCCAAAGGGATTGATCTATCTAATATTGCCCGTCTTAACAGGGAATATTTCATTGCGGGAGTTTCATCATAAATTTGGTAATTGCTCTTTCAGGGAATAGGAGAGCTTGTCTGGCTGGAAGGAAGCCTTTGATTAATAATTAATATTTCGATGATTCCATGGTCTGTGGCTCCACAGACCATTATACAATACATTAATTTTGGCCTGTGAAGGCACAAGCCAAGGCGGAGTGGAGTTATTAGTTCTAAATTCAACATTCAATTGTTCGTTAATCGATATTCTTTTTTTACCTGAAAATGGACAAACATTCTGGTATAATGGACAAAAAGTAGGCTATTTTAGAGTCGATTGGTTCAAGTGGACAAAAAGGAGGCTGTTATTTTTCTAAAAATAATCATATTTTAAAATCTTCTTTAGCTTTGCAATGTCAGACTA